>DATMXS010000284.1:0-11352 GCA_035561355.1 Bryobacteraceae bacterium | reverse complement strand
GCGCACCATAGGCCTGCTCGGGCTCGCCTTCAAGCCATTCACCGACGATCTCCGCGATGCTCCTGCACTCGACATCGGGCGGCGGCTCGCTGACCGCGGAGCCCGCGTCCGCGCACATGACCCTGTCGCCCTCGACCGCGCGCGGCGGGAGTACGGCAGTCTACCGTTCTGTTTCACCGACTCGCTGCAGGTGCTTGCCACTGACGCGGACGCGCTGGTCCTGGTAACCGAGTGGCCGGAATACCGCAGCATCGGGTGGGGCCAACTGGCCGCGGTGATGCGAACACCCATTCTGCTGGATGGCCGCAATTACCTGGAACGGAGCCGCCTGGAGGCCGCAGGGTTCCGCTATTTGGGGATGGGGAGATAGGACACGCAGGAAGGCAGCCCGGAGGCATCATACCCCCGGGCTGTGAATGGTTAGGCTCCGCGGCTCCCCGTCATTGTGCCTCGGCCGCTGATGACGCGCTGGCCGATGTTTGCCATTGCCGTCGAGAGGCTGCTGATATCGAGGTTCTTCAGAAGGCGCGGATGCTCCGCCAGAAACTCACTGATGCGGTCCACTACGCCGGGGTCGCGCCGCTCCGCCTCGTCGGCCACCCGCCGCACCATTTCCGGTGAGACCTTGTGGGTCTCTTCGGGCTTCACCTCGCGGTTGCGACCGAACAGGCCCGCCAGATCTCCCCGGACCGCGGCAGGCGCAATGGTCAGCAGGATCGCCAGCAACCCCGCCCTCTGCTCCGGATTCGCCGCGCTGAACAGCCGGCTCAGCATGTGGCCGAATCCCGGCGCGTCCGGCGAGCGGAATGCAGCAGCCAGCCCTTCGACCAGCGACGACCGCGGCACGCGCTGCGCTACCGCTTCGAAATCCCGATGCACCAATACCTCGCCCCCAACGTGCTGTTCGCCCGGATTCACACTGCCCGGCACCTGGCGGTCAATGTATTTCCCTAGGACATTTACCCAGTCCATATACACTCTCCCCTCATACAACCGATCAGAAGGACGAAGTGGCGGCACTCCGCCACTTCGCGAAAGAACCGGTCCCGTTACTCGGGAATCACCAGCTTTTGTCCCGGCTTGATGCGGTCGGGGTCGCTCAACTGGTCGCGGTTGGCGTTGAAGATTTTGTTGTATTCCTTGGCGTCGCCGTACATTTCGCGGGCTATCTTGGAAAGCGTGTCACCCGCCTGCACTGTGTAGGTGCGGCCCGCAGATCGCGCGGCGCCTCCTGCTTGGGCGCCCGCTCCCCCAGCCCCAGCCGTCTGGGACATGGGGGCGCCGGCAGCACCGGCAGCGCCAGCGACCACGCTGATGTCGGCCGTCAGGTCGTTATAGCTCTTGTCCACCAGCTTGATCTGGTCCCAGATGCGATTCTTCGCATCGTTGGACGAAACCTCGGCGCGGATCAACAGCTTTCCGCCTTCGATATGGACATTCTGAAGGCGTCCCTGCTGCTGCTGGATCGCATTCAGAACGGATTGGTATTTTGACTTGAGCTGCTCCAGGCGTTCGTCAGCCATAACATCCCCCTTGCACCTATTAGACTCGCAGGGAAGCCCGGTCGCAACCCGCCCATGCAGAGTTCAATCGCCGATCACTGTGACCGTGATCTCGCGCTCCCGTGGACGTTCGTCGAAATCGCAGAAGATGATCTGCTGCCAGGTGCCCAGACCGATGGCGCCATCCCGCACCGGGAAGCTCTTACCGGTTCCGATCAGCGCGCTGCGAAGGTGCGCGTAGCCGTTCTCGTCGCCGCAGCGTTCGTTGTGCGCGTAATCGAGGTTCATGGGCGCCACCTGATCCAGCGCACGTTTGAAGTCAGCCACAGCCCCCGGCTCGTACTCGATCGTCGTCACGCCGACAGTGGATCCCTTCCCGGCGACGTTGACGATCCCGATTGCAACGCGGCTCTCCGCGACAAGGCGCTCCACCTCTGGAGTGACATCACGAATGTCGGCGCGCCCGCGAGTGGAAATCCGAAAGGTCTTCTGAAATGCAGCCATCCTGATTCGCATAGTAGCCTTTCAAGGCTCGGCTTGGGCCGAGAGGCCGTGGCTCGCGGCTTGGTGGCTGGTAGATTGTGGCTTGTGAGTGGGCGTGGGCCGCGGGTGCTCTTTCTTATGAAACCGTTGCAAGGTTAAACATCCCTCACATGAGGGTGATTTTAGATTGAAAAGTCGTTTTCCCAGCTAGACTGGCTCCATTACATCCCGATTGGCGCGTCCCAGCGTGCCAATGCCCCTCTGAGTGAAGCCCCGTTGCTTACGCACGGGGCTTCCCTATTCCGGCCCACCTTCAAACCCCACTCCGCGTTACACTTTTCGTCATCGCCCGTCCAAAAGAACGTGGACGAAAAGAGAGTCCACGAAGCGGCACCACCCGGGCGGAAAGGTGACCACCTCCGAAGTGAACCGTGAAGCCACATCGGCGCCGGACGACGCGATCGCTCCCGGTGTCGACGAGGGCGCGCTGATTCGCGCGGCCCAGCGCGGCGACCAGCAGGCCTTCGAGCAACTGGTGCGCAGCTACGACCGGCAGGTGCTCCGGCTGGCGATGAACCTGCTCCGCTCAACCGAGGACGCTTACGACGTTTACCAGGAGGCGTTCCTGCGCGTGTACAAGAACCTCCACCTGTTCCGGTTCGATTGCAGCTTCCACACGTGGCTCTACCGCATCGTTACGAACCTCTGCCTGGACCACCTGCGGAAGCGGAAAGTGCGGAAGGAGGAATCGGCCGTGATCGAGACGGAAGACGGTCCTCGCGACCGCACGGACGTGCTCCCGGAGGACCGTGCCGAAGGGGATCCGCAGCGTAACCTGCTGAACCGCGAACTCGGAAAGCGGATCGAATCGGTACTCCGCGAACTGACGGCGAAAGAGCGGATGGTGTTTGAGCTCAGGCATTACCAGGGGCTGCGGCTCCGGGCGATCGGCGACATCCTGGGGACGACCGAGGAGGCCGCCAAAACGTGTTTGTTCCGTGCGACGCAGAAGATGCGCGTCGCGCTGGGAGATTTCGTATGAACTGCGAGTCGGTATCGAAGAGCCTCCCCATGTTCCTGTATGGCGAGCTTTCGCTCGACCAGGAGCAGGCGCTCCAGGATCACGTGGACGGGTGCGAGGCGTGCCGCAAGGCATTCGAAACGGAGAAGCTGATCCACGCGGCGCTCGACGAACGCGAGGCTGAAGTGCCGCCCGCGCTGCTGGCGCGCTGCCGGCGCGACTTCGGAGATCGGCTCGATACGCTCACGCCGCACCGTGCGGGCTGGCTCGCCGCTGCCAAGGAATTCTTCGGCGCCGGGCGGTCCTGGGCTGCTGCCGTGCGTCCGGCGGGCGCAGTGGCCCTGGTGGCGCTCGGATTTTTCGGAGCCCGGTGGACTTCAACCCAGCCTGCGGCGATAGCGCCCGGCCCGGCGGACCCGATGGTGACCCGCGTCCGCTATTTGCAGCCCGAGCCTTCCGGCCAGGTCCGGCTGATGGTGGAAGAGACGAGGCAGCGGTACGTTACGGGAGATCCCCAGGAAGGTCCGATCCAGCAGTTGCTTCTGGCCGCCGCGCGCGAATCCTCAGACCCCGGCGTGCGCGCCGATTCCGTGGAGATCCTCAAGGACAGGGCGGCATCGAACGAGATCAGGGACGCGCTGATCTACGCTCTGAGGAGTGACGCGAACGCCGGCATCCGGCTGCGGGCACTAGACGGCCTCAAATCGTACGCCGCCGATCCGCAGGTCCGAAGGGCGCTGGCGCAGGCGCTGCTGACGGACGACAACCCCGGCGTCCGGACCCAGGCTATCGACCTGCTGGTCCAAAATCGCCGGGACGAAGCGCTGGTGGGAGTGCTGCAGGAACTGCTGCAAACGGAGAGCAACAGCTACGTTCGCCTGCGCAGCGAACGCGCGCTGAAAGACATGAATGCGTCAGTGGGGACTTTTTAGCGAAGGACACATGAACACTCGTTGGCTTTGGTTGGTTCCGGCGGTGCTTGCGACAGCCGGGCCTACCCACGCGGAACCGCAGGTTGGCCGTGAAGGCCGGCAATGGGTGGATTCGGCCGCGGGCTCAATTCCGGCCGGACCCCGCGTCAAGGTGTTCACGCGAGGCACGATCAGCCTTCACGGAGAGAACCGCAACGATATCGCATGGACGGTGAAGAAGCGCTCGCGTGCTTCGGGCGAGATTGCCGCCAAGGTCGCGTTTGAGCGCATCGCCGTGAAGGCCTACCGCAGCGGCGACTGGTCCGTGGTGTACGTGAACGTTCCGGCAGAGCTTGACGCGGCGGCGGACTTGCAGGTGCGCATACCGAAGAAACTGCAGGAAGTCCACGCCGAATCGCAGGTAGGGCGCGTGGAAGTATTCGACCTGGACGGCGGCCTGTTCGCCAACACCGGCGCGGGTGAGGTGCAGGTGGACCGCATCCAGGGCTGGGTGAAGGCAGGCACCGGAGGCGGAAACGTCAGGATTGGCCGCGTGGCGGGCATTCTGAAGGCATACTCCGCGGGAGGGTCGATCTTCGTCGATTCGGTTGGTGGTGACGCGTACCTTGAAACCGGCGGCGGCGAGGTGGTGGTCCGCGAAGCGAAAGGCCGTGTTCAGGCGACCGCCAGCGGCGGCGGGAACATCCGGATCGATCACGCGGCCCAAGGTGCGGCTCTCTCGACCGGTGGCGGCATTATCGACGTATCGCGCGCCGGCGGTCTGGTCCGCGCCAACACGGGAGCGGGCTCCATCAAGGTACGGTCCGCCGCGAGCGTGGACTTGGTTTCGGGATCCGGGCAGATCCAGCTTCAATCGGTTTCGGGGGGTATGCAGGCCACCACCGCGATGGGCGCCATCATCGCCGAACTGGGCGCCGGGAAGCAACTCCGCGATTCGGTGCTGTCCACGCAAGCTGGTGACATAACGGTATACATCCCGTCTAACGTTGCGGTGACGGTTGAGGCCGTGAACGCCTCTCCCGGAGGCAACCGGATCGTCTCGGATTTCGCCGAGGTCCGGCCCCGGCTCCAGGGCGGCAACATGCGGTCCGAAGCGCAGGGCTCGATTAACGGCGGAGGCGCGATCCTCCGTCTGGCCGCGCAGGGCGGGACCATATACCTACGTCGCCGATAGGGATAGAAAACCACATGAAACAGATTTTAGGGTTGGCAACTGCGATGGCGCTCGGGGCGGCTGGGCTGGCCGCTCAGGGCAATACCGATCGAAAGCAGGAACACCCGCAGGCCGTAATCGTCGAACTCGGAGAACTGGGGGATCTCGACGATGTGATCGAAGGCGCAGTCGAACTCGCACGCCTCGCGCCCCTGCCGTTCCCTGCGGAATTACAGGACCTACCGCCGGAGCCACCGGCGCCGCCGGATGTTCAGGTACTGCTCGGGCCGGGGTTTGGCAAGGGCAGCTATCTTGGAGTCGGCGTGGTGGACGTGGATACGGAAACTGCACGCGATCTGAAACTGAAAGAAGAGCGGGGAGTGAAGGTTAGCCGCGTCAACGAAGGCAGCCCGGCGGAGAAGGCCGGAATCAAGGAGAACGACGTCATTCTGGAGTTCAACGGCGAGCGTGTAGAGGGTGTCGAGCAGTTTGTCCGCATGGTGCGCGAAGTACCCGCGGGCCGTTCGGTGAAGATGCTGGTTTGGCGGGGCGGCCAGACGATGACGGTGTCGGCAAGCGTCGGCAACCGGAAGGAAGTCAGCCGCGAGTGGGAATCGAAGTTCCGTCGCGATATGGAGAAGATGCGGGAGGAGATGAAGGGCCAGCGCTTCGAGTTCCGGATGCCCGACATGCCGCAGATACACACGACGTGGCGCACCAGCCGGCTCGGCGTTGAAGCGGAATCGCTCACACCGCAGCTTGCCGAGTTCTTCGGTGTCAAAAAAGGCGTGTTGGTGCGTTCGGTGACGAAGGACTCCGCCGCCGAAAAGGCAGGGATCAAGGCCGGCGATGTAATCGTGAAAGTAGACGGCGAGGAGGTGGATTCGCCGAACGACATCAGCGCGAAGATACGGAGCATTGAAGGATCGAAGGGCGTGCCGGTAGTAGTGGTCCGGAACCGCTCTGAAATGTCGTTCCAGGTGGTGATCGAGGCTGCTCCAGCAGCTCGCCGGATGGCCCCGCGAGCGACCAGGCCCGCGCCAGCTCCGCCGGCCCAGCCTGCGCCCCCACCGCGTTACGTTGTTTCTCCGCGAGAGCAGTTGTAAGCAGTGATTGATTGGTGGGCCGCGGCACTCCCCCGGATGGCCGCGGTCCCACGGCCGAAGCGACCGAGCCGTTTGCATGCACAAGCGGCTGCTAATCCAAATGCCCCCACTTCCAAATTGCACGCGGTTGCACGCGGTCCGCGGCAGGTCGATTCAGCAGTTATGGCCGGCGATTGGGCTGGAACAGGTCGGCGACTTCCAACGAATAGACGGAAGTCCCGGCAGTCACGAACAGCGATTCCTGCGTAGTGGAGAACGTACAGTTTGAAGGTCTTTCTGGGCCCCGTACAGTTCTCACGAATCCACCTGACCGCGTGAATACAATGACCCCGGCATCGCTGGGCATCCGTCCTTAGCCCATCAGGAGCCTCGTCTGGTCCGAAAGAAATCATCACCTGAGCAGTTCTCTTGCTGATGGCCAGATCATACGCGAGGATCTTCCTGCCGTGTGTGTCGTCGAATTGAGCCGCTTAAAATATCACCGGAAGCGAATCGGTTCGGCCAAATGAAAATGTAACCCGGGAGAGTGCGGGGCATGCCACAACGCAGGAGTGGACATGCACTCGCGAAAGCAGTATCTGATCGAGGTTCGGAAAGAGTACGAAAGTGCCGATGTCGCGGGCCGGACGCGGTTGCTTGACGAGGCTCAGAAGCGGACGAAGCTCAACCGGAAGTACCTGATCCGCGTTCTGAACCACGCTCCGGCGGCGGCGCTGGGACCGAGTCGACGCAAGCGATCGCGGGTCTACGGAGCCGCGGTGCTGACGGCGTTGGTAGAGGTGTGGGAGATATTCGACTGCCCCTGCGGACAGCGGCTGGCGCCGATCCCGCGCCGCGAACTCGAGCGGCTGAGGAGATTGGGTGAGCTTCGGTGCAGCGACGAAGTTGCCGGCAAACTGGCGCGGATCTCGCCGCGGACCATCGACCGGCTGCTGGAGCGGGAGCGGCGGCTGCTGCGGCTCAAGCGGGAGCGCAACCCGAGCGTGCATCCGCTGTGTCCACCGCCGAAAGCGTGTTCGCGAATTCGCTGCCCATCGACCGGCCGCAGTGCGCCACGAAGTCCACCTGCGCATTGCCGACCTCGTCCGTGTCCCACTCCGAGGCCACCTTCACCGGGACCTTCTGGTACAGCATCGCGAGCGGCTGGTGGGAAGGCGAGGCGATCGCGGGGCGGTCGCAGCGGGCCACCCAGGCGGGTCTGGACCGGATTCGCAAGCGCTGCCCCTTCGGGTCAGGGAGATTCACCCGGACAACGACGGCGGCCTGATCAATGATCTGTTGTGAAGATTCCAGAACGGTTTTCGCCGTCAAGGGTACGCAGCGCCGCGCAACCCCGGCGCGCCCTTGACCGCTGCGGGCCGTTCTGAACGAGAACTGTTCAAGAGGGAAAGGGGGCGAGCGGAAACGATTCGTTGGGCGACCCGTGCGACCGCCCAAAACGAACCACCAATCTGGGGTGCCCTTTAGCACACCGGGTCACATGTTCAGATGGCACAACCGAGGTCCGGCCGGGTTACATTTTCATTTGGCTTGACACGTTCGGCAACGTACAAGCGATCCTCATCCGGAGAGAGCGCGATACCATTCGGGCCCGCGTATTCTCGTGGAAAGAGGAACATCTCACCGGTGGAACGCAGTTCATAGACTCCCGAGAATCCTACCTTCGCCGGATTGGCCCACTCCTTCTCCGGTTTCAGGTCGGTAAAGAACACCGTGCGATCCGATCTCACGGCAACATCGTGGGGCGAGTGCAGGCCCTTGCCTTCGAAGCTATCAACCAGGATCGTGAGCTTCCCGTCCGCCTCCGTTCGAGTAAGCCTGCCCCTCTCGCAAACGAGCAGCCGGTTCCGGCTATCAAGCGCCAGACGGTGCCGACATTGCTGCTATTCCGAACAACCCTAATTACACCGTCGCGGTAAGCATAGATCCGCTCAGCACCGACATCGGTGAAGAACAGCTCTCCTCGCGCGCTGCACGCCGGTCCTTCGGTGAACACGAAGCCACCGGGGAGCTTGGCGGCGTCGGTTGAACCCGGCCTGGAGTGCGGACGAGTTCCGGAGTCGGTGCAAAAGCCTGCACAAAATATCGAGAGTGCGGCTCGCCTGGTCATCGCCGCTATTCTACGTACTTCCAGGGAACCGCGCATGCAGTGAATCGCGTGCAAACCCGCAAGCCGCTAAGGATAGCCTACTCAACAATCCCGCAACACCAACCGGGCATCGACAACCACGCTGTTCAGTCCCTGGGCAGCACTTCCGCGTGCTCCTGGTTGCGTAGTGGCCCCGTGTCAGATGATGGTTTGCGCGGTGCAGGCCGGGGTATTATGGCACTCCGCTCCACATCCGCACTGCGCTACGAACCTACAAGGATTTTCTGGACTTTCTCCAACAGTTGCACCTCTGCGACCGGCACTCCCAGAGCCGTGGAGATCTCGTCAGCTGTTTCGCCTTTCCTAAGACGCCAGAGAGCCTCGCTGCGTCTGTTCAAGTTGAGTCCAGAGCGCGGCGGTTCCGGCGGCACGAGCAACCCGGATTCCAGCCTGACCTCCTCCATGCGCGCCTCCAGCGACTTGAACTGCACCATCAGATCCTCAAACCTCTGCTCGCCGGTATCGATTCGGTCGAGCAGCGATCTCTCCGCACGTATGGCGCGCCGCCGCAATGCATCGATCAGCACGACACATGCAAAAGCCAGCGCCGCCCCGGTGAGGCAGCAGATTTCGACCGTGCTCATCGCAAACTCCGCATCCTGTTTTCGCGGCTCACGATTTCGCGGATACGCACACCGTAGTTCCCCTCCACCACCACCACCTCGCCGCGCGCGATGACGCAGTTATTCACAATCACCTCCACGGCATCTCTGATCGTCCGGTTTAGTTCGACAATAGCCCCCGTCGTGAGCTTCAGGACATCTTTAAGAGGTAGTTGTGCGCGCCCGAACGATACACTCACCGGCAGTTCGACGTCCAGCAGCAGGTCGAGCGCCTTCGGCACGCCGGCGCCGGCATCGCGTCTAGGCAAAGCTTCAAGCGCCAGAACGGATCCGGTCGCATCGATTTGAGCCGGAGTGGCGGTGGTCGTTTGCTGTGCCGGAGAGAGAGCAGTGACCAGAGCCGGCGAGAAAGCGACCAGCGCCGTCCAGTGCTCTGCCTTCACGGTGATCCCGACCGCAAAGACCTCCGCGGCTTCGGGGGGCGATCCTTCAGAACCGTCCTCCGGTTGAACGCTCGTGCCGAGCCTGGAGGCAATGTCCGTAGCCACGGCAGCAGCGGACTGGTTCACGACCTCGATCCATGTATTCCGAGCGTCCGCTTCTTCGATGGCGTCAATCCCGGCGTTGGCGAGAGTCCACTTCCCCGCCCCGAACCAATCCGTCCGGTGAGCTCCGGACCAGATGGCACTCTGCGGAATCTCCCTAAGACCGTGCTGCCACCAAAGGATGTCGTCAGATGGCCTTGCGCTCGGACCGATTTCCACGGCGGGCCGCTCTCCCGCCATCGAGGCGATCGATGCGGCGAGGCCGGCGGCCCAACGTTCCGCTAACCACTGTGAGATCTCGTTCATTCTCGCTCCGGTGCGTCTTTAGCGGGTGGCCAGTGCTGGACCGCGAGCGGCCGGCCAGCGGCGGGTCAGCCAAGTCCGCAGCCGCAGCACCGCCTGTGTCTTCAGTTGTGAAATCCGTGACTCGTGCAGATCCATCATGTGTGCGATCTCCCGAAGCGTGAGTTCCTCGTAGTAGTACAGGCCGAGTACGGTCCGCTCAACCAGCGGCATCTTCTCGATACTGGTGGCCAACAGTTGTTCCAACTCCGCGCGCTCCACGATGGCGGACGGCCATGAGTCCTCACTGCCGGCGATGAACTTGAGCAGGTCGCGACCGGGTTCGTCGGGAGGCGCCTGTTCGATGCTGCCGATGTTCACGCCCCGGATCTCCACAAGCCATTCGTGATACTCCTCCACGGAAACCCCGAGGTGCTGCGCGATCTCCTCTTCGGTGGGAGACCTCTGCAGCGTCTTCTCCAGTGCCTCGATCGCCGATTCGATTTGCTTCGACCGGCGGCGCTTCTGGCGCGGCGCCCAATCGAGTCCGCGCAGGCTGTCCAGGATCGCGCCCCGGATCTTGTACTCGGCGTAGGTCTTCAGCTTCACATTGAGATCGGCGTCGAAGTTGTCGATAGCGGAGATCAGGCCCACGATTCCCGTGGAGACCAGGTCGTCGAGAGCGACGCTCGCCGGCAGCCGTTCGTGGATGCGCCGGGCGATCAAGCGCACTTGGGGGAGATGCTCCAAAATCAGACGCTCGCGCTCGTGCGCGGCGGCATCAGGACCGAGTGTGTACGAGGTGGTCACTCTTGCGCTCTTTAAACGCTCCCCGGAGAGAGAACCAGGTCAATGATTCTGTCCTTGGTGGCAGGCTCGAGGTCTTCCGGAACGCGCTGCCCGCCCGAGAGGAAGGAAACCGGCTTGCCGGTCCGCACAGCCTCATTCACCAGCGGCCCGAAACAGACGGTTTCATCCACCCTCGTGAATGCCAGTTTGGCCGGGCGGAACATCTCGAAGCGATCCACCACACGCGATAGATCGGCAGAACGGATCGCGGCGTTTAGGACCAGGTGGACATCAATATCAGCTCGCGATGAAATGAAGCCCGCGAGTTCCTCTGAAGCGGCAAGATCCTGGGGGCCGTGGCCTGGGGTATCGATCAGGACCAGGTCCTTGTGCTGGAGTTCCTCGATCGCTTGGCCCAGGGCGCGGGTATTACCGATCACCTGAAACCGTATCCCGAGCAGGGCTGCGTAGGACCGCAACTGCTCTGAAGCAGCTACGCGGTGGGTATCAAGTGATAGTATTTCGGTCGGCCGGCGGGTCGCCAACCCGAAGCGCGCCGCGAGTTTGACCAGCATGCTCGTTTTGCCAGTCCCACATGGACCCACGAAGGCGGCGACTCGCGGACCGGCGGATGCGGTACCGAGATGAGGATCCGTCTTGAACCGGCCCGCCAATTCCGCGGCCATGGCGAGGCGCAACCGGTCGGCCTTCGCGGGGACGCCTTCCGCACGAATGCGGTTGATGATTGAGTGCGCGAGGTCGGGATCCAGATCGGACTCGACCAGGGAGGCGAACATCGCCATCAACTCGGGATCAGCCAGCGTTTG
>DATMXS010000283.1:0-3455 GCA_035561355.1 Bryobacteraceae bacterium | reverse complement strand
CGCATCATCGCCATTGGAGACATCTGCTGCGGCGCCGCCGGCTTATTCCGGTTCTTCGCAGCGGCTTCGAGCATCAGGCGGATGTACTCAGGCTTGGCGCCGAGCTTCGTCAACAGCTCCTTCATGTCCAAGCCGAAAATTACGTCGAATTTCTTGGCCGGATCGCCCGACCAGATGTTCGCGGTCGCCGTGCCGCTCAGGCTCTTGATCCTGCCGTGAAACAGCTTATCGGGCGCGGCGTCGAGCCGGATCAGGGCGTCCTGGTTCTCATGCAGGTTCGCACGGTCCAACTCTCCGACCTTCGCCGCCAGCTCGAGCTCGGACAGGTCCAGGACGTCAGCCACCGGCGTCCCCGGGAATACCTGGTCGCCTTCGCGGAGGTCCGGAAGCTGCATTCCTCGCATGAAAAAGCCCATCGGCCGGGCCTGGCGCACCGCCACGAGACCCGCCATCGGCGCCAACAGTTTTACCTGTCCCAGACGCTGACGTTCCCTGTTGAGTTCGAGCACCGCCTTATTCTTACGCTCGCGGAGCACGGCGAGTTCGGCCTGCGATTGCTCCAGCCGCGACTTGATGTCGCTCTCGAGCTGTTTCAGGCGCCGCTGCGCTTCATCGAGGTTCAACAAGTTTCGTTTCTGGTCGATTGAAGAGAGTAACTCGTTGCGCTTCACTTCAAGTTCGGCGCGCCGGACGGAATAGCGCGAGCGCAGCAGGTCAACCTGGTCCTGATTGTTGCGGATTTCCAGTTCGGCCTGCGCCTTCGTCAACTGCTCTTCCACCTGGTCCAATTCGAGCTGCTTCTCTTCGAGCCGCGATCGTACTTCGGAATCGTCGAATTCGATGATCAGGTCCTTCTCGCGGGCGAACGCGCCGAGCGGCGCCAGTCTGGTGATCTGGACGGTGCCGAACAGGTTCGGCGCATTCAGCATCATGGAGCGGACCGCACGCAATTCGCCGCGCGTGAAGCTGCGGATCACTACGTCCCCTCTGCGTACTGTCGCCATGGGGATGGTCTGCTCTTTAGTGTCGAACTGCTTCATCAGGCGGTACCCGCCCCAACCCGCGGCCCCGAGCACCAGCAGGAGCAAGAGTCGGAAAATCCACTTTTTCATCGCTACTTCTTCCTCGCGCGCTTGGCTGCTTCGGCCGGATTCTCGAGGGTGACCACCTCGCCCTCGGTCAGCCCGCCCGTCACAACAACGTCATTGTCGTTGCGCTTTCCAACTTCGATGCGCCGGATCAGGAAGTTCTGTCCCTTCTGAACGTAAACCGCAGGCTTGCCCTGGTTGATGAAGCTGGCCTTGGCAGGAATCAGCAGGGCGTTCGGCTGCCGCTCCAGCACGATCTCCGCCGTACCGCTCATGCCCGGACGCAGTCGTGGATCCAGATTCTTCAGGGTTGCGTAGGCCGGAAAGATCTTCTCCGCCGCAGCGAACCGGGAGAAGTTCAGTGTCGCGATGGGGCTGATCCAATCGAGTTCCGCGCTGAATTCCTTGTCTGCAATCGCGTCCACTCTCACTCGGACGACCTGCCCGATCTGAGACTTCCCGCGCTCTACCTCTTCAAGCTTCAACTCGATCCGCATGCTCGAAAGGTCGGGGATCTCCGCGATGGCCGCGCCGGTCCAGGCGCTGTCGCCTTCCTTGAACGCCGGCGGCATGGAGCCGAACGATCCCGACGCCCGGAAGTTCGGCAGGATGTTCACGATTCCGTCATTCGGCGCGCGCAGGATCATCTGCGAAAGATAGCTGCGGGAGCGGTCCATGTCGCGGACCGCCTTGTCCTTGCGGTTGCCCAGACGCTGAAGATCAGCTCCCTGGGTGACCTTATGCGCCCCGATGGCAGTGTTCACCTGCCCGAGTTCGCCCTGCGCAATGCCAACCTCGATGCGGTTCTTGGCGCCTTCGATCTCGGAGAGGATCTCAGCTTTGCTCGCCTCGAGCTGCGCCCGCGTGACGTCGTACTCGGACTGCATCAGGTTCATCGCGTCCGTCTCGTCCACGATGCTGTGTGATGCCTTGGTCTGCACGATCTCGCTGTCGACGGTCCGGACTGTGGTGGTCCGCTCCAGCAGGTTCTGCTCCTGCTGTGCTACGTCGAACTCCACCACGACATCGCCCTTCTTGATCGGCTTGCCGGCTTCGGCCAGCCTGACGATGCGGGGGCTCGGCACCTGCGGAGCCGTCAAAATGATCGACTTGGTCGAGCGGATCTCTCCGCGCGTCCGTACGCTCAGTACGAACTCACCGCGCCGCACACGGGCTGTCGGGACGACCACCTCGGTTGTGCCGCCATAGCGGTATGCAGCGTACGCGCCGCTTCCGCAGAGCGCAAGGAAAATACCCCAGCCGATCAGCTTCTTCTTCCGCGAACCGGGCCCGCGTCCGAGCCGTTGCGATTTCAGGTCCTTGGACATCAGCTCACTTCCTTTTCTCTTGGATCGGCCACTCGGCCGCGAGCACTTCCCCGGGCCGCACGCCGGAGCGGATCACCGCCGCGACGTTCGAGGCGGGGCCCAATTCCACTTCACGCCGCTCCCATGCGGAAGCGACCTTAACGAATACGAACGGCTTGTCCTTGCCCGCTTCCCGGAATACTGTTTCCATCGGCGCGATCACGCCTTCCTGCGTGCGCTCGACGATGACATCCACCGAGACAGAGAGGTCCGGGATCACACGCGGATCCATCTCATCGAGTTTCAGCACGATCGGGATTTCTTTGACATAGGCCGCCCGTGCCCCGCCCGACTTCGGGATCGCCCCCACCGAGTAGACACGAGCCGCCAGATTCAGATCGGGGTATGCGTCAAAATGGACGCGGGCCTTCATCCCTATGCGGATGGATTCCACATCCACCTGGTTGATCGTCGCGTTCACGATCATCGAGCTCGGATCCACTACCTGCATCACCATCATGCCGGGGCGCACTTCGTCGCCTGCCCTGATCTGGCCGAACTCCGAGCCGCGGAACGTCGTCCCCATCACCGTTACGCCGTCAATCGGCGCGCGCAGCAGCATTCGTTCGGCATTGGCGACCACCCGCTGGAACTCGACTTGCGCTTCCGCATAGTCCAGCCGCGCGATCTTCAGGTCCGCCGCTTGCGATGTTTCCTTGAACTTGACCTCATTGAGCAATTGCTTGTATCGGGCCCGCGCCTCCTCGGCGGCGAGCTTCAACTGCTCAGCCTGCAGATCGGACTGGACCGGGATGGTCTTCAGGTCTAGCTCGGCTTTATCCAGGGCAGCCTTTGCGGAGGTGATCGATTGCAGGTGCGCCTTCTTCGTGACGTCGAGGTTCGTCTGCAGCGTCTTGAGGCTGGTTTCCTGCTCCCCCAGGCTCACGCGGTAATCGTCGAGCCGAGTGGTCATGTTCAGGCGGTCGAACTCGGCGATGACCTGCCCTTTCTTGACCCGCGAACCTGGCTCTACTGACGTCTGAAGGATTAAGTTGAAATC
>DATMXS010000282.1:0-7103 GCA_035561355.1 Bryobacteraceae bacterium | reverse complement strand
TGCTCAGCACGTCCGGCGCGTTCGCGCTCAACCGTGCGGCGCTCGAACGGCCCGACCTCGGCACTCCCGCCCGCACCATCAACATGAGCGAACTCGGAAAGGCGCTGACAGAGCTCGACGCACCGCCGGTGAAGGCGCTCGTGGTTTACAATTCGAACCCAGCGGCCGTTGCGCCCAACCAGAACCTCGTCCACCGCGGCCTGGCCCGGCCGGACCTGTTCACCGTCGTTCTCGAGCAGTTCCAGAACGATACTGCCGATTACGCGGATATCCTCCTGCCGGCCACCACTTTCATCGAGCACACTGACCTGTACTACGCCTACGGCCACTACTACCTTCAACTCGCCCGGCCCGCGATCCCGCCGCCGGGCGAGGCGCGCAGCAACGTCGAGGTCTTCCGCGCCCTCGCGCAACGCATGGGCTTCGAGGATACGTGCTTCGAGGACTCCGAGGCCGACATGATTCGCAGCGTGCTCGCGAGCGGGCACGAGTTCCTGCGCGGTATAACGCTGGAGCGGCTCGACCGGGAGCGGTTCGTACGCCTCAACCTGCCCTCGCCGTTTCAGCCCTTCGCGGAAGGCGGGTTCGGCACGCCATCAGGCAAATGCGAGTTCCACGCGGAAACGCTCGATTACGTGCCGCCGGTCGAATCGCGACACGGGAACCGAGCGTGGCCGCTCGAACTCGTCAGCCCGAAGGCCGACGACGCGATGAACTCGACGTTTGGCAACCGGCCCGCGGTCGATCACGGCACGGCATTCCTCTCCATCCACGAAACGGACGCCGCGGACCGCGGCATTTCAGAAGGCGACAACGTTCGATTGTTCAACGGGCGCGGCTGCATCACGCTGAAGGCACGCATTGACGGCTCGGTTTCTCCTGGCGTCGTCCGCACAAACGCCGTCCGCTGGCCCAAGAACTCGCCCGGAGGACGTAACGTCAACGCGCTCACCTCGGACCGCCTCAGCGACGCCGGCGGCGGACCGGTGTTCTACAGTTGCCTGGTGGAAGTAGAACGATGCGGCACTTGATTCGCAGGCCCGGTTGCGCCCCGGTAGCTCCTACAACTTCGCGACGCGAAACATCTGGAACACCGGCCGGCCCGAGCGGTCCCGGATCAGTTCGACCGATTCCTTACGGTAGCCCGCGGCCGCCATGGCTTCTTCAAACCGCGGCCAGACGCCCTCGAAAACGAACTTCTCCGGCGTGTGCGCGACGAACACTGCGTTTTCGTCCGCCAGCATGTGGGCTACGTCGGCGCGATCGTTCTGGTTGGTGTCCGCGTCCATCAGCGGATCATTGCCTGTGAGCAGGCGCAGCTTGCCCTGGTTCAACAGGCGCAGCGCATCGAACATGCCCCAATCGAGGACGTACACGTTCCGGCCGGTGTCGCGCCCGAGGCGTTCGGAGAGCGGATAGAGCGCGTCTGTCCAAATCGTCGTCGTGCCGCCGCGTACGAAGCCGACTAAATGGTGGTTCAGTACCAAGACGTTGGACGCGCACAGGAACACCGTCACCACCACCAGCAGAACCGTTCCGGGGCGTTTCAGCCGTCTTGCTGCTCCCGTGAACGCCGCAGCCATCAGGATCTGCGGGAACGGCCACATCAGCACCGCGTGATGCGTTCCTCCTCCCGTGTTCTGGTTGAAGGCCATCTGGGCCCAGGTAACGGCGCTAAACACCAGTGCGAACCAGCCGGCGCGGCCGGCAAACGGAACCAGCACGAGCGCGGCCAGGGCGGCGGCATACGTCCAGCTGCGCCACTGGTTACCCGTGGCCGAGTCCAGTTTTACCGACGCCCGTTCGAGCGCGTTCTGAGGCTTTCCCGGCGGCTCAGAGGGTTCTCCCGGGGCCAGATATCCGAACAGGGATGCGCCCTGAAAGGATGCCCGCAGCACGCGCCCCTTGTTGACAAATTCTTCGGTGGAATACCGCGTGTTGCCGCGGAACGTTACGAACTTCTGCGAGACGTTGTACTTGAGCAGCGGAAATGCGCCGATCGCGAATGCGATTGCCGCGACGGCGACGGTCCTTCGGCTGACCCGCTTGATCACGTCCCGGGGAAACACCACCATCACTGCCACGCCCAAGCCCACCAGCATCCAGACGAACAGCGCCTTGTCCCACAAGCCCAGCCCAAACAGAAAGAAGCCGATTGCGAGGTCGCGGGTCCGGGCCATCTCGTAATACCGCACCAGCGCGAGGCAGCCGCCGACCAGGAGGACATGCTGAATGGCCACAGGCCCCCAGTCGAAGGTCGTCGTCAGCAGGTACGTCGCGTCGGTCGCGAGCAGCGCCGTTCCGATCAAGGCCGCGCGCAGGCCGAGAGTTCGGCGCATCAGCCGCCACGCCAGCCACACCGACAGTGTCCCCAGAAGGAGCGCGGGTACCCGGATCGACCACACCGACGGCTCCCAGACCCAGAACACGAGCGCGTACAGCCAGATCTTCACCGCGCCGATGTAGGTCATCAGCATCGTCGGCAGATGGTGCTTGAAGATGCTGATGTAGCCCTCAATCGCAATCGGCGGGTACAAGCCGCCGCCGAACAGCGCCTCGTCGTTCTGAATTCCGGGATACGGGATCAGCACCAGCCCGGCTGCGGCGAACCACACGCACAACAATACGGCAGCCCAGCGGCCCAGGGCCTCAGCAGGAAGTTTGCGCATCAGGGAAAGCGAAATCTTAGCATGGTTTCTCGCCCCTCATGGCCGCCTTCGACGCACGTGGCAAGGCGGGACGCCTCGCGGTATTTCCCTGGAACAGGGCGCTGCTGGCTGCTGGACAGGTGAGGGGCACTTGACAGGGGTTGTATGATATCGGACGAGAGGCTCCCGCTGAATGGTCGGTGCGCAACCGTCCGGGTTCGGCGGAAGCCCCGAAGCCGGGATTTCCGCCTGCGTGTTGCCCGATTGTTCCCGCAGGAGTTTTCCGATCCCAGACCCGGGACCACTCGAAAAGCACTGCCGTTTCCGATTGGAGTGCACGGAGAGGCGTCCCTGATCGTCTTCTAAAAAGTCGCCGCAGTTTCGGTGCACACAAAGCCGCATGCAAGAAGCGGCCTTGAGAGCGCAAGGCGAATGAGGGGGTGTGCGTTCTGGGACAACGGCAAATGCCCGGTCGGGTACCTGGTTCGGCAAAAATTACGCGCACCGGTGGAACTTACCTTCGGGGCGAACAGCCCACCCGGGTGCGGGCGCAGCGGATTTAACATATGGAGCGATGAAAACGCTTCGATTTGCGGTTTTTTGGCGGGGAACCCGGAAACTTCCGACCAAAGTTGGCGTCTAAGAGTTACTTGACGGCGTCGATGGTTTGGTAAGAGAATTGCTCGATCCGAGACACGTGCGTTACAAGGGCGGCCGCGAAGGCAGTAACGATGAAAAATTCAACAACACTACCGGCGGGTGCGTCCCTGACACTCACGATTTTTGGAACGACCCGGCGCGGATTTCGTCTTACAATTTCGCTGGACAAACGGGCTTCGATCCAAGACAATATAACGAAGCTCGGATTATGAAGCAAACGTAATGAACACAAGAGGGGGAGAGATGACGAACACGGAGTTGATGAAGTTCAAGCAGATCCTGGAAGCGAAGCAGACCGAGCTCGCCGAAGTCATGCGGAGACGGGACGAGATCGCGATCGAGAAGAGTCCCGACGCGATCGACGAAGTCACACGCGCCGCAGAGCGCGAGCTGGCAATTCGCAATCTCGACCGTGAGTCGAACCTGTTGCGCAACGTTCGCGCCGCACTCCGTCGCATCAACGACGGCAGCTTCGGCGTGTGCGCGCACTGCGAAGAGGATGTCAGCCCGAAACGGCTGGCCGCGGTGCCATGGGCTCCGCTTTGCATCCGCTGCCAGGAGGCCGCTGACCGCAATGAGCGCGATGCCAGCGCCACGCTGGAAAGCCTCCTGATGAACGCCGCGTAGAACGGCATCTCCGAAAGGGCGCGGGTGTGGGACCCGCGCCTTTCGTGTCTCTGGGGGTATCGCTCTGATCGCTGGCTTCGGCTTACGCCGTGCGTGCCTGGGCATCGCCGGGCGCTACGCGGATTGCGGCCACCATGCGGCCCCGCTCTTCTGGAGCCCGGCGGTAGGAGTAGAACTCTCCGGCGTGCTCCAGGGTACAGGGCGCACCTATGGCGATCCGGTCGGGTTCGACACCTGCTGCCACCAGTTGCCGCCGGTTCGTCTCGGGCAGGTCGATACGCGTTTGGCGGTCCAGGTCAGTGCGCTCGGGGAACCAGCCTTGAAACTGCGTGGCGACTTCCGCGCTGACTTGGTAGCATTTGCCGCAGATGGCAGGACCGATCGCTGCGATGAGATCCTCAGGCTTGCTTCCGAATTCCGCGGCGAGCTTCTGCACCGCCGCCCCAGCGATATTCGCAGCGGTTCCGCGCCAGCCGGCGTGGACGGCAGTTACCGCGCGCAGCCGCTCGTCAACAATTAGCACCGGAACGCAGTCAGCTGTACGGATCGCCAGCCATACTCCCGGAGTTGCAGTCGCGAGCGCGTCCGCGTGCCCCAGAACACCGGTCTCGCCGTGGCTCAGGATGCACAGGTTCGAATGGATCTGCTTGACGATGGCAGCCGGACCGGGAGGCCAATTCTGCGAATCCCGCGTCCCGAAGCCGTGCTGCAGCCAGTCGAGGCCGTCCAGGCTTTCCGCCCGGTAGGTTCCGTTTCCGTCGCGATACAACCTCAACGAAGGACCACCTTGGCGAGCCCGGCGTTCCCCGCCGCATCCAGCGCCCGGAACACCAGGATGTGCTCTCCCGGCGCAAGGTTGTCGATGGCCACCTGAAAGCGTTCCTCCGGGCTGTCGAGCACTGTATCTACCGGTTCCACGGGGACCCATTGGCCGCCGTCCACCGCGTATTCCGCCCTTCGCAGCGGCGATGCAGAATCCACCGCGGTCCACTGGACGTCCACCCGTGCGCCGTTCCGTTTGGGCGTACCCGCTGTCACGACAGGTGGCGTGTGGTCGATCAGCGTGGGAGATCCGATCAGTTCCGCTTCGCGGGCCGAACCTGGAGGATTCGCCGGCGCGTCGGACGCCACAACACGGAACAGATACCGCCCGTCGGCCAGCGACTCCGCCTCCATGTTCCACATGTTCTCGGTCAGGCGGTCCCGGAGCAGCTTCCATTCCCGCTCGTCTTCACCGCGGAAGTACACGGCATAGACCATGCGGTCACCGTCCGGGTCCTCGGCTTGCCATGTGATCTGGAGATTCTCACCGGTCCGGCTCATCGCCTGGGTCGGCGTTCCGCCGGAAGTCGCGCTTGCCGCTTCGCCAGTGTCCGTCACCGTCACGCTGTACGCGGATGTCTGCTGGGCGGCACCCGCTGCCGAAGGCTTCGCGCCCGCGGCAGCGGGCTGGGACAGTGCGGTCACGGTCCGCACCACCGGAGGCGTATTCTGCGGAAGATAGGCCAGATCCACGCTATCAACGGCGGGCGCCTTGCCGGCCGAGCCCGTAAACTCGGCCCGCCATTGGATGTAGCGTGCGTTAGGGCTGCCGATCACCGAACCCTTGCCATCCTTTAGCGGCTCCGACCACTCGCTCCAGGTCTGGTCGGGCCGGGCCGAATTACCCGACCGCGTCCGGAAGGCCACACTGGTTCCGGCCGGAAACTCGCCGCGCCAGCTCAGCCTGCCCCACCGCGCGACCGTTGTGGCGTCGTGTACCGGTGCCTCATACGTCCCCGCCGTACCGGCCTGCTCGAGTAGACGCACGATCTTGCCCATATCGCCGGTCGCCGCCAGAACGCCTTTGTCCGACGCAAGAAGCCGCGTTGCCTCGCCTTCGTTGGTTTGGGCCAGCAGTGTCACCCGGCGATCCCGGTCCACACGGTAAATCCTGCCGCGCTCGTCGGTGGCAATCACCAACTCGCCGTTATTGACTAGCACGTCGTATGCGTTCTCTTCTTTGGAGCTCCACAGGCTCTCCACCGTGTTGTCGGCCGCAATCCGGTAGATGGCCGATTTCTCGATGCCCGGGATCTCCATCCCTCCCGCGGAAGTCGCAGGGGTTACGGGCGCCGCAGTCTGCGGTTTCGCGGGATCCGGTTTGATCTGGACCCCACCCTGCGCCGATTCGCCGGCCCCCACTGACACAGTGGTAGCTGTCACCGTGACGCTCGCGCTACTCGGAACGCCCTGCGCGGATTGCACGCCGCCCAGTTGCCGCCGGCCGAGGGAACCTCCCAACGCGACGGCGTACACGCTCCCGTCGGCGGTTGGAACTAGCGTTCGGATCTCCGGCAAATTCGAGTCATATAGAACAAAGCCCTTGGCCTTCGCCTCGATGCGGTAAATGATTCCGTTCGGTTCGCTGCCTGCCAGGAGCCGGCCCTGGGAGTCAACCGCCAGAGACGTGACGTGCGTCTGCCCCGTCTCGTACCAAACCTCGCCCTGCCCCGCCCCGGTTATGCGGTGGATTTTCCCCTGATCACCGGTCGCGGCATACAGCGCACCGTCTTTTCCGATCGCCAAGCCCCAGATATACGTCTCGCCTGGTGCGTAGTATTCGGCCGCCTTGCCGTCCTCGATCCGGTAGATCTTGCCGTTGGGCGAGGTGGCGGCGTAGAGCACGCCGCGCGCGTCCAATGCGAGTGCGAAAACCTCGGGCTCGGGGGCGGTCCACAGCAGCGTGCCCTTGCCCTGCGGGTCAATGCGGAAAACACGCCCGCGGTGGCCCGTCGCTGCATATATAGTTCCGTCAGCGGCGCGTACCACGCTCCAGACAATCGGCTGGTCCGAGGCGAACAGCGTCTCGGCCCGCGGCGCCAGCGTCAGCCGCCCCTCCTTTGCCAGGGCGACGCCGTCAAACCGCCCGGCTAAGAAGTCACTGTAATTGTTCATCTCCCACGCGCGCGGGCTGGAAGCCATTGCGGATGCGCACGCGACAAGCGTCAGGACGGGCCGTTTCATTCCTTGATGTCCACCTGAACTGTCTTCGATCCCGTCACTACCATGTCGCCCACCGGGATCTCGATTTCGGCCTGGCGCGCATTCTGCATAGGCGGCATCAGGCTCAGCGACGGCTGCATTCGCGTCAGAATCATCGCTGCCGAGGCCGGCGGGTCCGGCAGG
>DATMXS010000281.1:0-11117 GCA_035561355.1 Bryobacteraceae bacterium | reverse complement strand
GGGGATCGCGTTTTCCGGGGGCGCGGCGACTTCAGGGGGGATAGCCGGCGCTGCCATCGGTTCAGTCGCCGGGGCAGGCGTTTGCGAAACATCCGCCGGAGCCGGCACCGCACTCGCTATCGTTACGACGGGCACCGGCCCGTTCGCGCCCGCAGCGGCTTCCATATATGCCAGCGGCGCCGTCAGTACAGCACCGCACTCGGTGGCGGAGCGCGGCAGTTCAGCCGACAAAATCGATGCCGGCAGGGGTACGGAGGTCCGCGCTACGGCACTGGCATTCGCTAAAGCGGCGGCGAAATCGGCAGCACTCTGGTACCGGGCCGCGGGATCTTTCTGGAGAGCCTTCAGGATCACTGCATCAGCGCCCGCCGGAATACGCGGGTTGACCGCGCTCGGAGCGGCCGGCGGTTGGCTCACGTGCGCGGCCATCAGCTCAAACTGTGACTTCTGATCGAACGGTACCCTGCCCGTAACACACTCATAAAGTACGATGCCCGCCGAATAGAGGTCGCTGCGCCCGTCCACCAGCGCCGTGCCGCGAATCTGTTCGGGCGAGATGTACTTCAGGTTGCCCACAACAGAGCCGACCTGCGTCAGCGCCGGGCTGGTGTTTGCCTTGGCCAGGCCGAAATCGGTCAACTTCAGCACGCCATCGGGTGTGACGATCATCCGCGCCGGGGTGACGTCCCGATGGACGATTCCGAGGGAATGGGCGTGACCCAGCGCCGCGAGCAACTGAAGCGTGAAACCGCACGCCTCGTCCCACGTCATCGGGCCGCAGAGGAGCCGTTCTGCGAGCGTGACGCCTTCCACGAGTTCGGACATGATGACGAGTTGCCGGTCCAGTTCAACCGCGCCGAAAAAAGTGAGAATATTCGGGTGCGCCAACCGCGCCTGTACGCCCATTTCACGAAGAAAACGCTCCGTGCGCTCGGGATCGGACGCGACGGCGGCGCCCAACACGCGCATGGATTCCACACGCCGCGCCAACGTGTTTCGCACCCGGTAGCAGACCTCGTCGTTCGAACTTCTAATGTAATCGAGGATCTCGTAATTTCCGGCGACCCGGCCGGGTTCCAGACTCATGCGTTCTCCTCAGCGAGCCGAATTTAGGGTCCTTTTGTCGACAAACCTCGCTCGATTCTATAAGGATAAACGCCGACGCGTCAATCGAATACGCTGTTTGACGGCCGCCCGATAACCAAGGAAAACAGCAGCAGCAGCCCAAGGTAATTCCCCGTCTGCGCGGCCACCCGTTAACGCGTTTGGTGCACCCCAATGTCCGGGTTGGCGCCCTGCCGCACAGGATTGCCCCAGAAGTCGCGGCCGCCGTTCTTGTCGATCGGTACGCCGGCGCCGATGCAGGGCGAACCGGGCTTCAGTTTGTAGCCCTCAACCGTCTTCATGCCGTCGCCGCCATGGCCGGGGTTGACGAGCTGCGGGTCGGCTGTGAGCCTCTTCCACTCCTCGGGCACGCGGCTTGCGTAGCCGTAGAGCACGTTGTGCTCAAACACGACGTTCGATGCGCTGCCGAAGCCGGGCTGCGTGAAGTGCGTGCCGTCCGGTTTCTTCCGTGTGCCGCTGCTGTTGGAGGCCGTGCCCGCGACGTAGAAGATGTTGTTCCGCACCTGCACGTCACGCGTCCAACCCGTACGGTCTCCGGTCCACAGGAAAAGGTCCACGTCCGTGCCTGGCGCTATGTAGAACACATTGTTGTAGATCTGCACGTTTTGATTTGAGCCGGCCATGTGGAACAGGCGGGTGCGGTCATTCTGGCTGATGTTATAGCGGATCACGGTGCCGGTATTCTCGAAGCAGCACACCAGCATGAAGCCGCCGTCGTTATCATGCGTGTAGTTGTACTGGAAGAGCGTGTTGGTGGTGTACGCGTCCGAATCGAACGCCTGGCCGTCTTTGGTCCCTGTGACGCCGCTGACCTCGTTGAATTGGATGACGGTATCGTCCGAGTCCCACGGCCAGATGCCTGCCGCGTAATCTTGAGCGCGACGCCGCGCGCCTCGGAGTACGTTCCGCTCCACCAACGCCCCTTTGCAGCCCCAAACCTTGATGCCGTCCCCGCCGATGTCTTCCAGGACATTTCCGCGGATCACCACGTTTACGCTGCGATTATCGCGGTCCGGCGGGCGATATGCCGTTACACCGCAGATCCCGTTGCGGTCCGTGCGCTCCAGGCGGCAGTTCTCAATCAGGAGATCGTCGAAACGGCTCTTGACCTTGTCGCCTCCGTTCTCCCACACGATGCCGTGTCCTTCGCCCTGATCCTTCTTGATGAGCGACCCGTTCACGTCGTGGATAAACAGGTTCTTCAAATGGATGTGGCGCATCACGCCGTGATCCCACGAGCGCACGCGCGCGCCGTACCGGGCCGGCTCGCGAGTGGCGCCGGTATTCGTGAGGTCGAGATTGTTCACTTCCCAGTAGTCCTGATTTTCGAGCAGGAGGGCCTCGTGAAATTGGCCCCCGGCATCGATCCGAGGCTTCGCGCCCGTGCCGTACATGTCTACGACGATGGGTCTGCCATCGCGCCCGGAGCCGCGCGGATGAAGCTGCCCGCGGAATTGGGATCCGGCTCGGAACAGGATGCGATCGCCTGGCCCGAACTCGGCGGCGTTGACTTTGTCCAGTGTGCTCCAGGCGCGCCTTTCAGAAAGGCCGTTATTGCGGTCGTTACCGCCGGTACTGTCTATGTAATAGCTGGCGGCGTGGGCGTAAGAGGCGGCGGCGACTCCCAGCGCAACGGCGCAGATCAGACGCACGGTCTCGCGGAAGAACACGAAATTCACCTCCGGGCTGATTCATTGTATATGGAGACGACCGCGGCCAAACATGTGCCGTAAGCAGTCAGGTACTGCCGGGAAACACAGCCCGCAGTTATGAGGGATCGCCCGAACTCCTCCGCTCTCGAGATGCACATGCAAGGGCCCCTCTATATGGCTGAGCGCCGTTACAGATCCGGAAAGCGCAGCAGCCCGGAGCAAAGTGCGCACCGGAGACGGCTCGGCTACCCCCAACTCCCTCCCCTCCTCCCCGATGTTGCGCCATCCCATGAGACCCGCGGATGTGACATGATCTGCCAATGCAATCACAACTCCCACCATCGGGCCGGGCGCCCCGGTTCGAAGTGCGGTCGTTGGTCGCTGCCTGTCTTTGCGTGGCGGCTCTGTTCTTCGACGTGATCGGCTGGGTCCTCGCAATCGGCGGCATCGTTCTGCTCCGCCGGGCCGTTTTCAGCCGGACAGTGAAGTGGTTGTTGGCCGCAATCGCAATCGCGCCGAAGATCCTGTTCATGGGAGTGCAGTCCCTGAATGCGCCGGCGGGACTCTCGTTCCCGATCGAGCCTCGGAATCTGGCTACCTCGTCGTCTGTGTGGGCGTGGTCCATTGTTTTGGCTGCGTTCGGGGTGTTCCTCATGGTCGGATGGTCGCGGCAGTCACCACAGGCCCCGCACGACCCGGTGCAGCCTCGTCCTGCGCGATCCGTTCTGCTCGCGTTGGGTCTCGGCGCGATCGCTGCCGCTGTTGTCATGCTGCTCGGGTTGACGGACGGATTCCATCGGATCGATGACGCCGGACAGGGCCGGTGGGCGCTCAGGCACGCCGCGCGAGGCAACGTCGCCATCTTCACCGGAAGCGACCTTGCATCGATCGATGCGGAGGAAACGTACGGCTCTCGCTCGGGGCGGCGCTATTCCGTCCGCGTTGCGCTGGCTGACGGCCGTTCTTTCTCCGTCACGACGAAAACGGCTGCCGCTTTCGACGAGTTACGGAAGTTTGCCACGACTGCCAACCTGACCAGGGGCAAGGTTCACATCGTGCGCCGCAGCGGCGGCCCGTGGGCCAGCGGCGCCTCGGGATTTACGCTGAAAGATTGCGTAGGAACCTACGTGTCGGAAGAGAGCAGCCGCTCGCGCACCACCTTCGAGTTCTGGCTGGACGGGGAACGCTTTGCGGGCAAAGAAACCGTGGCCGATCCCGAAGGCAGGCACGTCCGGGTTCTACGCAACATCAAGCTGAGCGACAGCGGCGACGTGGAATTCCAACCGGCAACGTACGTCGAAGCCTCGCAACAGGCCAAAGGGACCGTATCGTTTTCCTTCGGATGGTCGCCCCAGGGTGAAACCGGACGATTCGTGAGGAACGGGCTCGAGGTCGGACCGCAGAAGTACAGGAAGCAGTGACGGGCATGAGCGACCTCCTCTGTTCGCTACACTGAGAAGCACAGAGGAGCATTCATTGAACGCTCAGAACGAGACTCTCAATCGTACGAACGTGGAAGTGCCGCCCGCGCCCCTGACTCTCGAAGGCTATAGCGTCCTGCACCAGATGTACCGTGTGCGTTGGGACGCTTGGAAGGCGCTCCCGGCCGACGCTCGCCTCGTGGTTGCCGCCGAGGCGGCGCCGGCGCTGGAGGCCTTGGAAAACGGTGCTGCCGGACAGTCCGCCCTGTTCTCATTGATCGGGCACAAGGGCGACCTGATGCTGATCCACTTCCGCGATTCGTTCGCGGAGCTGAAGCAGGCCGAGTTGTCTGTCCAGCAACTCCGGTTGGGCCAGTTTCTCGAACCTGCCAGCTCGTTCCTCTCCATGGTGGAACTGGGGCTCTACGACTCGAGCGTCAAGCTGTTCCGCGAACTCGCCGGGCGCGGCGTGGAACCGCACTCCGAGGAGTGGAATCGCGAGACCGCCGCCGTTGTGGAGCGCCAGAAGCAAGCCATGCACCCGCGTCTCTATCCGAAGATGCCGGGCCACCGGTATGTCTGCTTCTACCCGATGGACCGCCGCCGCGGCGAGCAGCAGAACTTTTACACCGTGCCCATCGAAACCCGCGGCCGCATGATGCGTGAGCACGGCGAAACCGGCCGGCGATTTGCGGACGATGTCCGGCAGATCATCACTGGCTCCATGGGGTTCGACGACTTCGAGTGGGGCGTGACGCTGTGGAGCGAAACGCCACTCGCGTTCAAAAAGCTCATCTATGAAATGCGGTTCGACGAAGCCAGCGCCAAATACGCTGAGTTCGGGCCGTTCTACATCGGCGTGCGCTGCCCGGCCGCGGCCATAGGGGACCTGCTGGCCGGACGGCTGCCGTAACCCGCGCACGAGGACCGGCGCAGGAGGGACCAATGCGGAGAGTCATGTACTTGGGCGCGGTTATGGGCGCGCTGCTGGTAGGATTTGTTGCGGGTGGGTACGCGGCCCGTGACGAGCGTGACGAGTTGATGCAGTTGGATCGCGAGTTCGACGAGGCAGTGGCGCGGGGCGGGTCGGAAGCATGGGCGTCGTACTTCGCAGAGGACGGCATCATGCTGCCCAACGGTGGCGCCATCGTCACTGGCCGGCAGGCCATCCAGGAGACGATGAACGCGGCGTTCTCGAACCCGAAGTTCGTGCTGCGGTGGGAGCCGCTCGGGGCGGCGGCTTCGGGCAACATGGGATTCACCTATGGGCTGTTTCGCACCAGCAGACCCGGCGCGGATGGCAAGCCCGTACTGGGCTACGGCAAATATCTCACCGTCTGGCGGAAGCAGAGGGGCGGCTGGAAGATTGTGGCCGATTGCGGGAACAACAGCCCGCCGCCGCAGGAACAGAAAAAGAAGTAGGCGGCCATGGTTGAGGCGGTCGAGCGGAACGGCGTTCGAGGCTTCCTGCACCGTCCGGAGAATGACCCGATCTGCGGGCTGGTCCTGACGCACGGCGCGGGGGCGAACTGCGAGACGCCGCTGCTCAATCACACCGCGCGCGAACTCGCGAGGCTGGGCGTCGCGGTACTCAGGTGCGATCTCCCCTTCCGGCAGGCGCGTCCGAAAGGCCCGCCGTGGCCCGCCGGCGCAGCCGCGGATCGCGAAGGGTTGCAGCGTGCGGCCGGCCTTCTTCGGGAGAGCGCGGCCGAGGTCTGGATCGGCGGGCATTCCTACGGCGGCCGGCAGGCTTCCATGCTCGCGGCCGAGGATGCGGGTGTGGCCGCCGGGCTCCTGCTGCTCTCATACCCGCTGCACCCGCCGGACAAGCCGGATCAGTTAAGGACAGCGCACCTGCCGTCCCTGCGCGTGCCTGCGCTCTTTGTGCAGGGCAGCGCCGATCCCTTCGGTTCGCCCGACGAGATTCGGGAGGCACTCGCACTGATACCCGCGAGAACCGAACTGCACGTCATTGAAGGCGCGAAGCATGACCTCGGCGGCAGGAAGCACGCCGCGCTGATCGCCGGCGAGTTCGCAATTTTCGCGGGCGTCCTGCCCGCCGAGGCGGTCGAACTCCCGATCACCGACGTCTTCGACCTCCACACCGTGCCACCTGCCGAAGTCGAACCCGTCCTCGAAGCCTATCTCGAAGAAGCCCGCCGCAAAGGCTTCCGCGCCCTGAGAATCGTCCACGGCCGCGGCATCGGCGTGCAGCGCGAGATCGTGCGAGGGGTCCTGGCGAGGACGCCCGGGGTCGAACGCTTCGGTGACGCGCCTGCCGAGGCCGGCGGGTGGGGCGCGACGGTGGTTACGCTCGCGGAGTAAGTGGGCGCGCCTCTGCGAATCCCGCGTCACTTCACTTCAGGATCACGTCGAATTCGAAAAAGCCTTCATTTGAACTAAAGAATCGCCCTTTTCGGCCGTTCACCGAAAAGAACGTCTGGCCCCGCTCGCTCTTGACGATCAGTGAGCCCGGGTTCCGCTCGGGTGCGATCAACAGTGCCTGGTCCTTACCTGCTGCCGGAGCCGTTACGATGCCTTCAGGGCCGCCGCATCGTTCGGAGGCGCCGTCCAGGCACACGTATCCTTTCACATTTGCGATGGTCGTGGTACGTGCCCCCGGATTCGGAATGGCGGCTCCCCACGGAAGATGTGCAGGCAACACGACGCGATATCGTCCCGGTGCATACTCTGCGACCTTGGCTTCGCGGGGTGTGCACAGGTTTCGGCCCTCGAGGCAGTTCGTAAGAGCATATGTGATATTCGAATCGACGAAGGTTATGTCTGACGAAACCTTCGGAGTCGCGGGCGTGAAGGACCAGCCCAGGATGTCATGATTCTCGTATCCATTGCCGGTTGACGCAGTGAAGCCGAGGTAAGCATAACCGGAGGCGTCTACAACTGTTCCAACGTCCACCGGCACCCGAACTTCGGGTTCGCCATCATCCAAATCGACCGTCATGACAGGCGGTTTGTAGCGGATGCGGGCGCGATGCACCTGCCCGTCTTTCAGACGAACGTGCAACTTCCGCCCTACTCCAAGGCGGGTTGGTGGCCAGCGCATCTTGCGGATGGGACCGTTCGTGCAGATCGCAACGTAATTGTCCGATACGTCGGAGCCGTCCGGGTTCCGGTAAGTGTCAAAGAACACGGCGACGCTACCCGCGATGCCCGGCTTGGACGGATCACGCTGGCCGTCACCAAGTGCGAAACCGCCGGCAGACCCACGGCCCGCCATCGCGTCCGGTCCTACATTCTGCAGGACGAACGCGAATCCATCCGCACCAGGCCCGAGACCGCCCGGTTCAGTGATCTGGAATTGAAATACAAGCTCAAAGCCGCCCGCAACGTATTGTCTCTCGGACAACCACGCTGCGCCGACCGTCTGGCGTGTTGCAGGCGTAAGCCGGAGGCGGCTGGCGAGGACCTCCGCCGCCCCAACCAAACTCCACTGGGGTTTTTCAGCGGCCTTCTCTCCTGATGTCAGCGGCTCCGCTATCAGCGAAGCGGCGTACGCAAGGACCGGCGTAATGAACAAAGTGACCGGCAGCGACAGGGCGAGAACCCCAACGGAGGCTCGCATATGAGTAGAGTATATCCGGCTGTGTCGTATGCGGCTTCTCTGAGGACTGCTGTCTTAGCGGTATTCGGCCGCGCTTTTCAGCAAGATTCAAGCATTAGGATCAGAAGGGGTTGACAAGTGCTATGTAGAATCCTATTCTACCCCTATGTAGGATTCTGCATGAACCTGACCTATACAAGCGCCCTGATACTTCAGGCCGTTGCCAACGGATACGGCTACGGCTTCACCATCATGGACATGACCGGCCTGCCGAGCGGCACCGTATACCCGGCGCTGCGCCGGCTCGAGGAGGCGCGCTGGGTTCGGTCGAAGTGGGAGAGCGAGACGGCGGCTCTCAAAGAACAGCGGCCGGCACGGAAGTATTACGAGGTGACGCGTGCGGGCGAAACGGCCCTCGCGGAAGCACTGAAGCGCTATCGCTTGCTCGCCGCGAACCCGCCGGCCGCGTGGAAAGAGGGGCCGGAACATGCTTGAGGCCACCTGCAGGGGGATCATCCGTATCGCTTCCGCCCTCGTGCCGGCTTCCTCACGGAGCGATTGGCGCGCGGAGTGGATGGCTGAACTCGAAACCGAGCTGCAGGCCAGGCAGCAATGGCCGCAGCGGGGAGGGCCGGTCCTCCTGTCCCGCTGCTTTGGCGCCTTCATGGACGCGGCGTGGATGCGCCTCCTGCTCATCCAGCACGGCATCTGGCTCGATATCCGCTTCGGCGCGCGCGCGTTGCGCCGCGACCCCGGCTTTACCGTCGTCGCACTCGCCACCCTCGCGCTCGCTATCGGGGCGAACACGGCGGTATTCGGAGTTGCCTACGGCGTTCTTCATCGGCCGCTGCCGTTCCGGGATCCCGAGCGGTTGGTCTGGCTGTCGCAGTACAGGCCGATGTTCCGATTCGAGGTAATGACCTGGCCCGATGTGGAGAAGGTCCGCCAGTGCCGCTCTTTCGAAAGCGTCGCGCCGTACACGGCAGGCCGCACGCGAATCGCATCGCTCGGCGATGGCGTAAACGCGAAGGCGGCTTCCGTCGCGCCTGAGTTTTTTCCGACCCTGGGAATATCGCCGCAACTCGGCCGTGCTTTCACCTCCGGCGATGCGGAGGCACAGACGGCTACCGTCGCAATTCTGGAACACGCATTCTGGCGGAAGCACTTCGGCGGCGACCGCGGCGTGCTCGGGCGCACGCTCAGGCTCAGTGATGGCCCGGTGACGATCGTCGGCGTGATGCCGCCGCGCTACTCGTTCCCGGACGGAGCCGAAATCTGGCTTCCACTCTGGCGCGACATTGAAAAGGAGCGCCGGGGTTCGTGGCGTCTGCTGGATACCATAGCCCGGCTGAGGCCCGGCGTGACGCTCGAGCAGGCCCGCGCGGAGTTCGATGCCAGGCTGAGGGAACCGCGTCCCGCGAATGCGCCGCCCTCGGCAGAAGACTCTGCCGTTGTCGTCACGAGTTCGCGCGCGCCCGAAGTGCTTGCCGGCAGCCGCCAGGGTAACAATGCACGCGTTGAGCCGTTGCGGGAACACCTGGTGCAGGGCAGCCGCATCGCTCTCGACGTGCTTTGGGCCGCTGTGACGCTCATGCTCGTGATCGCATGCGTGAACATCGCTAACCTGACGCTCGCGCGATCGGCGGCACGGCGGAGGGAAGTGGCAGTCCGGATCGCGCTCGGCGCGGGGCGCTTCCGTATCGCCCGTCAGATGGTGATCGAATCGCTGCTGATCGCGCTGGGCGGTGGTGCGCTTGGTGTTGCCGCCTTGCGGTTCATTTTCCCGGCAATGGTTGACCTGCTTCCTCAGAATCTGCCCCGAATTCATGAGATCGATCTCGGCGCCGGCGCGTGGCTCTACGCGGCGGGAGCATCCGCCGCATGCGGCCTGGTCTTCGGCATGCTGCCCGCCCTCGGATGGCGCGGCTCGATAGGCGAAGCGCTTAAGGCGTCTGCGCGGCGGAGCGCTGGCGCCGCATCCGGCGCCGGGCTGCGTACCGGCTTGGCAGCCACGCAGTTGACCCTCGCGCTCGTCCTGTTGCTCGGCGCCGGACTGCTGCTCAAGAGCTTCGTCCGTCTTCTCGCGACCGACCCCGGATATCGCGCGGACGGTCTGATCGTCATGTCCCTCGAGCCGCCGCGGCATGCCGGCGAGGACGAACGCAATACGATGGCTGCGGCAGTCCTTGACCGTGTGCGGCGCGTCCCCGGAATTGCCGGCGCGTCGGCCGCCGGCGCCGCTCCCTTTCTGGGCCAAACCATGAGCTCTCCCTTCTTCGTCGAGGGGCGGCCGGTTCGCAGGGAAGACATCTTCGCGCAAAACGCGGCAATTTCGGACGTCAATCCCGAATACTTCAGTGTGATGGGCGTGCCATTGTTGGCCGGCCGGAACTTCGATATAGCCGACCAGCGCGACGGTTCCGAATCCGTCATCATCAGCCGTTCGGTCGCAAGGTCGATCTTCCCGCGCGAGGACCCGATAGGCAAAAGGCTCAGGATGGGGATCGACGATCGCGCGCCGGGCATGCGCGTCATAGGAGTCGCGGGAGACTTCCGGTCCACACTCGACAAGGAACCCGGTATGGTGATCTACCGGCCGGCGCGCGGCGCAGTGCCGTTCCTCGTAGCGCGTTCCGCCGTGGAACCTTCGCGCGGGGCGGCGGACATTCGCAAAGCGGTTAGGGAAACGGCTCCGGACGCCTCGGCTGAAGTGCATACCATTGACGAACTGGTGCGGCGTAGCGCAGCTCCCCAGCGTTTTCGGACCGTGCTCGTCGGAGGCTTCGCACTGGTCGCGCTCGCACTCGCCGGGGTCGGGTTGTACGGAGTGCTGTCCTATCTGGTGAGTCAGCGCACTTACGAATTGGGCGTTCGGATGGCGATCGGGGCGAGTCCGGGCGACATACGCCGGATGGTGTTGGCGCAGGCAGCCAAGGTCGTCGCGATCGGAACCGCGGCGGGCCTGATGCTCGCCTGGGCGGTTACGCGCTACCTCGCGTCGCTGCTTTACAACCTCAGCCCGCGAGACCCCGTCACCTTCGGTATCGTCCCCCTGCTGCTGGCGGCAATTGCGTTTGCGGCCTGCTGGGCGCCGATGCGCCGTGCGATGAAACTCGATCCGGCCGCCGTGCTCCGGGCCGACGCCTGAGAGTTTCGGGAGAGGCTATGTCACTAAGCGTGGTACGAGTGCTTGCGTGCCCCTGATCCCCGTCTCGGTCCCAAAAAAAGAGTGTATATTCGGGGGAGCAGATCGCAACTGAGGGAGTGGCCGATGACACTCGATCGCAGACTGTGGATGAAAGGGATGATCGGAGCCGTTCCTCTTGCAGGCGCCGCTCAGGCCCCGGGCAGGAAGCT
>DATMXS010000280.1:0-25987 GCA_035561355.1 Bryobacteraceae bacterium | reverse complement strand
CGGGCCGAATCGCATCTTCGCCACTGGAGGCCTGCGTTATTGGAAGGACGGCCGCGACGTTCCGGATGTCATGCTCGCGAGCTTGGATTACCCCGAGGCAAACGGCTGCGCCGCGTTCAACCTCTCCATGCGGGTGAACTTCAAAAGCAGCGTACCAGCCGAACAGTTCGGCTTCCGCTTCGTCGGTACCGAAGGGATCATTTCCGCCGGTTCAAGCGTCAGGCTGACCAGGCCGCCCAAGGAAACCGAACCCGGTTTCACCATCGACACGTTCCCCCGCGCAACACGCGAGGAGTTCCTGCGCCGCTACCGCAAGGAGCACCCCTACACCCCACCAGCGCCCGACAACATGGATCTCGCAGGCGAGCAGATATTCACGCCGCCGCCGGGCTACGACGCCCACCGCGACCATCACCGCGTCTTCTGGAGCGCCGTACGAACCCGGAAACCGGTCATAGAGGACGCCGTCTTCGGCTTCCGCGCCGCGGCCCCGTCACTGCTGGCTAACGCCAGTTACTACGACGGCAACGTGCGCGCCTGGGATCCCGAAGCAATGGTGGAAAAGCGCGCGTAGCGCACCACAACCACCGACCCGCGCACTGCGCCCGAACTCAGGACGCCCGCTGCCGTTTCCGAAGCCGTACCCAAATGAGGAACGCCTCCGGATTCTCCAGCCACGTCAGCATCCACAAAATCATCTCCTCCCGCGCGGCATCCGGTTCACGCCGAAGGGCCAGCCTGGCGTGGTCCTTGGCCTCGATGACCAGTCGCCGGGCGGCGGCCCGGTCGCACTCGACAAGCGCGGCCAGCGTTCGTTCCAATTCCTCGAACCCGCTCTGCCTCACGCCTTCCACCAGAGGGTGTAACGTGGCGCCGCTCTCTCTTAAGAGCCGCCGCAGGTAGCCTTCGCTAACGGGTCCGAGCAGAACCCTGAGCTCGTCCAGGTGTGGTGGGTCCACCCGCTCCGGCCGGCGCTGGTCCAGCCACGCTTGCAGGTCCCTTCGCTTGCTCTTCCTTGGCTTGGGCAACGGCACGCCTGTATTGTCGGACCGCGCGGGAGTGGTCCGCCAGCGCTTCTGAAAAATTATGAGCCCCGGTGCCGTCGGCCTTAGCAACGAAATACAGGTACGGGCTCTCGGCAGGTTGTAGCGCGGCCTTGATGGCCTCCAGGCCGGGATTCGCGATTGGTCCCGGCGGAAGGCCTGCATTCTGGTAGGTGTTGTACGGGTTTCGATTGTCAAGGTCGGAGCGGTAAATGGTGCCGCGCCAGCGGTCCTCGAGCCGCGCCGCATAGATCGTCGTCGGGTCGCACTGAAGCGGCATACCGATCCGCAGCCGGTTCGCATATACCGAAGCGACCAGCGACCGTTCCTCTGCGACGCGCGCTTCCTTTTCGACCAGCGACGCCAATGTGACAGTGTCATGCACGCTCACCTTGGGCGCGCCGGCCTGGTCCCACGCCTTTCGGAACCGGTCGGTGAGCATCTTCGTGAGCTGCTGCGCTGTCGTTTTGCGCTGGAACTTGTACGTGTCCGGGAACAGGTAGCCTTCGAGCGAGGGCGCTTGCGGCGCAAGGTCTCGGATGAGCGCCGGGTCGCGCGCGGCTTCGAGGAACGCGTCACGGCTCATGACTTGCGACGCCGCGAGGTGATCGGCGATATCGAACATGTTGTGCCCCTCGGGGACGACCAGCGTAAACAGGAACACGTCCCCACGCGCAATCTTATCCATGGCCTGCCACGGCGTCAACGCGCGGTCGAAGCGGTACTCCCCTGCCTTGAGACTCGAGCTCGGGCGCAACGCACGCGCCGCCAGGAACAGCCATTGGCTGCGCACCACGCCCGCGTCCTGGAGTTTGCGGCCCATGCCGAGCGTCCCCGTGCCCTTGGGGATGTCGACGAACACTGGGTTGCCGAAGCCGGAGTAGGGCGTCGCGAGCAGGATTGCGAGCCCTGCCGCCGCCAAGGCCGCCAGCAGGAACACGACGAATAGCAACCGCCTCATTCAGAAGCCTCCATCGCGCCCATCGAATCCAGATAATTCTGCAGCAGCAGAACGGCTGACAGGCGATCCACGGCCCGGGCGCGCTTCTCAATGCCAATGCCGCTGGAGCGCAGGACCCGGCCTGCCTGAACTGTGGTCAGGCGTTCGTCCCAGAGGCGGACGGGCAGCCCGCTCCGCTGCGCCAGGCCATCGGCAAAATGCCGGACGAACCCGGCCATGTGCGTATCCTGTCCGGCCATCCCGATGGGATTGCCTACCAGTATCAGCACTACCTCGCGTTCGCAGGCCAACTCCGTCAGCGCGGCGTAGTCCTCGTGAGTTTTTCTGCGCTCGAGAGTGGGGAGTCCCTGTGCGGTGATGCCGAGAGGATCGCTCAGGGCAATGCCGATGCGGCGCTTGCCGACATCGAGCGCCAGGATGCGTCCCAAGGGTGACCGGTCCATTCTGGTTTTATTATCGCGGACGGGGCCCGCAGGCGGTGATAGAGTAACGATGGTGTCGGGACGCGCCGTCTGACATCGTAGTAAGCCGAAAAGCGATGATAGAGTAGCGGTATCCCAAAGTCGTTAAGTGTGGTGACTACGCCTCCAAGCAGCCGTTCGATCAGACCACGGAACCTGAGCATTACGCTCATTGCGCTCAGCGCCGTGGTCGCGATGCTGTATTTCGGCCGGGCGTTTTTCATGACCTTTTCGGCCGCGGTGATGGCTGCTTTCATTCTCGAGCCGTTCGTCGCTCTCGCGATGCGCTTGCGGCTGCCGCGCGCTGTGGCGAGCTTTCTGGTGTGCGCGGTCGCGGTTTGCGTCTTGTACCTGCTGGGCCTCGGCGTATACGCGCAGACGAGCGGCCTGGTCGTGGAACTGCCCAAGTACCAGGAGAGAATCAACACCCTTACGGAAGAGGTGCTCGCGCGCATTGAAGCCACCGAACGCGCGGTGGTGGACATCATCGTGCCGAAGCGTCTCCGCGAGCGCCAGGAAGCAGCGCCGCCCGAGCAGCCCAAGCCCGTCGTGGTGCAGCGAGCGCGCCGGAAGGCGCCCGAGCCCGTCCTGCCCCCTCCATCCACAACTCCGGCCGTCCAGGAAGTGCGCATTCGCCCTGAGCGTCCACCCGTCCTCGACTTCTTCTATTCGCACCTCGGGGGCCTCTACGAGTGGTTGCTCATGGCCTCTTTTGTGCCCTTCCTGGTGTACTTCATGCTGAGCTGGCAGGACCACATCCACCGAAGCTTCCTGCAACTCTTCGAGGACGAAGCCGGGCGCGTGGTCGCGGAGAAAACCCTCGACGGCATCGGGATGATGGTGCGCGCATTCGTGGTCGGCAACTTCGTGCTCGGCCTCTTGCTGGCCGCGGCGACTACGCTGATCGTGTGGCTGTTCGGCCTTCCGTACCCTTTATTGATCGGCCCGGTCAGCGGCATCGTCAGCCTTGTCCCCTATATCGGGTTGCCGCTGGCGATGCTGCCGCCCCTGTTCGGCGCGCTGGGGGTGCACTCGACGATGGCGCCGTATCTCGGCCTGCTGGGGATGATCGCGCTGCTGCACCTGCTTGCGATGAACCTGCTCTATCCCAAGATCGTGGGCGTGCGCGTACACCTCAACCCGCTCGTCGTGACCGTCGCCCTGATGTTGTGGAGCGTCTTGTGGGGCGCTGCCGGACTGATCCTTGCCATCCCGCTGACTGCCGCTATCAAGGCCGTCTGCGACAACGTACCCAGCCTCCAGCCGTACGGCCGCATCCTGGGTGATTGAGAGACGCTCTTGTTAAGATAAGCCTACATGAACTGCAGCGCGTTAATGGTGGAAGCCTCGTCCCGCCGCCGCTTCCTCGGAGGGTTAGCCGCCGGCCTCCTCACCGCCGAAGCGGCCTTTGGGAAGCCCAGGAACATCGATATCACGCGCTTCAGCGCGATCACGGACGAATGTGCCAAGTCTCCCGCGGAGGCGATTGCGTTCGCGAAGAAGTACGGGTTGCAGTTCGTGGAGCTCCGCGGAGTGCCGGGCGCGCGCATGTCTTATGAAGCCCTGCCGGACGATCAACTCCGCCAGGCTGCCCAGGAATTCAGGGGCGCCGGACTGCGCGTCTCGTTCCTGGATGCCGGGTTGTACAAGTACTCTCTCCCCGGCACGGAACCGCTTCGCCGCACACCCGAAGCGCCCGAGGCGCGTGCGAGGCGGATTAAGCGGGATGGCGAGTCGTTCGAGCGCCGCATGGAGCTGCTGAATCGCGCGCTCAACGCTGCAAAGATCCTCGGGACGGACAAGGTTCGCGTGTTCACGTTTTTGCGCGTGGCGGAACCCATGGCGCTGCTGCCCCGCATCGCCGGCATCCTCGAGCCGATGGTGGAAGTGGCGAGGAAGCAGAAGATCACTCTCCTGATTGAGAATGAATCGTCCTGCAACGCGGCGACCTGCGTCGAGCTGGCAGAGATGATGAAACTGCTGCCGTCCAAGTGGATCGGCATCAATTGGGACCCGCACAACGGGTTCGCCCACAAGGAAATTCCCTTCCCGGACGGCTACAGGCTCCTGCCGAAGAAGCGGCTTGGGAACGTTCAGATCAAGGGCCGCAGCCTCCTGACGGAGTTCCCTGACCGGTTTGACTGGAAGGCGATTTTCGATACGATGCTTGCGGACGGCTATAAAGGCCACTTCGGCCTGGAAACGCATATTTTCGGCGAAGAGCAAATCCGGAGGTCGCACGAATGCATGCAGGAGATTCACCGGCTGATCGGAAGCCGCCCGCCGGCGGCCTGAGAAAAGCCCTCGATCCGTACGTCAAGCTGCTCCCGTATTTCGGGATTGGCCTCGTGGCGCTCGCAATCGTCACCGTGTGGGTTTTCTGGATGCAGCGGGGAGCGCATATGGAGCTCCGCGGCGCAATCCAGAAGGTTCGGACTCTCGCGCCGGAGGAAACCGGTACCGTAGCGATCATCGATTTTCGTTTCCGCAATACATCCGATTACCCGTTCGTCGTGCGCGAGATTCAGGCTTTCGCGACCGCCCCGGATGGCCAGGAGATCGAGGGACAGGTAATCTCCGACGTCGATGCGCGCAGGCTTTTCGAGTACTACCCTGCGCTCGGCCAGAAGTACAACGAAACCCTGCTGGTTCGGGCGAACATCGGCGGCGGCCAATCCGTAGATCGGATGCTGACCGTGCGATTCCCGATGCCGGAGGCGCTGTTCAATCAACGCAAGCAACTCCGTATCCACATGCTCGAGGTGACTGGCCCCACGGCGGATATCCTCGAGAAAGCCACGCAGCCGTAACTTACAAACCAATTCTTCCGCCGCGACCATGAGTTAGGGTAGAGAAGATGAAACTCGCGGCACTGATCCTTACGCTGGCCACGCTCGCGTTCCCCCAGAAGCCCAATAGCCTTACACCTCGAGAAGCCGCCGATGGCTGGCTGCTCCTGTTCGACGGCCAGACCACGTTCGGCTGGACCCAGGACGGCGAAGGCCGCTGGCGCGTTCAGGACGGCGTGCTTGTCGGAGAAGGCGGAAACGGCTGGCTCCGCACGAACGCCCAATTCGCCGACTACCTCCTGAAATGCGAATTCCGCACGGGCGGCAGTGCTCTCCCCTTCGGAGTCGGCACGCAGACGAAGGTCTCCGGCGGGCGCTGGCACGCGTATGAGGTATCGGCGTCAAACGCGGGCTTCGTCGTAACCCTCAATGGCAAGCGGATCGCAGGAGGAAAGGAAGCTCCCGGCGTTGTCGGCGCTATAGGGCTCGCCGTGACCGACGGCAACAAAGTCGAGTTCCGCAGCATCCGGCTGAAGCCTCTCGGCCTGACGCCGATCTTTGACGGAAAGAGCCTCACCGGCTGGCGGAAAGTGGAGCGGCCCAACACTAAGGAACCGCCCGTGTGGAGCGTGCAGAACGGTGCGATTCATGTCGAAAAGGGCCCTGGACAACTCGAGACGGAGCGCCAGTGGACGGACTTCGTTCTCCAACTCGATATCCGCACAAATCCCCGGGATGCCCAGCACCACCCGAATAGCGGCGTGTTCTTCCGCGGCGTGCCGGGCGTATTCTGGAGCGGCTATGAGGCGCAGATCCGCAACGAGTACGCCGAAAATGACCGCGAGAAGCCCGTGGATTTTGGTACCGGGGCCATCTACCGGAACCAGGCCGCGCGCAAGATCGTGGCCAACGACGGCGAGTTCTTCACGATGACCGTCGTGGCCCGCGGGCGGCGCCTCTGCACCTTTGTGAACGGCTGGCCGGTCGTCGACTGGGAGGACCCGAATCCCGAGGGTCAGGATGTGCGCAAGAAGCAGGCCAAGCTGACCGGCGGCGTATTCAGCCTCCAGGCGCACGATCCCACGACGAACCTCGACTTCAAGAACATCCGCGTGGCCGCGCTGCCTGGCGCCGAAACGGCCAAGTGAGAAAGGCGGAGCCCATGTCCCGCGGCCTCACCGGTCCGCGGGCCAAGAAGCCTGTGCAAGTAGCCCGCATCACGGATGCGTGTACGGGCTGCGGCGGTGTACCGGTTTGCCAGGACCACTGTCCCATCGCGGAGTGCATGTTTTGGGTCACCGAAAGCGGGCAGACGCAGGTGGACGCTGCGCAGTGCATCGGTTGCCGCCGCTGCCTCGCCTGCCCGTTTGAGGCGATTCAGTTCGTGCCGGCGTAGCCCAGCCCTCAATCGCACCGGAACGCAACGGCAGGATCGACCTTCGTAGCACGGCGCGCCGGGAAGTAACTGGCCACCAAGGCCACGCCGGCAAGGAAGAGCGCAGCGCCGCCGAACGTAATCGGGTCCACCGCGCTCACGTCTACGAGCATGCTTGCGATCACGCGTGTCACCAGCAGCGCCCCGCCGACGCCCGCGGCCACACCCGCCAGAGTGATGGCCATGCCCCTGATCAGCACGTGACCCAGCACCTGGGACGGCTGCGCGCCCAACGCCATCCGAATCCCGATCTCGTGCGTCCGCTGCGCGACGGCATACGCCATCACGCTGTAAAGCCCAAGTCCCGCGAGTATCAGCGCGATGAGTCCGAGAGCGGCCAGCATGCTCGCGGCCACCTTTTGCGGCAACAGCGTGATCCCGGTCCATTCGGTGAGCGGCATCGCGTGAAACGCGCCGGCATTCTGGTCGATCGCGGCGACCTCACGGCGAAGCGATGCGATCACCGGTGCAGGGTCGCCCGTTGCCCGGAGGAAGAAGTAGAGTTGCAGCCCGGTCCCGTATTGCTGCAGTAGTGGGGCGAAGAAGTGCGGACGCGGCGCTTCCGAAACGCTGAAGTATTTGCTGTCTTTCGCGACACCCACCACTGTGGCCCACTTGCCCCAGCACCGGACCTTCCGTCCAATCGAATTCGCGCCGTTGAAATAGCGTCGAACGAAAGACTCGTTGACGATGATTACCGGCGGCTTCTCTGTGTTGTCGTCTGCCTTGAACTCCCGGCCCTCCAGAATCGGAATGCGCATCATCTCGAAATACCTCGGAGAGATCAGGTACCGGTTTATACCCATGGACTCCCCGGGCGCCGCAAGGTAGCCTTCAACCTGCACTGTGGTATATGGCCCCCCACTGGTGCCCAGCGGTGCGTTATCGGCATAGCTCACGCTCGCCACGCCAGGGGCGGAACGGAGCCGGTCCTGCAACCGGGCCGAGAACTGCTGGACCTGCGGAACGGAATAGCCGGTGCCGGCCATATAGAAGCGTCCCAGCACGACGTTGTTCGCATCGAAGCCCGGGTCAATAGCCCGCGCCTTTTCGAAGCTCCTCAGAAACAGCCCCGCGCCAACCAGCGCCACCAGCGCGAGCGCCACCTCGGAGATGACCAGGAGAGATCGCGCGCGGTGTGAGTGCACGCTACCGGTCCCGCTGCGCCCACTGTCCTTCAACGTTTCACTCACGCCGGAGCGGAAGGCAAACAGCGCGGGCGCGACGCCCGATACAACGGCCGCCGACACGCAAATCACCATCGTGAACCCAACCAAGCGGCCATTCAACTGCATTCCGGAAGCGACCGTAATCCCAATCTTGGGGACAAGCACACCCAGCAGGTCCGCCATCCAGAAGGAAAGCGGCAGCGCCATCACTGCACCGGCGAGTGCAAGCAGCAGGGCCTCGGTCAGGAGTTGCCTCACCAGCCGTGTACGGCCCGCCCCCATAGCCAGGCGAATGCCGAATTCTCGGCTCCGCGAGAATGACCGCGCAAGGAGCAGGTTCGCCACATTGGCGCAGACGATCAGCAATACAAGCACTGAGACCGCCATCAGGATACGCAGAGGCTTGAGCAAAAGATCCGGCGCCGCACTGTGGAACTCCCAGACCGGCAGCACTGTCGCAAACGTACCCTGGTTAGTCGCGGGATACGCCTTGGCGAGATTGCGGGAGAATGTCGCCGCCTCTGCGCGCGCCTGTTCCACTGTGGCGCCCGGGGCCAGCCGCGCCAGGGCGTAAACGTTCCGGGCGCCGCGGTTCCGAAACGCTCCCTCGTCCACCAAGCCCACTTGGGGACCCATCGCGAGCGGCACCCACAGGTCGAACGCCAGCCCCGGCATAGTGCCCCCGAATCCTGCCGGCGCGACGCCGATGATGGTCAGGTCGCGCCGGTTCGCGCGCAGCGTGGTCCCAATCACCTTGGGGTTCGCATTGAACCGGGTGCGCCATAGGCGGTGGCTGATCACCGCGACGGGGTACGCGCCGAGCTTGTCTCCGTCCTCTTCCTTACCGAAGACCCGTCCACGCACGGGTTTCACCCCGAGCACCGCAAAGTAATTGCCGGATACGAGTTCACCCCAAACCGCCTGCGCGTTCGCCCCCGCGCCGATGCTGAAGACGTCCTCACGGTGTATCGCAAGCCCCGCCAGCGACCGCAGGTTCGCCCTGTAGTCCCGGTAATCCAGGTACGACGTCATCGTGGCCCCGTTCGGGGCTCCGTGGTTCACCATCTCGAGCACTGCCAGTCGCTCGCTGTCGCTCGCACCGGGGAAGGGCCGCAGCAGGATGCCGTCGATCCAACTGAACACCGTCGTGGTGGTGGCAATGCCCAGCGCCAGCGTGAGCACCGCTACTGCGGTGAACCCCGGACTGGTTCGAAGGAGGCGTAAGCCGAAACGGAGGTCCTGAATGAGCGTTCGCATGGCGATTTCAGACCCATTCATCTGCATTTTAGGGACCAGATGCAGCCTGTTGCAAATTCCTGATGGCAACGCCACTCACCCCTGCACCGGTGTTCAGTTTCGGGATTCGTGCTCACGGAATGGGACAACCGGCAAAACGGGCGAGAACTCAGAAGAGAAACGATGCTTGCAGCGATTGGCGGTACGGTGTCGCCTCGTCGCGCGTTCGCCGACGCCGCCGGTGAAAGCTGACGTTTCTTGCCCTCCGTGCTGTCCTCGACGATGCTGGTCCTGCCCGCGCTTTCTGCACGGGAGACTGAAACAGTACCAACGTACTAGACCTACAGTTCTGGAACTACAAACCTCTTGAATTACCGCCCAGCGCGGGTTAAAATTCATTTACTAAATATCTGTTAATGTTGCGCACCGGAGGGTGTAGCCCTTCCCGGTGCTTCTCCTCCCGTTCAGGAAGGGACTGCAATCTATAACGGCTGCTCGCCGGAGGAGGAGTAAGGCAATGGCGTACCTGTTTCATCGGCATAACTGGGGGTGGCCCCGGCGGCGGGGCGATCAACACATCCAGGTCTGCCTGACCTGCGGGTCCGAGCGCGAGGCCCTCGTCCAGTTCGAAGGCCCCCGTTACCACCGCACGCAAGATGCAAACCCGGACGGGGCCCTCGGCCGGCGAGCTCGCCGGGAACCGTTCGTCTTACCTAGAGTCGCCTGAAAACAGCCCAACGAAATTTCTGAGGCGTCCGGTGCGTCAAAATGGTCGAGTGGCCTTAGCGCCGCTCAAGAACCAGTATGTTTCGACACCGGATGACCCTTTTGGCATGCTTGCTGAGCGCCTTGGTTCTTCCCGCCGTTGCGCAGGAAGAGCCCACAGTGTTTCGCAGCGACTCGCGCCTGGTGGTGCTCCACGCCACCGTCCTCGACGAGAATGGTGAGCTCGTCACAACTCTCCCGAAAAGCGCGTTCAAGCTCTTCGAAAACGGGATCGAGCAGAACATTAAGGTCTTCCGCCGTGAAGACGCTCCGGTTTCAGTCGGGCTGGTGATCGACGATTCCGGCAGCATGATATCCAAGCGCGAGAAGGTTGCGGCGGCGGGTCTCGGCTTCATCCGCGCCTCCCACTCGGAAAACGAGGTCTTCGTTCAGCATTTTAATGAGAAGACGTATCTCGATACGGACTTCACGAACGATACCTCCAGGCTAGAGCGCGGTTTGACGACTTTCGATTCCCGCGGAACGACGGCAATGCGCGATGCGGTCCGCCTGGCTATCACTCATCTGGAAAAGCGCGGACGGGAAGACAAGAAAATACTCGTCGTGGTTAGCGATGGCGAAGATAACACCAGCCACACGACGCAGGATTACGTTGTTAAGCAGGCGCAGCAGGCCGGCGTCATCGTCTACGCGATCGGGTTGCTGACCGAGGTCGAAGACGACAGGGCGCGTGCGGCGCGCAGGGAACTCGAGTCGATGACTCAGGCCACCGGCGGACGGGCTTTCTTCCTGAACTCGGTGGAGGATATCGGCCGTACCACCGCCACCATCGCGCGTGACATCCGCAACCAGTACACGCTGGCCTACACTCCATCCAACGAAGCGCTGGACGGAACGTATCGCCGCTTGGACCTTCAGGTGATGGCGGATCGCCCGATCACCGTGCGAACGCGGGCCGGGTACTTTGCAGGAGCATCGGCTGCCGCCGCTGCGGAACCCGTAGCCGCCGCTGAAAGCCGGCGTTAGCGGAGAGCCGGAGTCGTGCGGCGCCGTAGTGCGCGTGGGCCATTAACACAAGCGCCGGGTGGTTGCCGAACTGCCTGGAATCAAGTGGTCTGCGCGCTGATCCACCATGTGTTCGTGCTACGATGGACTTCCGCCCCGGCATGAACACCAGCGTTCCTGACATACTGGCCCGCATCATACAGTACAAGCGCGCGGAGCTCGAATCGCCGCTTGTTTCGCGTGGCGAACTCGAGGAGTTGGCGCGCGATGCGCGCTGCAAACACCGCGACTTCCGGGCAGCCCTCCTGAGGCCCGGCGCATCCGTCATCGCGGAGTTCAAACGGGCGTCGCCCAGCAAGGGCGACATCGCCCGCGACTGCGATCCCGCCGACGTGGCGCAGAGTTATCAGCGCGGCGGTGCGGCCGCCCTCTCCGTCCTCACCGACGAAAACTTCTTCGGCGGCAGCCTGGAGGATCTGGCGGCAGCACGCGGTAACACTGACCTGCCCGTGTTGCGCAAGGATTTCACGCTGGACGAGTACCATATCGCCGAAGCGGCGGCCCATTGCGCGGATGCGGTGCTTCTCATTGCTTCCATCCTGGACACGAAGCGCCTGCGCGAGTTGCGGGAGTACGCGGACCGGCTCAGTCTTGCAGCACTCGTCGAAGTTCACGATGAGCCGGAACTGAAAAGCGCAATCGACTCGGGCGCGACCATCATCGGCGTGAATAACCGTAACCTGCGAACCTTCGAAGTGACTCTCGAAACCGCGATGGGGCTTGCCGGCATGATCCCCGCCTCTGTGGTGAAGGTGAGCGAGAGCGGTATCCGAACATCCGCCGACGTGCACCGCCTCCAGCAAGCCGGATACGATGCGTTCCTCGTGGGCGAGCATCTGATGCGGTCGCATGATCGCGCGGCTGCGGTGCGGGAATTGACCCGATGATGGTGAAGGTCTGCGGCATCACGAACGCTGAGGACGCTCTCGCGGCGGTCGATGCCGGGGCGGGCGCGCTCGGGTTCGTACTCTGGGCCGGCAGCCCCCGGCGCCTCCCTCAGGACGCCGTGGCGCGCATTATCGGACAGCTTCCGGCTGGTGTCGAGAAGGTCGGGCTATACGTCAACGAGGGCGCAACGGCCATTGCGCGCTCCATGAATGAACTCGGGCTCGATGTGGCGCAACTGCACGGAGAGTGCGGAATGCCCTCCGGTGTCAGGGTGTGGAAGAGCGTGCGAATCGGTCCCGCGTTCCGGCCCGAAGAAGTCAGCGCCGGTGAGGAAGAGGCCGTCGTGCTGGACACGTCTTCCCCGACCCGGTATGGCGGCACAGGCGAAACATTCGATTGGGCGATGGCCCGTGGTGTCCGCCACCGCGTCATCCTTGCCGGGGGACTGAGCCAGGAAAATGTGGCGGAGGCAATCCGAGTGGCGCGCCCCTGGGGCGTGGATGCCAGTTCGCGGCTCGAACGCGCTCCCGGTCTCAAGGACCACGGCCGCGTCCGCGCTTTCATACAGGCCGCCCTCGAAGCGGCATCCGTTTTGAAATGAGTAATTCATCACCAGACCCATCCGGCCATTACGGGCCGTACGGGGGGCGTTTCGTTCCCGAAACGCTGATGGCCCCGCTGGACGAGCTCTCGCGTGCCTATGACGACGCCCGCCGCGATCCGGCGTTTCACGCCGAACTCGATGGCCTGCTGCGGAACTACGCCGGACGCCCCACGCCGCTCACGTTTGCGGGGCGGCTGACGGAACAACTCGGCGGCGCGCGCATCTATCTCAAGCGCGAGGACCTGCTCCACACTGGCGCGCACAAGATCAACAACTGCCTGGGCCAGGTGCTGGTCGCGCGCAGGCTCGGCAAGCACCGCATTGTCGCGGAGACCGGCGCCGGCCAGCACGGCGTCGCCACGGCCACAGTCTGCGCCCTCTTCGGCCTGGACTGCACCGTCTACATGGGCGAAGAGGACATGCGCCGCCAGCGGCTGAACGTCTTCCGCATGAGGCTGCTCGGCGCCAAAGTTGTAGGCGTTGGCTCTGGCAGCCGCACGCTCAAAGACGCCGTCAGCGAGGCGATGCGCGACTGGGTCACCAATATCAACGACACGTATTACCTGCTCGGCTCCGCGCTCGGCGCGCATCCTTACCCCGTGATGGTCCGCGATTTCCAGAGTGTCATCGGGACCGAAGCGAGGGAGCAGATCGTCCACGCCGAAGGCCGCCTGCCGGATGCGGTTATCGCCTGTGTCGGCGGGGGCAGCAATGCGATCGGCATCTTCCACGCCTTCGTTCCCGACGCCGCTGTTAAGCTGATTGGCGTCGAAGCCGGGGGCGGCGGCAGGGAACTTGGGAAGCACGCCGCGCGCTTCTGGGGCGGTTCCCCCGGAGTTCTGCAAGGGGCGTACAGTTACCTGCTTCAGGACGAAGAGGGCCAGGTGGCGCTGACGCACTCCGTTTCGGCCGGCCTCGATTATGCATTGGTCGGGCCGGAGCACGCTTGGCTGCACGATCAGGGCCGGGCCGAATACACCGCGGTCTGCGACGATGAGGCGCTGGCCGCCGCACGCGTGCTCGCCCGCGCCGAGGGCATTCTGCCGGCGCTCGAATCCTCGCACGCCGTAGCGGAGGCCATTCGGCGCGCACCCGCTGCGAAGGGCCAGGTCTTCATCGTGAACGTTTCGGGACGTGGAGATAAGGACATTGACATCTACCGTGAGCACTTCCCCGAACTTGACGACGCGAATTAGCCGCCTGTTCTCGAGCCGGCGGAAGGCCCTCATCGGCTATATCACCGCCGGCGATCCGTCACTCGAGCGCACCCCGGCGATCGTGTCGGCGCTCGTGCGCGGCGGCGTGGACCTCGTAGAACTCGGCGTCCCCTTCTCCGATCCCGTAGCCGACGGCCCCGTCATCATGCGCGGCATGGAGCGCGCCCTCGCGGGCGGCGCGAGCCTCCGCAAGGTGCTCGCCACGGCATCACGCATCCGCGCCGAACACCCCGAGCTGCCCATCCTGCTCTTCACCTACATGAACCCGGTGATGCGTTACGGTTTTGAGGCGCTCGCGCGCGACGCATCCGCCGCCGGAGTGGACGGTCTTCTGCTCACTGATCTCAGCATCGAAGAGGCCGGCGACTACATTCGTGTGATGCACGCCTCCGGGCTCGACACCGTATTCCTTGCCGCACCCACCAGCACCGAAGAGCGGCTCCGCCGTATCGCGGAATGCTCCTCCGGCTTCGTCTATCTCGTATCCCGAACCGGTGTCACAGGCGAGCGCGCATCTGTGGCGGCTTCGGCCGCAGAGCTCGCGACCGCAGCGCGCGCCGTTACGGATAAGCCGCTCGCAGTCGGCTTTGGCATCTCGCGGCCTGAGCATGCCGCCGCCGTCGCGCGCATCGCTGACGGCGTCGTCATCGGAAGCGCGTTCATGCGCATCATCGAGGAAAACGCCCCGGACATGGAGAGCCGTCTTGAGGCGCTCGCGCGTGAATTGAAGAGCGCGATGCAGGAGTCCTGATGGAGCGTGACGACGAGCAACGGCTGCAAGCGCTGGCGGAGTGCCGTGACCGCATCGACGAGGTGGACCTCAAGATTCTCGAACTGCTGAATGAGCGCACGCGCGCAGTGGAGCAGATCGGCCTCATCAAGCAGCAGATGAGCATGCCCATCTACGAGCCGAAACGCGAAGAAGAGGTCTACCGCAATATCCGCGAACATAATCAGGGACCGATGCCCTCCGATTCCGTCAAACGCGTGTTCGAGCGCATCATCGACGAAATGCGCCAGGTACAGCGCCTCCGCATGATCCAGCGGAATCGCGACCGTGAGAGCGCGGCAGCGCCCGCGACCCTGACGCCGAAAACCGTGCCGCGACCGTCAGGGAGCGGTGGCGATCCGGGCTGCAGCCACAATCAATGAACGACGGGCCAGAAGCCGCGAGCTACACTCAAACATCATGCTGATCGTCATGCAGGAAGGCGCCACCGAAGAGCAGGTGGAAACCGTCATCGACCGCCTCGTTGATCTCGGCTTTAACGTCCACCGCTCCACCGGCGTCGTCCATACCGTCCTCGGCTGCGTCGGCCCCGCCGAGCACTTCGAACCCGCTGACTTCGAGGTGATGGACGGCGTCAAGGAAGCGCACCGCATCACGTCGCCCTATAAGCTCGCGAGCCGCGCGTTTCGCCCCGGCGGAACCGTCGTCAAAATCGGCGACGTCGAGATCGGCGGCAACTCAATCGTCGTCATTGCGGGCCCGTGCAGCGTCGAAAGCCCGGAGCAGATGCTCGCCATCGCGGAACAGGTTGGCCGCGCCGGCGCGAAGTTCATCCGCGGTGCTGCGTTCAAACCGGGTTCCTCTCCATACACCTTCCAGGGACTGGGCCGTGAGGGCCTCCAAATCCTCAGGGATGCGGCGGACGCGCACGGACTTCTCGTCATCACCGAAGTGATGGAGATCGCGCAGATTCCGCTCGTCGCCGAATACTCCGATGTCATCCAGATCGGCGCTCGGAACATGCAGAATTACAACCTGCTCCGCGAAGTGGGCCGCCAACCCAAGCCCGTTCTGCTCAAGCGAGGCCCGGCCGCAACGATCGAAGAACTGCTCCTCTCCGCCGAGTACATCCTCACCGAAGGCAACTACAACGTCATACTTTGCGAGCGCGGCATCCGCACCTTTGAGACGTATACGCGCAACACCGTGGACATCTCCGCCGTCCCGATCGTCCATAAGCTCTCGCATTTACCGATCATGGTCGATCCCTCGCACGGCACCGGCCGCCGCGACAAAGTGATCCCGATGGCCCGAGCCGCGATAGCAGCCGGAGCCGACGGCCTCATCATCGAAGTCCACAATGACCCGGACCACGCCCTGACGGATGGCGCCCAATCCCTCCGCCCCGATCAGTTTGCCGACCTGATGCAGCAACTCCGCATCATCGCCCCAGCCGTAGGCAGAACTCTCTAGTGGGCATCAACGCAGAGACGCAGAGACTCAGAGAACAGCAAAGCTTGCTTTGCCTTTTCCGATCGATCTCTGTAAGGTTTTCTCTGCGTCTCCGCGCCTCTGCGGTGAAGCCTTCCCTCTGCTGAAATGGAAACGTGACGCGGTTGCGCTTGGCCCTCTACGGGGCCGTTCAGGGCGTTGGTTTCCGCCCCTTCGTTTACAGACTCGCGACAGAGCTCGGCCTTAACGGCACTGTCCTCAACTCCTCCTCCGGCCTGGTCATTGACGTCGAAGGCGAGCGCGTCTCCGAGTTCGCGCGCCGCCTTGAAAGCGAGCGTCCGCCCGCCGCCGTCGTCCTCGCGCAAGAGACGAGTGCTCTGCCCCCCGCAGGCTTCACCAGGTTCGAAATCCTCAAGAGCGATAACTCCGACGAGAAGACCGCCGCCATCCTCCCCGATCTCGCCACCTGCCCCGATTGCCTCCGGGAACTCACCGATCCCGCCGACCGCCGCCACCGCTACCCCTTCACCAACTGCACGCAGTGTGGCCCGCGCTACTCGATCATCCTCGACATTCCCTACGACCGCCCCAGCACTACGATGCGCGGCTTCACCCTGTGCGAAGCCTGCCGCCGCGAGTACACCACGCCCGCCGACCGCCGCTTCCACGCGCAGCCGAATGCCTGCCCCGTGTGCGGCCCACATCTCGAGTTCACTCCCGAACAAACGGGCATGGACCCGGTCGAAGCAGCCGCAGCCACGCTCGCCGAAGGCCGCATCCTCGCGCTCAAAGGCATCGGCGGCTTTCAACTTCTCGTGGACGCCCGCAGCGAGGAGGTCGTCGCGCGCCTGCGCCGCCGCAAGCACCGTGAAGAAAAGCCGTTCGCCCTCATGGTCCCCTCCATCGCGGTCGCCCGCACCCTCTGCACCATCTCGGAGGACGAAGAGCGCATCCTCCGTTCGACAGCCGCGCCGATCGTGCTGCTGAAACCCGTCACCGGACTGTCCGCGCTCGCGCCAAACGTGGCGCACAACTCGCCGTATGTCGGCCTGATGCTGCCGTACTCGCCGCTGCACCACCTGCTGCTGCGCGCGTTTCCGCACCCCGTCATCGCCACCAGCGGCAACATATCGGACGAGCCCATCGCCATCGGCAACGACGAAGCGCGCGAGCGCCTCTCCGGACTCGCTGACGCCTTCCTCGTGCATGATCGCCCCATCGCGCGTCCCGTGGACGATTCCGTAGTCCGCGTCGTGCGCGGGCGCGAGAGCGTGGTGCGCCGTGCGCGCGGCTACGCTCCCCTGCCCGTTCGCGTGGATCGCACGCTGCCCCCAATTCTGGCCGTCGGCGCGCATCTGAAGAACACCGTCGCCATCGCAGCCGGCCGCCAGGTTTTCCTCAGCCAGCACATCGGCGACCTCGACACCTTCGAAGCCCGCGCCGCCTTCGAGTGCGCCATCGCCGACCTCTGCCGGCTTTACCGCTTCAAGCCCGAACTCATAGCCTGCGATCTGCACCCCGATTACGCCTCCACGCAGTGGGCGCTCGCGCAAGGCCTCCCCATCATCCGTGTGCAGCACCACCACGCCCATGCCGCCGCGTGCGCCGCCGAGAACGAAGTCCGCGGCGCGTATCTCGGCGTAAGCTGGGACGGCACAGGCTACGGCCTCGACGGTACAATTTGGGGCGGCGAAATGTTCCTCGTCGGGAACGGCCGCTTCGAGCGCATTGCGCACCTGCGTCCCTTCCGCCTCCCGGGCGGCGAGGCAGCCATCAAAGAAGGCTGGCGCTCCGCCGCCGCCCTGCACTACGAACTGGGCCGCACGAGCGGCATCCCTCCCGTGATCCGCCAGATGCTGGAGCGCAACATCAACGCCCCCGTCACAACCAGTGCCGGACGCCTGTTCGACGCCGCATCCGCGCTAGCCGGCATCGCGCGCGAGAGCCGGTTCGAAGGCCAGGCCGCCATGCTCCTCGAACGCGCCATTGGCGACCTGAAGACCACCGACACCTACCCATTACCTTCCGGCGACTGGGCTCCGCTGGTGGACGCCCTCGAATGCGATGTGAAGACCGGCCAGCCTCCAGCCCTGATCGCCGCCCGCTTCCACAACGCCCTCGCAAACTGGATCTTGGAAACAGCTCAATCCACCGGCATCCAACAAATCTGCCTGTCCGGCGGCGTCTTCCAAAACGGCTACCTGGTAGAGCGCACCACCGCGCAACTCGAAGCGCACGGCTACACGGTCTTCACCCACCAGCGAGTCCCCGCCAACGACGGCGGCATCGCATTGGGCCAGGCAATCATCGCAGCCGGCCAGTTGTGAGTGGCACAGTCCGCTCGCCGTCTCTTGCTGCCGGCGGGAGAGTCCAAAGCCAGAACCCGCGGAGACAAACCCCGCAGCCGGTCCACTAGTTCTCTGATGGCTTGCTGGGTGACCTGCCTCACTGAGGCTCGCCGATAATTGATTACAGCGCAGCTGTCAACCTAATATGACAACATTGACGTTGACTATTGACGTTGTCTATATGATACTGGAGGCAGCTTGATTCCGGCGTTTGACGCGGCCTCGGGCACGTTGCCGCCGGGCGATCATCCGGCAACGCTGGACGAGATCAAGAGGCGCTTCGGTTCCACGCCGCGACGCCGCTGGCTCCTGAAAGGGCTTCGTGCGGCTGCCCAAGCATTCTGGGCAGCTGGCATCGAAGAAATATTCATCGACGGGAGTTTCTGTACGGAGAAGCCAGACCCTGGGGACATTGATGGTTACTGGGTGGAACCGGATGCAAAAGTATACGAGCGCATCGATCCATACTGGATCGACTTCGAACTGGTGTTCGTTCCGCATCTCCGGAAATGGAAATGGAAGATGTGGGCCGACCACGGCATTGAGTTCTTCGTCCACCCCGTGATGCAGGCCGGCCCGGGGACGGGGTTTCCACAGTACTTTCGGCGGGGCCGGGATGGCCGGCCCCGAGGAGTGATCCGGTTGGTCAGGGCAGGCCTCTAGATGATTAAAAGCGACGCGCAAAGAGAACGGACTCTGGTGCAGCTTGAGGGCTTTCGCAAGGCGCTCGGCGAGGCGGGGAAGCAGATGTCTGGCAAGCGCCTTGCGACCATTCGAGCGAGCTACGGAAGCATCATCCGGCAACTCGAGGACGAGGTGCGCGACTACGATCAGTTGAGGACCGGCGACTTGGTTCTTCCGCCCATCGAGCGCATCGATCAAATCGCTCCCTACATCGCAAAGATCCGGATCGCAAAGGGAGTCTCGCAGACCGAACTAGCGCGGAGACTCGGCGTCAGCAAGCAGGTCATTAGCCGCTACGAGGAGAGTGACTACCAGACGGTCGCCGTTGCCAGACTCCAGGAGATCCTCGATGCTATCGGGATCAAGGCGCTCGTGACGCTAAGCGCCTGAATCGTCGTCAGCGGCGCCTCCCCCTAACGCCCCAGCGCGTATAGCAACTGCTGAACCTTCAATCGTCAACGCACCTTGTCCCATTCGGCCGAACAAATCCGTGAGGTTGTCTCACTTCGGGGGACCACCCCATATCCCTCCTTGCTCCTAGCTCCTAGCTCCTAGCTCCTAGCTCCTTCCGTAATCACTTCCCATGCAGATACTTCCGGTATGCTCCGTTGTTGTACGTGCTCCACGGCTGGAAGCCCCGCTCCTGATACAACTCGTAAGCGAAATCGATGTTCGCGCGGCAGTCCAGCAGGTCCCGGAGGTTCAACCCCGGGCGCGTGAGGTGCACCGTGTTGATTTGGAAGTAGCCCCAGTCGAGCGTGCCGTTGGTGTTGTAGTGCCAGACCTCGCAGTCCCCCCGGTTATTCTCGGCGCGTTGGATTGCCAGCGCGACGCGGCATGCCGGACCGAACTTGCGGCACGCATACTGCTGGTGCGCCGTTAGGGGCTTGCCCTGGTCGCCCTGCGACAACATGGCGTCCTCGGTGTTCGTCCTGATCGAAACCACGAGCGGCCAGTGGAAGCGGATCCGCACGGGCGATTGCAGGCCAACCGTGTAATGCGCGTGAAACTGCCACGCCCCGAGGGCTACCCCTCCGATCATCAGCAGCACCAGCGCAACGACCGGTGCCGGCATCGATTTTCGCGAACGTCGCTGCCGCGGGCGGGCAGATGTCCGGGGCCGCTTGCGCACGGCCGGCTTTTTGCCGGGCGAAATCATCTAAACGAGTGTCGGTCGGAGTGGGCGCGCCGCGCCATTGAGCAACTGTGCGTGGCGTTTCCGGATCAGGGTACCACGCCTGTGATGCAACCCAAGCGGGAGAGTCGTGACAGACCCCATCGCCCTGCCTGATAAATCCCCCTCATGCCGCTCGCACGGTTAATCTCACTCCCACTCTCTTCTGGAGCACTTGCAGAATCGAGAAGAAGTTCGCAGTATTCGGGTTGCCCCGCGGTCCGAGCATGCGATGAAGGCTCTTGCTCGGCTTCTGAAGCTCGGCGGCCAATTGCTCGAACCCGATCGTTGCGTTGATGACGTCGCGCAAGATCGTCTTCCCCGTAGTCTCGTCGCCGCCGAGATAGGCGTTCACGGCTTCCGTCAGCAGGGCCTTACGGAAACTCCCATCTTGCTGCGCACGATTGTAGACGGTTTCCCGAAACGCTTTTGTCAGTGCCATTCGCCTTACTCCTTGCCGCCTTTCCGGCGTTTATACTCCGCCCACGCCGTTTGCGCCGTGGCGATCGCGTCGCCTTGCCGCTTCTTTGCACTACCGCCCAGCAGAATCACGATCCGCTCGCCGTCTTTTCCGAAGTAAACGCGATATCCCGGGCCGAAGTCCACCTTTAGCTCATACACCCCACTGCCGACGCCTTGGACATTCGAGAAGTTCCCCTGGCTCAGCCGCGTCAAGGCAATCGTCACGCGCGCAGCCGCGATCGCATTCAGGCCGTCAAACCACCGCGCAAACGAAGACCGGCCGGATGAATCCAGGAACTCCTGAATGTCGATTTCCCGCACCCGCTGATAGTACCATAAATGTTACCATTGGCGGGCTGACCTACAGCAACAGGGCTTCAATCCGGTGCGCCTGCACAATCTGCTCGGGCTCCGACCACGCCAATACCGTAAAGCGGCCATCCTTTGAGGCGACCAAGGCAACAGATTCGTGCTGATCATGCACGAATTGCGCCGCCGAAAGATGTCGCGTGCCGCCGAACTGCGATGCCGGCACGATCACAGGCGTGCTGCCTTGAACCGGCTCTACTAGGGCGACGTGCTCGACCTCATGGCCTCCGTTCCGGCGGCTGATCGTCGCACCGAACGCAACCAGTTCGTACTCGTCCGTGATCACTGCCGCGCCATCCACCGCAGTCAGGCCCGCGATCCCGTCCACGGCGCTCCGGACCGCCTCCTGCCAGCGGTGCTCATGGCGCCCGGCGGAAGGCTCGCGCATCAACTCAGCCAGCTTTGTGAATCCCGGCGCAACCGCGTACCGGATCGGCTTCACGATCGATTCCCGCCACACGTCCGTACCGGACGGGACCAGAAGCAAGGCGCCGCCGTGACTGTGCGCCCGCATTGACGTTGCCATCTGGATCAGCACGGCGCCGGAACCGGTGGCCCGACCCGAGTCCAGGCTGCGCAGCGCCTTCAGCAGCAACGGGCTGCCGGGTTGTGCCGCCGCCTGCTGGTTCAGCACTTTCAAATGGTCACCCTCGAGGACGGCGACGTTCGCGAATTTGCCCGATTCCTCGCCGCGGCTGTGCTTCATCACCAGCAGACCGGGCGCGATGACCTCGACCACTAAACACAGCGCCGGCAGACTCTGAGTGGATCCCCAGACCCGCAGTTCACCGTTCTCCCGCCAGACGCCCAAGTGGATTCCGGGGCGCTCCACGGCGGGCGCGAGGCGCGTCAGGGGCTCTGGCGCCAGCGGCAGCGATTTCTCGAGAGTCAGGCGCACCGCCGGCCGGCCGGGCGGCAGGAATGCGAGCGAGATCGTAGGGGAGTAGCCTTCCTCGCGGCGCAGGCTGGCCCAGAAAGCGGCGTCTATCATGGCTTCGATCGCCGGTTCGTCCGGCTCTGGCGCCAGATCGGTTCTGCCCGATGCGCGGGCTTCGGCGAGAAGATCCGCCATGTGCTGGCGCGCCGCTGCCGCTGCGGCTCGGGCCATCGGATACGCAGCTGATGCGAAGTCTCCCGTTGTACAATTCACGTGAATAGCCTGCGATTGGATTGGGAATGCCGGCACGTCCCAGCGGCCGGGTGCCCTGCCCTAATGATACGGTAGACTCTGCAGGCCGTTACCCTTCCGGCGTTGTTGTTTTTCGCGTTCAGATTGGCAACGCGCCCCGAACTGCGATACCTTCAGCTATTCAGGCCTACTCATGACTCTAAGCACGATCGATTGGATCATCGCGATTGCCGCGGTCGTCATCTGCTTCCTTCCGGCGTTTGCGTTTAGCCGGCGCGCAGGCAAGAACACGGCGGAGTTCTTCGCGTCGGGACGCTCGGTTCCCTGGTGGCTCGCGGGCATCTCCATGGTCGCCACCACGTTTTCGAGCGACACGCCGAACCTGGTCACGAACTTCGTCCGCACACAAGGCGTCGCCGGCAACTGGCAATGGTGGGCGTTCACGCTCACCGGCGTTGCTACCGTCTTCTTCTATGCGCGGCTTTGGCGGCGCTCGGGCGTGCTGACCGACCTCGAATTCTACGAACTGCGCTACTCGGGTAAAGCCGCCACCGCGGTGCGCGGGTTTCGAGCGGTGTACCTGGGCCTGTTTTTCAACTGCATCATCATGGCGTCCGTCAACCTTGCGGCCTGCAAGATCGCGAACGTACTCTTCGGGTTGCCCCGCTGGCAGACGCTCTTGTTCGTCGGATTGCTGAACGTCGGTTTCGCCGCGCACTCCGGGCTCTGGGGCGTGCTGGTCATCGACATGATCCAGTTCTTCATCAAGATGTCGGCGGTGATCGCGGCGGCATACTTCGCCGTGACTCTCCCGCAGGTAGGCGGGCTCTCGGGGATGGTGGACAAGCTGTCCAACGTGCGGGGGCCCGGGGGTCTCAACTACCTGGATATGCTCCCCAATTTCGAGAACAACTGGGAAATTGCCGTCGCCATCTTCATCATGCCGCTGGCCGTCCAGTGGTGGGCCGTGTGGTATCCCGGAGCGGAGCCGGGCGGCGGCAGCTATATCGCCCAGCGCATGCTCGCATCGAAATCGGAGAAGGACGCGCTCGGCGGCACGCTGTTCTTCAACATCGCGCATTACGTTCTGCGACCGTGGCCGTGGATTCTCGTCGGGCTGTGTTCGCTGATCGTCTACCCGGAACTGTCCGACATTCGCCGCAGCTTCCCGCACGTGGACCCTGCGCTGGTGGGACATGACATCGCCTACCCGGCGATGCTGAAGTTCCTGCCCGTGGGCTGGATAGGCTTGATGGTCGGCGGCCTGGTGGCGGCGAACTCCTCGACGATCCTGACGCACCTCAACTGGGGCGCATCGTACCTGGTTCACGACTTCTACCGTCGATTCATAAAGTCCGATGCGACCGAGAAGCACTACGTGGCCGCCGGCCGCTTCTCCACCGTGCTGCTCTTCGTGCTCTCTTCGGCGCTGGTGTTCGTGCTCGAGACCGCCCAGGACAGCTTCAATATTCTCCTCCAGGTGGGCGCCGGCACCGGCCTTCTCTATTTGCTCCGCTGGTTCTGGTGGCGGGTCACGGCATGGTGCGAGATCGTCGCAATGGTCAGCTCCTTTGCCGCTTCGCTCATGTTCCTTCTCCTTCGCAAATCCGGGACACATCTCGGCACGCACCAGGAGCTTCTCCTGACGGTGGCGCTCACAACGGTGTGCTGGCTGCTGATGGCGTTTTTCGGCCCGCAGACCGACCGGAAGACACTAATCAACTTCTACGTTAAGGTGCACCCGCTCGGTCCCGGGTGGCGGAATGTACGGCGTGCTGCAGGCGTTTCGGATGCCCAAGCCGCCGAGTACGCGGGTGCCGATAACATCCCGCTGGCCCTGCTCGGCTGGACCGCGGGCACTACGGTCATCTGGTCGGCGCTGTTCACTGTGGGCAACCTCCTGTACGGGCGAACTACATACACCGCGGTTCTGTTTGCCGTGTTCCTCGTGAGCGGGTTGGTCTTGATTCGGGTGGTCAACCGGCTGTGGCACTAGCCGCAGGGCTTCAGCCCTTGAGGTTCGCCGTCTGCAGGTCCTCCGGCCGGCCGACGTCGAGCCAGCGTCCCTCGATCGCCGACATGCGCACCTCGATGCCGTCGTTCAGCATCGATTCGAAGATCGCGGTCAGCTCGTATTCGCCGCGTTCCGAAGGCGTGAGGCGATCGAGGTACGGAAACACGGCCGGGCGCATTGCAAACAAACCGGCGCTGGCCCAGCGCGTGGTTGACGTGCCCTGAGGCGGCTTCTCGATCACCTCGGTGACTCGCCCGTCGCGGGCGTAAACGGCCGCGGCCCGCCACGGGTCCTCCACGTCCTTGACGCCGAGGACGGCGCCGCAACCCGGGTGCGACAACAGTTCGGAATTGCACGCGATATACGCGGCGGGATCGACCAAGATGTCGCCGAGGCTCAGAAAGAAAGGAGAATCCCCCACAAATTCGCGCGCCAGCCGCGCCGCGCTGCCCGTCCCGTTCACGTTCTCCTGCACGCGGAACTCGATGCCCGGCCGACCGGCAAAATGGGCCTCGATCACATCGTGCCGGTAGCCGACAACAATCAGGAAGCGCTCGATGCCGGCGCGCCCGAGCCTCTCAACGATGTGCTCCAGCAGCGGGCGCTCCTGCACCGGCAACATCGGCTTCGGCAGCTCTTCCGTGATCGCGCCCATGCGCGTGCCGCGGCCGGCGGCCAGGATCACAGCCTTACTCACCATAGAGCGCTCCGTTCGACGCCTCGGCGTCCAAAAGATGAACCGCGGGGTCGAACCCCGGCTGCTGCGAATAGTGCCTGCGCATCAACTCCTCTCGAATCGCGCCACGTTGTCCGGAACGGCAGAAGATCACTACGAAGCCGCCGAACCCGGCGCCCGTGAGCCTCGCTCCGAGCGCCCCTGCTTCGCGCGCGAGTTCCGCCACATGATCCAGCGCGGGAGTGCTGATCCGCAGCAGGTCCCGCATGCTCGTGTGCGAGTCGTTCAGCAGCCTGCCGAACCGCACCGCGTCGGCCGCGCGGAGCGCCTCCACCGCTTCGAGTACCCGCGCCCCCTCGCCCGTAACGTGCAGGAACGCGTCCCGTTCCATCTCGGTGCAGCCGGCCGGCGGCTCCATGCCGATCGCCTCCCTGTAGGAGCCCACGCCGGACTTGGCGAGCGCCGAATCTCCTGCCGTCCGTCGCGCGTTGTACTCAGCCCGCACCGCGCCGGACTTTTCGGCACACGTCAGGCTGTGCGCGAGCAGGAAGCTCCATCCCTCGGGGATTGGGACCGGCTCCGCGGAAAGCGGGTTGAAGTGGATCAGCACCGCGTGGTGTGCGCGCCCTGCCAGCACTGCGGCATGGTCCATGCCTCCGCCTCGAGTGCCCACGAAGTATTCGCCTTCGGGAAGCACTTCCATCAACTCCTCAAAGCTCGCCTGGATGCCGTTTGCGCGCAGCAGCGCCAGCGTCACTCCGGTGAGCAATGCGGACGATGAGGAGAGCCCCGCCGCGGGCGGCAGATCGGAGGTAACCTCCGCGTCGATGCCCCGCAGCACGCCCCAGCGCCCGGCGACGGCCTGGGCCGCGGCTTTTACATAATTGGCCCAGTCCCCGGGGCAGCCCGGCTTCAGCGGGTTCTCCCATTCGAAATCGACCGGCGCGGGCTGGCCCGCGCTCGAAGCGACGATCCTGCGATCCCCGCGGGATCGATACGTGATGCGAGTGCGGCGGCCAATCGCAATGGGCAGGACGGGGAGGTTGTGGTAATCGACGTGTTCACCGATCAGGTTTACACGGCCTGGTACGGCGACCGTTCCGGTTGCGTTCACCTCCATATCATCGCGCGCCGCGCGGGTTGTGCGGAAAATGCATTGACCGCAGACGCGCAAAGGACGCAGAGGAAGCACAGAGAAGGCGTTTGCCTGGACGCCGGTGCCTGACCCGGTCAACAAAGGGTTGCTGTACCTGACCACCTTCGGCAGCAGTGTGTGGCACGGCCCCGCAACCGGCGTAACGGGTGCACTTGAGGACGTATATCCGTTTTAGGAGTGTTGCCGGCCGCCGATGAGT
>DATMXS010000279.1:0-3199 GCA_035561355.1 Bryobacteraceae bacterium | reverse complement strand
CTCCAGAACGGCGCCGACCGTGTTGTACTGCCACGTGTACCGCAGTTCCGAATCCTGCTGCCAGACGAAGATGCCGGAATCGCGCAGGGCGACCCGGAATCGCTCCTCGCTGAGGCGGAGGCGGTCCTCGGCCGCATTCTTGGCGACGGCGCACTCCTCTGCGAGTCTGCGCTCCGTGATGTCGGGGAACCACACAATAACGCCCCCGGCGCGGCGAGGGGTCATCGTGACGTCGTACCACCGTCCGGCGCACTCCGCTCTCGAGGAGACCGTAACGCCCTCACCAGCGCAGCGGCGCAATGCGGTTTCAATGGGCGTGTGCAGCGATTCCGGGAAGGCATCCCAAATGGTTTTGCCGCACAGTTCGGTGCGCGCGCGGCCGGCAAAGCGTTCGGCGGAGGCGTTTACATACAGGAGCCGGAAATCGGCGTCCACTTCGAGAAGACCGTGTGGCACACCTTCGGCGATCTCGTTGTGATCCGTGGATGAAGGTTCGTGGCTGTCTGCAGATGCAGTCATGCGCTTCAGTCGCGGAAGTGCCCGTTGCAGAACTTTAGCGCAAATTCGAACAATTTGCGAGGAGGACCTCTGAATTTCCCCGGTGGGGCGGCGACGACGCCACGTTGTGGCAAGCGGGGAAGCCGATTAAAGCGTGTCTTCGATGCCGAGCACCATGACGAACTCGCCCAATATGCGGTAATCGTCAGTGTCCTCGTCCAGCATAATGGGCTCGAACTCCGGGTTCAACGCTTCGAGGAAGATGGCGGAATGCTCCCAGCCGTCCTCGCTGGTGCGCTTCTCGCTGCGGTAGACCTTGATCGTGTACTCACCGCCGCCCTGTGAAGACGCGCGGTGCCAGACGAGCACGCGACGGCCCTGGCGGGAGCCGGTAATCGGGCGGAAGACGGCGGTCGCCCCGTCCGGTACGAGCGGCTCCATGGAGCGGCCGCGGATATGGACGGCGTACGCACCAGCGCCGGCGCGGAGGCCCGGCACGTCGGGAAGGGAGCCCTCAGGTTCAACCTCCATGTCCTCACCGAAGCGGCCGGCGGCGGCGCGCAAGGAATATAGCGGCAAGCAGGCGGGGGGAGCGGGCTCGCCGAGCACTTTGCGGACATGCAGCCGTTCAAGAGCTGCAGGAAAGTCCCGCACGAAGACGCGCTCCCGCTCTGTCAGTCCAATAGCATTCGAGAGCCGGTCTTCGAGAATCTCCAGATAACGCGCGGCGCCGAGTTCGCGTGATACCTCCGGCATCTCGTCCACCCAGGTGGTGATGGCATCGTCGTCGAGGTCCTCGCGGCGGCGCGAGTAGAGTGTGTCAGTCTCAGGATCGAGCAGAAGGGTGCCGACCGGCTTCCCCCCGGAGGTAAGGAAGCTGTATTCGGCTCTCCGCACCGGCAGCGGCACACTCATGTTTAGGAGACTCATCGGCCTGTTCGCCAACACCTTGAGCCGATTCGATCAATGATACCGCGGCGCTTGCGTTAACGAGAACCCCGCTGATATCCTATGTGAAGAACGGCGCTATCGTCTAATGGTTAGGACGGAGCCCTCTCAAGGCTTAAATACGGGTTCGACTCCCGTTAGCGCTACCAACTCCCATCGGAATCAGCCGCTTCTACCCGTTGACGCTTAATTGCGCAGGCGTCCGAACCTCTTGAAAAACTAAGCTGCCCCGTATCGTAAACCACGACAGCATCCTACGCCTCGGCCGCGGGTCCGGTATAGAAGCGTCGCTCCAAGGGGGAGATGCCGGCCGCGGCGCCGCTGCAGATCTGTGGATGCCGCTCAGGTCCGCTTTGAGGCAACCCGCCGGAGGAGCATCAACCCTAGCAGCCCACCGCCGAGAAGGGTTATCGATCGCGGTTCTGGAACGGTATCCGTGGTCAGCGTCAGCCGGAAGTCATCAACATAGGTCAGAACATTCGGGGTCGGTCCTTGCACGTAACCCCACGTATCGAAGCCCGTCAGAGTTTTCGCATCGTTGATGTTTGCCGTGAAATCGATATGTGTCCAATCGGAGCTGGTAAGCGGCGTGAACGCCCACCCCTGAGTACTATCTGCATAGTAGAAGGTCGCGAGTACCCATTGGTTCGCCGGCGCTATCGGAATGGCGTTAGGCCGACGAATCCAGAATGAGAACTCGGTGATTTCTGCCCCGAGGACTCCGGAAAAGTTTTGGCGGATCTGCTGGTTGCCGTCCGCTACGGCGCCATACAGACCGGAGTGAGCGGCAGCGCTGCTTACTGTCCAGGGCGAACCAGTGTAGAAGCCGGCAGAACCGTTCACTCCCTGGAACCAAGGGGTCAGGCTGCCTGTCTCAAAACCGCCATTCAATATAGGCCCGGCGACTGCTTGCGCATCGATCACGAACAGAATGAGGGATGTCGCGACACACAAGTGCGTGAGTTTCATCGTGGAGTTGTTGGGTCGCCAAGGGGCGACAAGACTCAAGAAGGATCGCTTTCCGGCCCTTGGCGACTCCAACCATATCACACCGACCACAGGAAAGTTTCTGAAAACATACGATTCAGCCTCTGAGGGCACGGACCGGTGGCCCCCTGACATCGCTTAAACTTCCGCTGTTATCACCCTCTGTCGCGCGGTACAGTTTCTGAGTAGACCATGCGAGTCCATAAGGCGGTGATTACCGCGGCTGCGCCGCACCAGCGTGCGCTGCCGCTTCAGATGCTGATCGATGCCGATGGGGTGGAGAAGCCGCTGCTTCGGATCATCACCGGACACATACATGCCGCGGGTATTGATGAGATCGGTATCGTCGTGCATCCTGGCGACGAGTCCGCTTTCCGCGAGGCCGCCGGCGGCGATGCGCGGCATCTCACGTTTCTGCCACAGCGCGAAGCGCTCGGCTACGGGCACGCAATCCAGTGCGCCGCCGGGTTTGCGAATGGCGAAGCGGTGCTGCACGTGGTCGGCGATCACGTGTATGTCTGTCCCGGCAACGCGCCGTGCGCGAAGGCCATCGTAGCCCTCGCCGAGCAGGAGGATTGCTCCGTTTCCGCCGTGCAGCCCACGCGCGAAACACAGCTTTCGCAGTACGGCGCGGTCGCCGGTACAGGACTCACCGGACGTCCGGACATCTACCGCATTGAGACGGTGATCGAAAAGCCGACCCCGACCGAAGCCGAACAGCGCCTGGTCGTGCCAGGGCTTCGCGCCGGGTACTATCTGTGCTTCT
>DATMXS010000278.1:0-36737 GCA_035561355.1 Bryobacteraceae bacterium | reverse complement strand
ACTCATCGGCGGCCGGCAACACTCCTAAAACGGATATACGTCCTCAAGTGCACCCGTTACGCCGGTTGCGGGGCCGTGCCACACACTGCTGCCGAAGGTGGTCAGGTACAGCAACCCTTTGTTGACCGGGTCAGGCACCGGGCGATGGCCCCACTTGAAGTTGTAGCCTCCCAGCCTCTGCCACGTCGCGCCACTGTCGGTTGACCGGTACGCAGCGCCCTCAAACGTGTTGATGAACACCGTGGACGGGTCATCCGGGTCGAGCGCCACCCCGTAGACGTGAGGGCTCTGATCGAAGGCCAGCCGCCATGTCGCGCCGCCGTCGTCGGTGATAAAGAGCCCTCCGTTCTGGTTCTCGCCATTTACGGTTCGCGGCCAGCAGGCGAGGTACATCCGGCTCGGGTTTGTGGGATCCAGGGCCATGTCGTTCGGAGCATTCGCGCCTGCGGGCAGCGTCACCCGCTGCCAGTGCTCGGCGCCATCGGTGGATTTGTAAATCGCCCCGTCTAACTGCGTGCTCGTTCCAGGAACGAGGCCCCGCGCGATCAAGACATACAGCGTTCCATCCGGGGCTTGCACCAGGCGCCAGGCGTTGCGGTTGGCGGCGGCCATGCCCTCGGCCTTCAACGTCCAAGTGAGTCCGCCATCGGAAGATTTGAACACGCCGCCCGGTTTTGCGGGGGTGGCAAGGCCCGCATTCCCAAACGTCGTTACATACAGGGTGCGGCTGCCGGGCGGACTTTTGGGGTCCACGATCACGTGCGTGGTGGCGCCCAGGTCGGCGCTGCACGAGTGCCACTGCATGTTCGGATCGTCCGTCCGGCACACTCCGCCCACATAGTACTTTGCCAGAGATGGTTTGAACATCTTCGGGCGCGGCAGGTCATGCGCGCCGCCCCAAACCGACCAGGCGCGGTTCTTTACTTCGGGGTCGAACTCCAGCCAGTAACATGTGTTCACCCACGCTTTGGGCGCGCCGTTCGCGATTCGTTTCCAGCTCGCTCCTCCGTTGATCGAATGGAAAGGGCCCACGTCGGTGTAGGAGATCGCCAGGTGGTCTTTGTTAAAGGGGTCGAAATGCACGCCGTAGCTGGTGGTTACATCGAGGCCCCGCGAAGTCGAGGCGCCGTCGGAACTTTCCGAAGAGTACACTGCTGCCCATGTGGCGCCGCCGTCGAGAGTGCGGTAAGCCGTGCCGGAGTCGGTTGCGTACAAGACCTGGCCGGTGGCGTTGGTGCTCAGACCATACGCAGGCGGGCCGGCCCATCCGGGCAGATCGCGGTCCAGCCATCCCAGCACCTTGTTCGAGGGGTCGCGCCAGTTCTGGACATGGTGCACCCAGGCCCACGTCTCCCCGCCATCCGTGCTTTTCAGGATGCCGTATTCGGAGCCCGAGGAAAGGTCCGGGTCCGCGCCAACATAGAGAATTCGCGGATTCCGTTCGGCGGCTGTGATGCGGGTGTAGCCCGGCGCGAAGCCTTGCAGGCTGCGAATGGTCTGCCAGCTCTGCCCTCCATCTCCCGATTTCCAGACTCCCTCGGCGGTGGTGACATACAGCACCAGGGCCCCGGAATCCGGGTCCCTTGCTCCCGCCACATCGCGGATCGCCGTCGCGGGCGGGGCCAGGGCGCCGCTCGAACCGGTCCCGATGTCCACGGAGTAGACGTTCGCATTCGTCACCACGACCAGTCGCCGACTGTCCAGGCCCGTCGTGGGATCGACAAAGAGATTCAAAACCGTTTGGTTGCCAAGCGTCGCGGAGGCGCGCCATGTGTTCCCTCCGTCAAGCGTGTAGAAGAGCCGGGGAGCGCCCCACCACGCGATCGCAACATAGACGCGGTCGGCATTGTCCGGGTCCACGCGGATCGCTTGTACCTGGGCTCCGGCGCCGGGCCAGATCGGATCGGTCGAGTGGAAGGCATGCTCGGCGTGATCCCCCACCATCCGCTCTTGCGTGATTTTAGGATCGGGAAACACAAGCCGCCAGGTCTCGCCGCGATCGTCCGAGCGGAACAGGCCGTCTGAGCCGGCGTAGACGACGTTCGGGTGCACCGGGTCAAACGCGAACGCGCTCACCGTAGTGCGCAGGTTGAACTCCCGCCACGAGGTCCCGCCGTCCTTCGTGATATACGCGCCCGTCATGTCGCAGCTGAGCACGGCCAGGTTTGGATCGTGCGGGCTGATGGTGGGATGAAACATCGAACCGCCGCCGCCGGGTCCGATGATTTTCCACGGCCGCCCGATCGTGATGAAGACATCGGGCTGGGTGGCTGCCCCGGCGATCTGGGCGACGAGCAAGGCATCGCCGTCCGGCAGATCCGGTGGAATTGTCACGTTCAGTTGAGTCAGCCCCGACCCGCTGAGTCCCGCGAAGGTCACCGTAGCCGGTTTGCCGCCAATCGTCACCGTGGGAGTTTCGGCCAGCGGGGCCGCCTTCGTCACCAACTGGCTGGCCGGCAGCGGCGGATTGGTCGGCCCGAAACCTGTGCCGAACAGCATAAGGGTTTCGCCCGGCTGGGCCGGGGCGAAACTCGCGCCCGTCATCAATCCCGCCCTGCCTACCAGAACGGCGCCGGCATGGACGGCAGCCGCGTACTTCGTCGTGAATTGGAAGAAGGCTGGTGAAACCCGACTCTTGTTCACCGCGAATGTGTTGCTTGCGCCATTCGCAGTCGTGACCTGCACCTGCACTTCGCCGGTTGCCGGATCGTCGGGAGTCAGCACGTTGAGCTGGGTGGGACTGACGTAAGAAATATAGGCGGCCATGCCGTTGACGGTGGCTGAGACCCCTTCCAACACTGACGGGAGATCATTGTTCGCAAAGTCCGAAGTGCCCCAAGTCCTCGTAGTCGTGGAGAAGTCCGTGCCCCAGATCGTGATCCAGGTGGATGCCGCGACCCGCGGCAGGAAACTGGCGCCATTCACAACTGCAGTAATCTTCGGAGCGGCGCCGGCAGCTGGAATGTGACGAACGCCTTCGCGCCTCGCGCCGTCGTGATCGGAATTGAACCGCTCCGCACAGCTTGCTGACGGTGGCCACAGGGCAAGGAAGAGCACTGGAATTGCGTGCAGCCTCGTGAATCTTCTCCCCGTCTGCCCGTGCTGCGCGCGTGCCAATGCCCGAGTCTGCATCGTGGGCAGTGTAACCCAATCACCTCCGTTTGGCCATTTTGGTGGCGTCCGCCGGGAGCGCGGTCGGGCGACAATCGGGATAGGACGGGTTGTAAGAGAGGGGGGGACAATGTCGGGCAGATTGCTTGCGCATCGCCGGAGCTTTCTCGGGGGGATGGCCGCGGTTGGAAGCGGCGCGATCTTCGCCGAGCGACCGTTCTGGGGAAACCCCGGTCCGCGAGAGGGCGAGGCGAAGCGCGGGAACAAGGAAGAAGAGGTATCTCCCAACGAAGACCTCATGCGTGAGCACGGCGTTTTGGTCCGTTGCCTGGTCATTTACCGCGAGGTTATACGTCGCCTCGACGCCAGCCAGGATTTCCCACCCGACGTGGTTGTGGGCACCGCGAACCTGATCCGCACGTTCGTCGAGGACTATCACGAGAAACTCGAAGAGGAGTACCTATTCCCTCGCTTTCGCAAAGCGGGCAGATTGGTTGACCTGGTGAACGTGCTCGACAACCAGCACCAGAAAGGCCGCATCGTCACCGACAAAATCCTCCAGGCGCCGAAGATCAAGACCTCGAAGGAAACGTTCCGGGGCTACCTCGACATGTTCGTGCGCATGTACGAGCCGCACGAAGCCCGCGAGGACACCGTGCTGTTTCCCGAATTCCGCAAGATCGTCTCCCCGCACGAGTACGATGCCCTCGGCGAGGAGTTCGAGAAGAAAGAGAACCACCTCTTCGGCACGGACGGTTTCGAGAAGAACGTCAGCCGTGTTGCTGATCTGGAGAAGCGGCTCGGGATCTACGACCTGGCGAAGTTTACGCCTGAGGTATGAGAAGGAGGGCGGCGCATGGGCCATGGCGCGAACCGGTGGGCGTATCGACATGGGCTTTTGCTGCCGCTCAGTGGGCGGGGCGGCGGACCGCATACCGGGAGGCGCCGCCCTTGAGCATCCGTTCGTGTGACAGATACGGCAGGCCCTGAAAGGTCAGAATGAAGGGAGTTCTATGCGGCTACGACATAAGCTGGTTCTATTCGGCGCAGTTGTCCTAGGGGTCGCCGGAGCGGTGGCGCAAGGGCTGAAGGTTTCGAGCGCCTCAGCACTGGACGGCATTTGGGTTCCGCACTTCGACCGCCAGCTTGACGGCGCCGTCAAGGATGCTGAAACGGCTACGTACAACATTGTGTTCAAGTCGCAAGACGGCTCCAGCTTTGTCGGGAAATACGCCTACGGCGGCACCGGGACGTATCAAGGCACCTTGTTTTCGGCAGGAACTACGTCCGTCATCAGTGTTACCTACAAATCGGGCGACTACTACGCTGTCTGGGCTGCGAAGCTCGTTTCAAGAAACGAAATCGTGGGAACGTGGCACGACGTGGCGGGTCAATCGGGTGATTTCAGGTTGATCCGCACTCGATGAGGAGTTAACTAGGGCGTCATGAGGTTCTCCTCCGCCCCTGTTCTTCCGAGGGGCGTCGAACACACGCCGCACGCGAGCACAGTTGCACTCTTTGTCGGAACCTACTCGACGTTCTTGTCCGTCGATCGATGGTTTGTCTCCGCATCCGGTTGTTTAAAAGAGCGGGGAGTGGGAAGCTGCCAGCCGCGCCGGATGGCCATTAACCGGAGTCCGAAGCAGAGGACTGCGCCGGCTGGGGCCGCCACTGCAGACTGGAGATGCAGCATCCTTCCAGTTACCACCACAGCCGCGCCAATCAGGGCGGCGACGGCGTAAAGCTCGGTGCGCAACACGGTCGGGATCTCGCTTACGAGCACATCGCGGACGATGCCGCCGCCGATTCCGGTCAGCGTTCCGAGCAGCGTCGCCGCAAGCGGATCGGCGTGAAAGGCAAGCGCCTTGCCCGCACCGGAAACCGCAAAGAGCGCCAATCCGGCGGCATCAAACACCAGCACCGGGCTGCGCAAGCGGTTGATGATTCCGTACCAATAGAACGTAACCAGGCCGGCGAGGATCGAGACAGCGATGTATCGCCAATCGCTGATTGCGGCGGGAGGGACCGCCCCTATCAGTACATCCCGGGTGATCCCACCCGAGTTACCCGCAGCGAAGGCCAAAACCAGGACCCCGAAGAGGTCAAGCCTGTGCTTCACTCCGGCAGCCGCGCCGCTGAGCGCAAAAACGAATGTGCCGCCAAGATCGAAGGCGACTACCAGGGTGCTCACCAGGATGCGTTCATCGACGATCATTTGGCCTCAGACGATAGCCAGGCCTGTGCAGCAATCACCATCGCCTCCACGCCTGTTTCCAAAGTCGGGTGGATCACCGGAGCGAAGCGCGGGTTGTGATTGGTTGGGATGTCGCCGACCTTGCCATCCCCCTCGGCTTTCGCGTAGGTGCCTGGATCAGTACCGCCGACGAACCAGAACACGGATGGCGCGCCCCACTCGGCTCCGAACGATCCGAAGTCCTCGCTCGCCGTCGTCGGCCTGGTTTCCCGCACACGGTCAGCAGGAAAGTGGCGCCGAAATGCATCGCCCACTCGCTTGGTGGCTTCCGGATCATTTGTGACAAGAGAATAACGATCCAGAGGCGTGATTTCTGGTTTCTTGGGAGCGCCCGACGCGGCGGCTTCGGCATTCACGATGCGTTCGATGGCAGCGAGCACGCGTTTACGGACGCCCTCGTCGAAAGTGCGAACGTTGAGCTTGATGAGCGCCTCGTCCGGGATGACGTTTTCCTTCGTGCCTGCATGTAGCACGCCGATCGTGACTACCGCGGCCTCGTTCGCCGCCACCTCCCTGGAAACGATGGTCTGCAGCCGCAGCACTGTCGCCGCTGCCATGACTACGGGATCGATGCTGGCCTCAGGCATGGACCCGTGGGCGCCCCGGCCGAACATTCGGATTTGCAGGCTATCGCCAGCGGAAGTGACGACCCCGGCGCGCGAGCTCAGTACGCCAGAGGAGCCCACCATAACGTGTTGCCCGAGCACGACAGCAGGTTTAGGAAAGCGCTTGAAAAGTCCAGCGTCGATCATTGCCTGCGCTCCGGCTGCTGTCTCCTCTGCCGGTTGGAAGACGGGCATCAGGGTCCCTTTCCAGGCATCTCGAGTCTTCGCAAACAGCGTCGCCGCGCCGATGAGCCAGGTCACATGCATGTCATGGCCGCAGGCGTGCATGACGGGCACGGTCTTCCCCGTACTGTCACTAGCCGTCACATTGCTGGCATAGGGAAGGCCCGTGGCTTCCTGAACCGGGAGCGCGTCCATGTCGGCGCGCAGCATGACGATCGGCCCTTCGCCATTGCGCAACAGACCCACGACGCCGGTGTTTCCGATTCCAGTGGTCACTTCATAGCCGGCAGCACGAAGACGGTCCGCGGCAAGAGCAGCCGTCCGTTTTTCCTGCATCGACAATTCGGGATGAGCATGCAGGTCTTTGTAGACTGCCTCCAGATCGGGAAGCAGGCCGCCCAAGTTTGCAAGCAAATCTGCGGAAGCTTTGCTCATAGCGATGAAGCCTTTCGCTGGCGGATGGGTATTGTGGATGAGAGTTTGTGAGATCCAGCCTTCTCCTCTATTTTCTCCCAGAGTTGAATTGTTGGATCGACGGTGGCGCGGCCAAAGCAACTCGCGATGGATCCGGCGGCAGAAAGTGCTCTCAGACAGTTCCCGGGCCGAGCCACGATGCGAGTCTATAGCGTCCGTGATCTTGAGGAAGTGTTCGACGAATGCGTTGGTTCAGGAGCCGCCCAGGTGCGTGCGGGCTGCTTCGAGTACAACATCTCTTCCCTGGCGGATGTTTTCCACGGTCGGCGTGATCTCCACATCCGGCTTGATGCCTACGCCTTCGAAGGGTGAACCGTCGGGGAACATCTCCCGCTTGGCTCCGACCAGTACGAGCATGCCGTTGCCCAGGTCCAGAGTGTATGGCTGGCCGGTGCTGCCCGCGGTCGTTGCGCCGAACAGGACGGCCCGGCGGTTGTCCTTGAAGGGCATGGTGAAGTCTTCGCACGCGGAGTGACAGCCCGCATCGACAAGCAGCGCGAGCTTGCCCTTGAAAGTGTCCTTCGAGGGCTGCCGCACTGCACTTCGCCACAGCAAGTCGGGACGCTCAAAGGGTTGGAATTGCCATTCGCCTTGCGAAGCCCGGAAGCGGAAGTAGGGCAGAACCACGGGCGTGGACTCGGTCCACCAGCGATAGGGCCGGTCCATCAGGGCCGACGTCAAATCCTGTGGCGTGCTGCCGCCGGTGTTGCCGCGGACATCGACGATCAGGACAGCGGCGCTGTGGAAGTCGCGGACGAGCTCAAGAGCGCGCTTCTGGAACTCGGGGCGCATGAAGGACGGGATGCGGATATAAGCTACCTTGCCCGGATCCAGCCAGCGGCCCTCGGCGGCGGTGATGGGCATGTCGAGCGGCGGCCGGCGGTCGACGGACACTTTCCGGCCGCCTGCCAAGCCCAGGAAGAACCGCTCGGGGAAAAAGTGAGCATAGGGCGTAATGGGAGGCATTTGCGCGAACAGCGCGTGGCGGGCCCACTGCTCCGTAGATGCGGAGATGAAGCGGCGACGCCCCTGATAGAACTGTTCGAAGGTCTCCGCGTCGATACTCTCGATGACATCACCGGGCTTGAGCTCCGCGATCCGGCTTGCGGTCACGACCCATTTGCCGTCAGAGAACGCGGCGGCAAACGGCAGGGAGCCTCCGTGCTGCATCAAGGTGGTATCCATGAACATTGTGTGGCCGTTGTGCATTCCGGCGAGGAATTCCATGGTGGCGCGGCTGAAAGTGAAGCGGTCCTCGCCCGCGAGGGCTTTCTCGAGATAGCTTCGGTAGGCAGCATCCACGTCGGTGTTCTGTAGATCCTGAGCATGAGCGAAGTTGACCAGGGAAGCGTATACCCGGCTGGCGAGGTAGGCGCGCTCGGTCAGCGGCATGGCAGCGTCCGTACGATTCTGGGCAAAGCTACTGGAGCAGAGCGCCATTAAGAGTGCGGCGAGAGAGTAGCGGGCGAACCCGCGAGGGAACAAACGTCTCATTGTACTGATCATGCTCCTTAACAGGCCGCGACGGCGTCGAAGATTAGGAACGGATGTGGACGCGCCTTTGTTCCAGACAAAGAGCAGGACGAATCACAAGGCTGGCTGCGTGCGACGAAGTCGGCGATTTCGACGCCGAGTAACTCACAACAACAGCGAACGGACGCGAGACTCGAGAAGTCGCGCCCGGTTGCTTGAGAGTTGTGTGCCGATGCGCGGGAGCGCGTTTACGGCCGGTCGGCCTTCGCCTTCTCGCCCGGCTTCAAGAGGCTGGGTCTCTTCCGCTCTTTCTTTGCGGCTTCGGCCTGCTTCTTTTGCTCGGCGCGCTTGGCTTCCAAATCCTTCGGCTGCATCAGGCCCTCGAGCTTTTCCTGCTCACGCTTCTCGCGGGCAACCACTTGCTCCGTGCGCTTGCCTAAGTCTTCGTTTGCTGCCTCCAGGCTGTCGTCGGTAGCGTCAATCGCCTGGCCGAGCACGAATTCATAGCGGCCCATGTCGGCCGGCTTCGCCTCCTGCAAGCGCCGCAGTTGTGCTGCGAACTCCTTTTCGGCGTCTGCCACGATCTTCATTCCGGGCGCGATGTCCACCTTCTTACGGAGCGCTTCATCGGCGATCGTGTCAATTGCGTCGATGATCTCCGTGTATTGCTCCAGGAGGTCATGGATCAGGGCGGAGCGGCCCGGACGGTCCTCCTTCGCGAGTTGTTCCATCTGGTCCAGGCGCTGCTTCGCAAATACGACGTACAGGTTGAGCCGCTGGTTGGGCTCCTGCGCCAGCCGGACCTGGTCCGCCTCGTTTGTGGTGAGGAAGTCACGTTCCTGCGCCGCCGCCGGTATCGTCATCACCAGCGCAGCCAGTCCCGCCGCAAGACGACTCATTTCTTCTTACCCCCTCCCATGATGCCCTCGAGCAGACTGTCGTGAACACGCTGCACGGAGTCGCGCGTCGCCTCCACCACCCCGCGCTCTTCCGAACCCAATTTCGCCCTGAAATCGTCCAGCCGCCGCATCATCTCGCGGGTCTTGATCTCCGCGCGCTTGAAGTGCTTCGGTGACTTACTCGGGTTCTTGCCCGTTGCCAACAAGGAGTCGTACGCGAACTGGACCGATTCGGCGACTTCCTTGAGCGCAGCCTCTGTTTTCGGCAAATCGGCGTCTTCATCGTAGGACTGCTCGGCCGTTTTCAGCGCTGCCTGAGCGTTGTCGAGAGCTTTCGCGGCTCGCTTCTCCAGGTTCGACTCCGCTTTCGCCGCAGCGAGGTCGGCGCGAGCCCCGGGCGCGAGAAACGCCGCAGTGACCACTATCAGCACAAAGCTGGTCATCTTCATCTCTTCTCCAACTCTCTGTTGATAATCCGGGCGCGCTGCCGGGCCTTGAACTCTTCGTTCGGATTGAGGCCCTGGCTGAGCGAAAGGTAATGCTCGTATGCGGCCAGCGCACCTTTCAGGTCCTGGATGCGATCCAGCACGATTGCGCGCAAATAGACATGGCCTGCCGTCTCGCCTCCAAGGTCGCGGATCTGGTTGAGTGCGCCGATGGCCTGTGGGAAACGCTCGAGCGAAACGAGCATCGCGGCGAACTCGCTCCAGGCCTCCACCAATCCGGGCTTGGCCTGCGTGACCATATAGAATTGCTGGGCGGCCTCACGGAACTTGCGTGCGTCCCGCAGTTCGCGGCCGTAGATCATGCGCAGGTCGGTCGCGTTTGGGTCAGCGTCCACCGCGGCCCGGAACATCGCGAGCGCCTTTTCGGTTTCGCCGTTCTGGCGGTAGGCCTGCGCCAGCGCGATACGGCTCGCAGCGGTCGGTGCATTCTGCAGCGCCCACTCGAAGTGTGGAATCGCTTCCTTCGGCCGTCCCGCCGAGAGCAGCAGTCCGCCGATCCGCTCCCTGGCAGCCGCATTCTCGGGGAACTGCGTATAGATCGCCACGGCCTCATCGGTCTTGCCGGCCTTCTCATACGCCTCGCCTAACTGCAGGAGCGCCTGCCGGAACGAGGGGTCCAGTTCGACGGCGCGCCTGAAGTGGGGTTCCGCCTCACTCAGCCGCGATTGCCGCAGCAACGCACGCCCCAACCCGATTTCAGCCCCGGCCGACTTCGGGTCGGCCGTCAGTGCCGCGTGATACGCCTGCTCTGCCTTCGAGGCATCACCCGCAGCGAGCAGGGCATCGCCCAGCAGCAGGTGGGCCCGCGGATTCCCCGGTTTGGCCTGAATAGCCGCTTCGAGCAGGGGCACGGCCTCCCGCGACTTCTTCTGCCGGAGCAGGACCGTCGCGAGGTTAATCTCAGCCTGGACCAGCCCCGGCTTCAACTCCAGCACCTTTCGATAAGAGGCCTCAGCCTCTGCATCACGTCCGGCCAGACTGTAAGCGAGCGCAAGGTTAAAGTGCGCGGAGTAATCCGAGTTATCAGCCTGAACCGCCTTCGTGAACAGCGCGATCGCAGCCTCGTGATTGCCGGCATCCAGGGCTTTCAGGCCTTCGGCAGCAGGATCCTGTGCCTGCTGAACCGCGAGAAGGATGAATAACGCTAGGTGCCGCACCACGTCAATATCTTATCGTGACGGCGCAGAGCCGCCCGGGGTTTCCCCTCGGGCGAATGGGCTACGTCCGGGCGTCGCGGACCACCCGGTTGCGCAGCACGCCGATCTTTTCGATCTCGAGTTCCATCACGTCGCCCGGCTTCACCCACCGGTCGAGCTCGAGCCCGCAGCCGGTCCCCACGGTGCCAGACCCGATCACATCGCCTGGCGCTATGGAGTCGTCCTGCGTCAGGAATTCGATCATCTGTTCGAATTTCCAGAACAACGCTGAGGAATTGCCTTCGCTCCACGTCTCACCGTTCACGCGGGCCGTCATCTTCAGTGAGTACGGGTCGCCGATCTCGTCGGTGGTTACGAGCCACGGTCCGATGGCGGTTGCCCAGTCCTTCCCTTTTGCCGGGCCCAACCGGACTTTCATCTCGCTGCGTTGAATATCACGCGCAGAGAAGTCATTCATCACGGTAAATCCGGCGATGTAGGCGCGCGCCTGTTCGGCCTTGATATTGCGTCCCGGCCTGCCGATCACCGCGGCCAGTTCGAGCTCGTAATCGAACTTCTCAGTGAAGCGCGGCCACAACACGTCCTGGCCCGTGCCGAGGATGTTATGGGTGCCGCTCTTGTAGTAAACCGGGATCTCGTACCACTCCTTCGGCATCGGCTCGCCGCGCCGCTCGAAGCCAATTTTGACGTGCTGTTCGAAGGCGTAGAAGTCGCGCACCGACGGAGGATTCGGAATAGGTGCGAGCAGCCGGAGCTCTTCGGGCGGATAGAGCAACTTCTCGCCGTTGAGCCCCACGAGAGTATCTTCCGCGATCGTCTTCTCGGCGAAAGAAAGGGCCGTCTTTCCTTCCTCCAGAAACTCCAGCATGTTGGAGGGGAGGATCACATCCGCGAGTTTCTGCGGCCGCGGTTCTCCCTTTCCGGCCAGATACCGGGCACAGGCGAAGTTCAGGTCCAGGATGCCGTCCTCGAGCACCGCTCCCAGCCGGCGGACGTGCCCCACGACGGTAGACACCTCGAAGGTGCAGAGCCTCATGCCTACATTTCAGCGCAAAGGGGCGCAGCGTAGGAGCCGGCGGCGGATGAGGCATACTGGGTTCTTCATCCGATGTTGCCAGGCGTCCTCCATGCCGTAAGTCAACGTTCGCGGCGCGCGCGGATGCAGCGGTTCGTCGAGTTGCTCGGCATCACCGAACACACGCGGGTGCTGGACGTCGGCGGCACGCCGGACATTTGGGCGCTGGCGCCGGTGCGTCCCCGAGTCGTGTTTCTAAACGAATCGCGGGAGGAGCCGCCCGCCACGGTTCATGGCGACGGCTGCCGCCTGCCTTTCCGGGACGCAGCTTTCGACGTGGTTTTCTCAAACTCCGTAATCGAACACGTGGGAGATGCGGCCCGCCAGCGTGCGTTTGCCGCAGAGGCCGCCCGCGTCGGCAAGGGGTACTGGGTTCAGACACCCAACCGCCGCTTCCCCGTGGAAGTGCATCTGCACACGCCGTTCATACACTGGCTGCCGCGTGAATGGCAGCGGGCGCTTGTGCCGCGTGTTGCGGTTTGGCGGTGGATGGTGCGGACCACGCCGGACCGCCGGGAGTTTTACCTTCGGCATTACCTTGACACCATCCGCCTGCTCGATGCCGGTCAGATGCAGGCCATGTTCCCGGACTCGCACATCCTCAGCGGCGCCAAATCGATCATCGCCTGGCGTGCTATTCGCACCTGAGTGAGACGATTGGGTCCACGCGCGCCGCGCGGATCGCCGGAACCGTACCGGCTGCGAGCGCCGCGGCGCCCAGCACGCCCGCTACGGACGCAAACACCACCGGGTCAGCCGAACTCACGCCCTGGAGAAAGCCGGACATCAGCCGCGCGAGCCCGAACGCGCCTGCGATGCCGATGACGGCGCCGATAGCGGTCAGTTTCAGCGAGTGGCCCAGCACAAGGCGGAGGACGGCTGCGCGACTCGCTCCCAGAGCCAGCCGGATCCCGATCTCGTGCGTGCGCCGGATCACCAGAAACGAAACGACGCCGTACAGCCCGAGCGTCGCCAGCGCCGTGGCAATGAGAGCGAACAGCGCGAGACCGCTGACGAGCACCGTCGGATACGAGTTCTCCATGACGCCGTCCATCGTCGCCGGCCCCATCACAGGGAGATCGGGATCAATTGCGGCGACCACGGCGCGAATCGCGGCTCCCGGCGAGGAGGTGTTCGGCGCAGTCCGCACGATGACGTGCATCGTTGTGCCTTTCGCTTGTGCAACAGGCGTGACCACCTCGGCGAACGGGGCTTCCGCCAATGCCTGCCGTGCGTCCGCCACGACACCCGTGATGCTGACCCATGCTCCTTGATCGCCGATCCGCACGCGCTTGCCCGGAATGCTGTTCAGGCTCGCGCCCGGCCACACGCGCCGGACGAAACTCTCGTTGACTACCGCCACATTGGGCGCATTCCTGTGATCCGCGCGCGTGAACATGCGGCCGGCAACGGTGCGGATGCCGAGCGCGCCGGTATACCGCGTGTCCGCGACGGTGGAAACTATCCGCATCACATCGCCGCCGGTGCGCGCGGAGCGTCCTTCCACCTCCACCTTCTCAGACTGCACGAAACCGGACAGCGGAGCGTTGCTCGCGAGCGTCGCCGCCGTGATGCCCGGCGCGGAGGACAGGCGCTGGATCAGTTCTTCCCAGAAGTGGTCGCGGGCTTCCGGATTGGCGTACTGCTCTCCTTCGAGAGCAACCTGCGAAAAGACGAGGTTCGCCGTTGGAAAGCCCACGTCGATGTTTCGCAGGTTCGCTATGGTCTTGGCGAGGAGTCCCGCGCCGGTTACCAGCATGACTCCGAGAGCAAGTTCTGCCACAACCAAGGCGCTCCGCAGCCGGTTGGCGCCGCCGCCCGCCGGGCCGCGGCCGCCGGTCTTGAGGATCTCGTTCACGTCGGGCCGGGCGGCAGCCAGTGCCGGCGCCAATCCGAACGCGATGCCGGCCATCAACGAGACGAGCAGCGTGTAGCCCGCCACGCGGAAATCGACTTCGAGAAAACGCAGCTGGGGAAACGAGGCTACCAGGATCTGCCGCACCCAGTAGGCGCCGATCAGGGCCAGCGAGCCGCCCGACATCGCGATCACCATCCCCTCCGTGAGCATCTGGCGCACGATGGCCAGGCGTGGCGCCCCGAGTGCCATCCGGACCGCGACGTCCCGCTGGCGTGCCGCCGCCTTCGCGAGAAACAAACCGGAGACGTTCGCGCACACGATCAGCAGCAGCAGCGCGGCCGCGGGCATCAGCAGCGTGTACTCGGTGTGCCGGGAGAGCATGGACTCGCGGTAGTCCTCAACCGTCATCGTCCAGCCGCGGTTCGATTCGGGGTACGCGCCGGCCAACTGCGCCGCGAGCGCTGACACCTCCGCCCGCGCCTGCTCCGGAGTGGCGCCGGGTTTCAGCCGCGCAAGGACTTCGAGTGGCCTGTCGGAGCGTGCGCCGCGCTGCATCTCCGGCGAGAGCGGCACCAGCAGGTCGTAGTCGGCGTAAATGAACCGGAACTCGTAGGGAAGTACGCCGATGACGGTGACGGGGCGGCCATCCAATCTTATGACGCTGCCTGTGATGGCAGGGTCGGCGCCGAACCGGTGTCGCCACAAGCGCTCGCCGATGAGGGCCACTTGCGCGCCCGCCGCCTGTTCCGCGTCCGTGAAGCCGCGACCGACAACAGGTTTGAACCCTAGCAGGCCGAGCGTGTTGGCCGTTGCCGCCCCGCCGACAGTCCGGAGCGGTTCGCCGCCGGCGACAGGGCCGCTCACGTTGAATGCCCGCGGGGAGAACGCGGCTGCGTCCTCGAAGGAGCGGGTGCGCCTCACGTCCGAGTAATCCTGAAACGACATCCCTCCAGGCCCAAGCTGCGCGTTGGCGGCGCTCACGATGACCACCTGCTCGCTAGACCGGATCGGCAGTGGCCGGAACCAGAGGGCATTCAACATGCCGAAGACGGCGGTATTCAGGATGATTCCTGCGACGAGTGTCACGATGGACGCCGCGGCGAAGCCGGGGTTCTTGCGAAGCGTCCGGGTTGAATGGCGTAGATCTTCAACTAAGCGGCGCATAGGATCTTGAACTCAAATAACGGGATCCGTTCGCATTTGTTCCATCAGATAGCGGCCAGCGCGCATCACGAGTGGCGGATATCCACCCGAAGGCGGGTATGATGGAGTAGAATCTTCCGGAAGGTATCGATGAAGGCGCTCAAGCTGTTTCTCTGCATCGCTGTGCTCGTGACAGGTGTCTCCTGCTCCCGGGACCCCGAGGTTGTCAAGCGGAAGTACCTGGATAGCGGCAACCGGTATTTCGAGAAGGGCAAGTATAAAGAAGCCCATATCATGTACCGGAATGCCCTACGGAAGGACCGCAAGTTCGGCGAGGCGTACTACCGTCTCGGCTTGACGGAACTCAAGTTGGGGCAGGTCCCCAATGCATACAACAGCTTTGTTCGCGCGGTCGAGACGGACCCGAGGAACATCGATGCAAAAGTTCAGACGGGCAACCTGGCGCTGACGTTCTATATAAGGCAACCGAAGCGCAACCCGCAGTTGGCGGACCAGTGGGCCGCTTTGGCGGAGGACATCTTAAAGCGCGACCCGAACAACACGGACGGGCTCCGCTTGCGGGCGTATCATCGCCTGATCGTAGTGAGGAAGCCGGAAGAAGCTCTGGCGGACTTCCGCCGCGCAAATGAGATCAAGCCGCTCGATCCGGAAATCACGCTGCCCCTCGTCGAGACCATGTTCGCGCTCAAGCAAGACGCCGAGGCCGAGAAGATCGGTCGCGCGATGCTGGCGAAGGATAAGCATTACTTTCCGATGTACGACGTGCTGTACATCTATTACACGCGCGCGAACCGGCCTGCGGACGCCGAACGAATCCTCACCGAGAAGGTCGCCAGTAACCCTCAGGAAGCGCTCCCCCTGCTCCAGCTTGCGGCATATTACCAAGCCTTCAAGCGAATCCCTGAGGCTACGGCAGTCATACAGAAGCTGGTCGACAACCCGAAGGATTTCCCCGATGGCTTCCTGGAGGCAGGCCGGTTCTATCAACGCTTACGGGATTACGACACTGCCCGAAAGTACTTCGAAGCCGGCGCCAAACGGAACGATTCCAAGCGCGGCACATACCTGAAAGAGCTTGCCCAGGTACTGATCGTCCAACGGCGGCCGAATGAGGCACAGCGCGTCCTCGACGACATCCTGAAGGCGAACCCGAAAGACGACGATGCCAGGTCGATCCGGGCATCCCTTCAGATCGACACCGGCGATCCGGTCCAACTCCAAAATGCCGTGGCGGAACTCGAAGCGGCTATCAAAGAGAATCCCAAGAACGCTGTGACACGCTTTAGTTATGCGCGCGCGCTCATCGCGCGCCGACAGTTCGATCACGCCCGCGCTCAGCTCCAGGAATCCATCAAGCTCAGCCCGGCGTACCTGGCGCCCCGGCTGGCGCTGGCGGAATTGCACTACGTTCGCGCGGAGTACGGGCTCTCGCGCCAGGCTGCCCGCGAGATTCTGGAAAAGATCGACCCCGGGAATCTGCCTGCCAAGCTTCTCGAGACGAGTTCCCTTGCGTCCTCCGGCGACCGCATTGCCGCCCGCAACCTGCTCGCGCAGATCATGAAGGATTACCCCAACTCGCACGACGCGCAGGTTCAACTCGCCCTCCTTGATTTGGGTGAGAAGAAATTCGCTGAGGCGGAGCAGGCGTTCGGCCGTTTGCAGCAGACGGATTCAGCAGACCTGCGCGGTCTGATGGGGCTGGTAGAGACGTATGCGGCGCAGAAGAAATTCGACAGCGCCATCCAGATTCTGAAGACTGAGCTGGCCAAGCACCCCGAGCGCCAGCCGCTGAGGGTTGCGCTGGGGAATCTCTCGTTCCGTTCAGGCAAGGTCGGCGACGCCATCATGTACTTCAACGAGCTGATCAAGGTGAACCCGAAAGCTGCCGACATACACCTCAAGCTCGGCGAGTGCTACACGATTCAGGGCGATACCACCAAAGCCGTCGCAAGCTACCAGAGGGCTCGAGAACTTCAGCCGAACGACGCACTGACGCACCTCAGGTTGGGCATGCTTTACGACGGCCTCGGGCGCCGCGATCAGGCGCGGCCGATCTATGAACAGGTATTGAAACTTCAGCCCGACAATCCTTTCGCGCTGAACAATCTTGCATATCTAATTGCCGAAACCGGCGGTGATCTCGATCAGGCGCTCGCGCTTGCGCAGCGCGCAAAGCAGCGGCTTCCGCAGCACCCGGACGTTGCAGACACGCTGGGTTGGATCTATATCAAGAAGAACCTGAGCGATAGCGCGATCCAGGTTTTCCGTGACCTCGTGTCCAAGCAGCCAGCCCGTTCCACATACCGTTATCACCTCGGGCTTGCGCTGTACCAGAAGGGTGACAAAGCCGGTGCGCGCCGTGAGCTGTCTGTCGCCCTCCAGCAGAAGCCGTCCAGGGAAGAAGAAGGCAAGATTAAAGACCTGCTGGGCAAGATCGGATAAGTGAACGTCGCAGGAACAGGAACGGCGCCCGACCCGAGGGTGGCGAGCCCATGGCCGTACGTGCTTCCGTTCGGCGTCCTCATGGTGCTGCTGGGTCTGAACGGCCACCTGCCACTCCCGGCCGCGTGGGCTTATCCGGCACGCACGTTGGCAGTGCTCGCTACGCTGCTGGCCGTGTCCCGGCCCGTTCTCGATTTCCGGGTGCGTAGTGCCGCCGGCAGCGTCATCTTGGGAGTGGTCGTGTTTGTGGTCTGGATCGCTCCCGATCTGCTCGTCCCGGGCTGGCGGAACCACTGGCTCTTCTCCAACTTTCTGCTGGGCCGGGCCGACGGTGCGGCTTCGGCGCCCCACTCCATTGATCCCGTGTTCGTGTTCTTCCGAGCGGCCGGGTCGGCGATGCTTGTGCCCGTGGTCGAGGAGTTGTTCTGGCGTGCGTTCCTGATGCGCTGGCTCAGCAGCCATCAGTTCTGGACCGTGCCCTTCGGGAAATACGTCCCGACGGCTTTCTGGTTGACCGTTGTACTGTTCGGGCTGGAGCACGGGCCGCATTGGGAAGTTGGACTTGTGGCCGGAGCGGCGTACGGCTGGTGGATGGTGAAGACGCGCAGCCTGGGGGATTGCATCCTGGCGCACGCAGTGACGAATGCAGCGCTCGCCGCATACGTTCTGCTGGCCGGCAAGTGGGAGTACTGGTTGTAAGGTTGCCGGCAGCAGGCCCTTTCGGCAGCCGCCGGCAGTTCGGTTAGATTTCGCTGGCGCCCGCGGCTGGAATGCAGTTGTAGATCAGCGGATCGAGGTTGAACCGGGTCTGATATCGGACCCTGATCTCTCGCCGGAACGCTTCTGCCGCTTCGGGCGCGACCAGGTTCACCGTGCAGCCGCCGAAGCCGCCGCCGGTCATGCGCGCGCCATACACACCGGGTAGAGCAATGGCGGTGTCCACCAGGAAGTCCAACTCCTCGCAGCTCACTTCGTAATCGTGCTGGAGGCTGCGGTGGGAGGCGACGAACAGCTCGCCCATCTGCTTAAGGTCCGCGGCGCGGGACGCGAGCACGAACTTCTGGACGCGGTCGTCTTCGGTGACGACGTGCTTCGCGCGCTTGCGCGGGACGGGTGCGATCTTCTGCGCCCCGGCTTCAAACTGCTCCACGCTGACATCCCGCAGGCTGGCTGCGCCCAGCGCCGCAGCGGCCTCGGCACACTCGCGAACGCGCTCGCGGTAGGCCGAAGCGCCCAAGTCATGTTTCACCATCGTATTCACGGCGAAGATGGCAACGGACGCCGGCAGCGGCGTGACTTCATTCTCGAGGCTGCGGCAATCGATCTTCACCGCGGCGCCCTCTCGCCCAAACACGCTGATGTACTGATCCATGATGCCGCAGGGCATCCCCACAAACTCGTTCTCCGCGCGCCGGCAGAGCTTCACGAGTTCGATCTTATCTATCGCCCGGCCGGCCAGCAGGGCCAGAGCTGTTGATGTTTCGAGTGCCGCGGAGGAGCTCAGGCCCGATCCGACCGGAACGGTACTGTGGATGAACAGGTCCGTGCCGGCAACGTCAAAGCCGGCGCGCACGAGCTGCTGCGCGACGCCGACCGGATAATCACTCCAGTCCTTCGCCGGAGCTGCATCGGCGAGCGATGCCACCGGGCGCTCCGCGTGTGCCTTCAGGTTGTCCGAATAGATCCGGAGCGTCGCCGTCCCGTTCGGCGCCGCGGCGATAAAACTCGCCATGTCCAACGCCATGGGAAGCACGAACCCGAGGTTGTAATCCGTGTGCTCCCCAATCAGGTTCACGCGTCCCGGGCCGCGAAAAACGCGCACGCCGTCAGCGCGGCCGTATACGCGAGCAAAGCCGTCCCTTATTTCTTGTACGCTGCCCAAAGCATCACTCCACCGAACACCAGCATAGCGGCGCCGCTGTAGAGATTCACGTTGGCTGTGGTCAGCGGCGCTTTCATTTCAGGCCAAATCAAGCCGAGAGCGCACAGAATGATGCCGAGCGCGCCGAAGAAATATCCCGCCGGAAGTCGCAGATCCATATCGCCTTACCTGAACATAAAGTTGAGAATGATGCAGACCACCGCCACGATGATCGCGAGGACGCTCGGCTTCTTGTACCACAGGCGTTCCTTGTCCTTTATCATCTCGGTGGCGCCCCAGACCAGGCCCTTGAGCTCCGGACGCGTCTTGGCCGGAGTCATGAGGCTGATTACGACGGTCACCAGGAAGCACACCGTCCAGGCCATGATCGCCACCCAGAAGTTTTGCGCCATTACCGAGCGGAACTCGTAGACATTTCCGAACAGGCCGCCCTTTCCTTCGGCGACAGTCAAGCCCCAGGTAAGACCCGCCGCCAGCGTGCCGCTCAGCAGCCCGGTGAAAGCGCCCGTTCCAGTCGCCCGCATCCAGAACATGCCCAGCAGGAACGTCGCGAACAGGGGAGCGTTCACGAAGCCGAAGACGAGCTGGAGCAGGTCCATGATGTTGTTGTAGAGAGTCGCGACGTACGCGCATCCGATCGAAAGCAGCGTTCCGACAATCGTCGTAATGCGGCCGACCCAGAGGTAATGCGAATCCGGCGCATCGCGGCGGATGTGCGTCTGGTAAATGTCGTACGTCCACACGGTGTTCAGCGCGGTGACGTTTCCGGCCATGCCGGACATGAAGGACGCCATCAGCGCCGTGATGCCCACACCGAGCAGGCCGCTCGGATAGAACGAGGACATCAGCGACGTCAGCACCATGTCGTAATCCGGACCGCCCTGCTTGGTCGGAACCGCGAAGCCCGAGCCCGCCATCTGCAGGAGCGCCGCCGCGGCAAGGCCGGGGGCGATCACGATGAACGGAATGAAGAGCTTCGGGAACGCGGCAACGAGCGGTGTCCGCCGGGCAGAGGACATGTCCTTGGCGGCGAGAGCGCGCTGGATGACCAGGTAATTCGTACACCAGTATCCGAACGAGAGCACGAAGCCCAGACCCATGATGAGGCCGACAATCTCGACGCCCATTGGATTCGCGTCGGCGTTGGCGGTGTACTTCCACGCATGCGTCATCACCGGCGCGAGCCGGGCCTGTATGCCCTCCCAGCCGCCCGCCTTCATCACCGCCAGAATTGCGAGAGGCGTGAAGCCGAGCACGATGAGGAAGAACTGGAGCACCTCGTTGTACAGTGCGCTCGTCAGCCCTCCCAAGTAGGTGTAAACAAGAACGATCAATGCGGAGAGCAGCACCGAGGAGGTAAAGTTCCAGCCGAGCACGAGTTCAAAAAGCCGGCCGAGCGCATACATCGAGATGCCGGACGAGAACACGGTCATCACCGCGAATGTGGCGGCATTGAACGTGCGCGTTTTCTCGTCGAAGCGCAGCTTGAGGTACTCGGGGACGGACCGGGCGCGGCTGCCGTAGTAAAAGGGCATCATGAAGACGCCGACGAAAAGCATCGCCGGTATCGCCCCAATCCAATAGAAATGGACGGTCATGATGCCGTACTTGGCGCCGGAAGCGCACATGCCGATCATCTCCTGGGCGCCCATGTTGGCAGCGATGAACGCCAGGCTGGTGATCCAAAGCGGGACCGAACGGCCGGACATCAGGAAGTCCTCGGACGTGGAGACGCCCTTCTTGAGGAACCACCCGATGCCGAGCACGAACCCGAAGTACAGAATTAGAATGAGGTAATCGACAGATCCTAGGTTCACGGGAGAAAGAAGTGTACCTTGAGTAGCGGGTCGCCTGTCAATCGAATTCGGCGAGTTCCCGCCCGCTCCATCGTACCGCCATTTCTAGCGGCAGCTCAGGTCCGATGACCCCGAAAGCACAGGCTGTCCAACCCAGCCGTTGCGACTTCACTTGAGTGATGGCTTCCATCAGAAGGCCGCCTCCTGCCGCCTCCCCTCCATTTGTGTTATCCCGTAAGGGCTATGAGCCAAAGCGTCGGCATCGGGATGATCGGCTACAAGTTCATGGGCAAGGCGCACACCAACGCATGGCGCCAAGCCTCCTATTTCTTTGACCCCGCGGTGAAGCCTCGCCTCAAGACCATCTGCGGGCGCGACGGCGCCAAGGTGGAACGCTTCGCGCAACGCTGGGGGTGGGAAGCCGCCGTCACGGACTGGCGGCGGGTGATCGACGATCCGGACGTACAAATCGTGGACATCTGTTCGCCCAACAACACGCACGAGTCCATCGCACTGGCTGCGCTCGAGGCGGGCAAGATCGTCACCTGCGAAAAGCCGCTTGCCATGAACGGCGCGGAAGCAGCTCGCATGGCCGCAGCGGCGCGCGGGAAGCAGAACATGGTGTGGTTCAATTACCGGCGCGTTCCGGCCATCGCTTTCGCGCGGCAGCTCGTGGATGAGGGACGCATCGGGAAGGTCTACCACTTCCGCGCGACCTACCTGCAGGATTGGACCCTGGACCCTTCGGTTCCGCTGGTCTGGCGCATGGATAAGGATGTCGCGGGTTCCGGTGTCACGGGCGACCTTCACTCCCACATTGTGGACATCTCGAATTACCTCGCGGGCGATATCACGTCCGTCGCGGGGACCAGCCGCATCTTTGTGAACGAGCGCGAGCGGCCCGAGGGCGGTTCTTCGCCCATCGAGATCGAGGACGCGTCGATCTTCGTGGCGAAATACGCGGACGGAGCGATCGGCCACTTTGAAGCCACGCGGTTCGCGAACGGCCGCAAGAACGGCAACACCTTCGAGTTGAATGGCGATCAGGGCAGCGTCTACTTCAACCTGGAGGATATGAGCCGCCTCTGGTATTTCGACTCGCGAGACCCCAAGCACGTCCAGGGCTGGCGCCAGATCTCGGTCTGGGAGGAGTGCCATCCATATATGGATAAATGGTGGGTGCCGGGCTGCGCGATCGGGTATGAGCACACATTCGCGAATCAGGCCGCCGACCTGCTTGAAGCGATTGCCGAAGGCCGTTTGATGAAGCCCGATTTCGACGACGGACTGAAATGCCAGGTCGTGCTCGACGCCGTGCTGGAAGCCTGTGCGAGCAACCAGTGGGTGGATGTGAAGCGGGCAGCGGAAGCATCCGCATAGCGCCGGTCATGACGAATTGGAGGGACTCTCATGAAGATCTCGCTTGGTAGCTGGGCGTTCGCGTTCGGACCCTACGCGGACAATCCCGTTCCGTTTGACGCCTCAGTGAAGCGGCTCGCCGAAGCCGGATTCGACGGCATCGAAGTGGCCGGCTTCCCGCCCCACGTGACCCTAGAAAAGTACCCCACACGCGAATCGCGGCAGGAGATCGTGAGGCTGCTCGCTGATAATGGCCTGGGCGTCTCCGGGTACGCTGCGGACCTCGGCGCTGCGCCGCCCGCCATTGCGGGAAATGAGCGGAAATACCTGGAGCTGTTCAAGCGCAACGTCGAGATGTGTGTGGACATCGGCAGTTCTGCGATCCGCGTGGACACAATCTCGGGGCCGTTCTCGTTGACCGATTATGACGCTGCGTTCGCTCGCGTCGCGGGCGTGTGGCATGAAGCGGCGGGCATCGCGCAGGATGCGGGCATTCGCCTGGTGTGGGAATTTGAGCCGGGCTTCGCGTACAACAAGCCGTCAGAAGTGGTGGCGATGCACGACACCGTGAATCACCCGAACTTCAAGGTGATGTTCGACACTTCGCACGCTTATATGTGCGGCGTTGTGGGCGCGCGTCAGCACGGCGAAAAGGAAACGCTGCCGGGCGGTGTCGCCGAGTTCCTGGCGAAACTGCAGGGGCGAATCGGCCACATCCACCTGATCGATTCGGACGGCACGCTGCACGGCGATGAAACCAGCACGCACCGGCCGTTCGGCGAAGGCTACGTGGATTTCACTGCGCTCACGCCGAAGCTGCTGGCCGTGCCCGGAATCGAATGGTGGTGTATCGACCTGTGTTTCTGGGCAGGCTCATGGGAGTTGGTGGAACCAAGCCTCAAGTTCGTAAAGAACCTGCTGGCCGGGAAGGCTGCCGCGTAGCTCTGCCGTTTTGGTGAGCGGGTTCCGGCAAACTCGCGCATGGCCGGAACCCGCTTCTGAGTCTCAGCCGTTCACCAGTTTCATCGCGTACTCTGGATACCGGCGACCAGCGAAAGCGCTCCTGGGAGCGACCTCTTCGATGCGGCGGAGGTCCTCCTCCGTGAGCTCGATCGCGCCGGCTGTAGCGTTCTCCTCCAGATACTTCCTGCGCTTTGTTCCCGGGATCGGTACAATGTCTTCGCCTTGCGCAAGCACCCAGGCCAGGCTGAGTTGCGCGGGCGTGCAGCCTTTCTCTCTTGCGATCGCCTCGATGCGTGCGACCAGATCAAGATTGCGCTGGAAGTTCTCCCCCTGGAAGCGCGGCGATGCACGGCGGTAATCGTCGGCCTCGAGGTCCTCGAATTTCCGGATCTGCCCGGTGAGGAAACCGCGGCCCAGCGGACTATACGCGACGAAGCCGATCCCGAGTTCCCGGACCACGCCGAGGATCTCGTCCTCGGGTTCGCGGCTCCATAGAGAGTACTCCGTCTGGAGCGCCGTAATCGGGTGGACCTTGTGCGCCCGGCGAATCGTCTCCGGTCCCGCTTCGGAAAGTCCCAGGTGGCGGACCTTGCCTTGGCGTACGAGATCGGCCATGGCGCCTACGGTGTCCTCAATCGGGACCTTGGGGTCGACGCGGTGCTGATAATAAAGATCGATCGTTTCGATGCCGAGGCGCTTCAGGCTGCCTTCGCATGAGGAGCGGACGTACTCCGGGCGGCCGTTCACGCCGCGGGCATGGGGGTCGCCGCTGCGCACGATGCCGAACTTGGTGGCGATCACGAACCGGTCGCGCATCCCGCGAATCGCCTGCCCCACGAGTTCCTCGTTCGTATGCGGCCCGTACATGTCGGCCGTGTCGAGAAAGTTGATGCCTAGTTCGAGCGCGCGATGAATCGTGGCGACGGATTCGGTATTATCCCTGCCGCCGTAAAAATCCGACATACCCATGCAGCCGAGGCCCAGTTCAGAAACGGTGAGGCCAGGCTTGCCGAGTGTGCGTTGACGCATTTGCCCTCCTGAAGGAATTGTCGGTGGTGCGAGCTGCGACTGCAAGGAGCGCGTTCAGCTCAGTGGGGCTTTTCTTCCGCCGGCGCCCGCTGCGGCATTCTATTCCACAATGGAGGCACAGGGAGGCTGAGCGCATGTCGCACACGGTGGTGAGGCTGGGGGCGGTCTTCATGGCGGCGGCTAGTGTGCTGCCGTATCTGAAGAGCACGTCGAGGTGGATCCGCTTCTTCGATTTTCCGAGGCTGCAACTGCTCGGCATCGGCTGCGCGCTGTTGGTTGCGAACGCGCGCTGGTCGCGGGGCAGGGCGCGGACTTTCCTCACGGCTGCCATCGCTGTGCCGGTCGCATCGCAATTACACTATGTGAGACGCTATACTCCGCTCGCCTCACGCGAGTCGCTGGACGCCTCGAAGGACGAGCCGCACGTTCGGGTGCTCATCAGCAACGTGTGGATGCCCAACCGGAACGCCGCCGGGTTGCTGGACCTGATTCGGCAACACGACCCCGACATCATCCTGCTGATGGAGCCGGACCATTGGTGGCAGCAGCAGTTGTGTGAACTCAACCGCGGCTATCCGCACAGCCTGCAGTGCCCCCTCGAGAACACTTACGGAATGCTGCTGTACTCGCGGCTGCCGATCAGCGACGCGAGCGTGCGGTTTCTCCTGCTCGACGACGTGCCGTCAATGGTGTGCCGCGTGCATCTGCCTTCGGGCGACAGTTTCAGGCTGTATGCCGTACACCCCCTGCCTCCGGGAATGACGGTGGACACGACGCAGCGCGATGCGGAACTGGTTCTGGTGGGCCGGGAGGTGAAGCGCTCCGGCGAACCGGCGATTGTCGCTGGGGATCTGAATGACGTTGCGTGGTCTGGGACTACTCGGCTGTTTCAGAAGGTGAGCGGATTGCTGGACCCGCGAGCGGGCCGAGGTTTTTACAACACGTTCCACGCCCGACTGCCGCTCCTGAGGTGGCCGCTCGATCACCTGTTTCATTCGCCGGAGTTCCGCCTGGCTCGGATCGAGCGGTTGCCGTCCTACGGGTCAGACCACTTCGCCATCCTGGCTGAACTCAGCTTCGAGCCGAACGGCGCGCATGCCCAGGAGCCTCCGAAACCCGAACCGGAGGACCACGCCGAAGCGAAGGAGAAACTCCAGGAAGCGCGGGAAGAGGGATTGCTGTAGCGGAGATCGCTGAAAACCGGACCGGGGCTCGCGTGCTCACACACGCTTTGAAAGCGACCGTAATTCCCCGCGCGAAGTCCGCCAGATATGAAACTTGTTTAATTCCAAATGAGCTAAGTTATTGAGTTTGCCGTTACAAAGGACGTAGCATTTTTAGATTTTAAAATCTTCATATTCGAAATTGCGCTAGAGTAGTCGTTGGGAGTTAAAGGAGTTAAATAAGAATGCTTCAACGTCGATGGGCCGTTGTGCCCATATTCATTCTCTTGTCATTTGCCCTTGTCTGGGCCGCTGACACCACAGGGTCCGTACAAGGTGTTGTGCTCGACCCCAGCGGCGCATCTGTGCCGTCCGTAGAACTTATCCTCGTCAACCAAGCCACCCAGGTCACGCAAACGCAGAAGAGCGGCGACGACGGGCGGTATGTTTTCAACATTGTTGTCCCCGGGACTTATACGCTGAAGACCTCAGCCGCGGGCTTCCGGCCGACGATCTCCACGGGCATCATCGTGGAGGTCAATAAAACCAGCCGCGCCGACATCAGCCTGCAAGTCGGCCAGGTCTCTGAGACCGTCGAAGTCGTCGCGAATGTATCCCGCATCGACACGGTCTCCGCGCAGGTTTCAATGAGCGTGCAGCGGCAGTATCTCGCCGATCTACCCGTTTCGTCGCGCAACTCACTCGCATTCGCCGAGCTCGCTCCCGGCGTCGAGGTGAGCGGCGGTTCGCAGGTGCAGAACATCGAAGGCACCTACGCCGGTGTGAATGGCGGGCGCCGCGGCAAGAACAGCTTCTACCTGGATGGCAGCGACAACACCGGCTCGTTCCGGAACAGCGCTCTCCAGTTCCCCAACCCGGAAGCCGTTCAGGAAGTGAACGTCAGCACGTCGAATACGTCGGCCGAATTCGGCAAACAGCCCGGCGGCATGTTCAACGTCATCACCAAATCAGGCACGAACCAGCTACATGGTTCGGGCTTCTATTTCTTCCGGAACAAGGCATTGAACGCCAATAGCTGGAGCCGTAACAAGAGCGGCAGCGCGAAGCCGGACAACCCCCTGAAGCAGGGCGGCGGCACGGTGGGCGGTCCCATCCGCAAGGACAAGACCTTCTTCTTCGCGTCTTACCAGATCTACAACGACTCGGCCAACGGCTTTCAGAATACCGTTCGGTTCCCCACGGCCGCCATGGCCGGCGGCGACTTCTCACAGTTCACCCGGCCGCTCTACGATCCCGATACGGGCGCTCCGATCCCGGGCAATATCATCCCCCAGCGCCTGCTCGATCCCGTCGCCAAGAACCTGATGTCGCTCATTCCGACCGTAGCCAATTACGGTGATCGGTACGTGTGGTCGTTTACCGATCCCACGCGGAACAATGAGCTGCTCGGGAAGATCGATCACACGTTCAACGACGCTCACTCGCTCCAGTTCTCGTACTTCCGTACGTGGGGGCATTTCGATCAGTCGGCCACCGCTGCCGGCGCCAACGTGGCTGCGTTCGGGCCGCAGGTCAACGAGAACCGGCAGGACACCACTTCCGCACGTCACACCTGGATTGCGAGCCCCAGCATGGTTGTGCAGAGCCGTTTCGCGATGGCCAAGCTCTCTGCGGACCGCGGCAACGCTGCAATCGGCAAGAACCTCGCCGATTTCGGCGCCAAGTGGCCCGATAGCCAGGAGGGTGCCCGCAAGTACCTGCCCAGGCTTGTCATCAACGACGGTTTCAATACGCACCAAGGCTGGCTCAGCCTTTTCGACCAGTCCAACTACCGCTTCGGCAGCACGGTGAACTGGACCCGCGGAAGCCACAACCTCAAATTCGGTGGCGAATTCCAGCGCGACACTGTCCGTCAGTTGAATGACCAGGACAGCACCGCCTTCACCTTCGACGGCCGCTCCGCCTCGACGCCCACCGGCGGCAAGCCGACCGGCGTTAACGTCTTTGGCTACAGCTATGCCGATTTCATCATGGGCCGTGCCGCTACGTTCAGCACTGTCGGCATCCTCGACTACGACATCCACAACTGGAACAATTTCTTCTTCGTAGAAGATCAGTGGAAAGTCACGCAACGCCTTACCTTGACCCCCGGGTTGCGGTATGAGCTGTACACGCCCGCTTCCGAAAGCAATGGCCGCACGTCGGCATTCATGTTCGGACATAAGTCCGATCAATACCCGAATGCTCCGTTGCACCTCGCCTTCAACGGCGATCAAGGCGTCCCGAACGGCTTCTTCGAACAGGACCGTAACAACTTCGCCCCCCGCCTCGGGTTCGCTTACGACGCGGCCGGCAACGGCAAGACGGTGATCCGCGGCGGCGCCGGCGTTTACTATGCTTACAACTCCGCCCAGACCAAGCTCTGGACTGCGGAAGGTGTGCCATGGCGTCCCAGCGCATCCGGCGGCGAGACTCGCAGCCTGGTAGATCCCTGGGGAACCAGCCGCACGACGGTGTACGCCAACCCGCCGACACCGTTCACAACCGATGTGAGCAACTTCAAGTACCCGCCGCGCCTGGACAACAGCGCCGGCTTCGACTCTGATTTCCGGACACCTTACAGTCTCCAGTGGAACCTTACGGTTGCGCGTCAGCTCAATGAGGCGGTATCGGTGGAGGCGGGCTACGTAGCCAACCGCGCCTACAAGCTTCTTCAGGAGCTGCCCCGTAATCTGCCCATGTGGGCGGATAATGCCAGCCTCTCCAACCTTGAATCGCGGCGTCCCATCGCCGGTTTCGGCAATACCGGCGTCGTTTACTCGCGGGCACGTAGTTGGTACGACGCCCTTCAGGTGACCGGTGACGTGCGCCTCAAGCGCGGGTTGGTGATCCGTTCCAGCTATGTCTTCGGCAAGTCGCTCGAGTACACCGGCGACGATCCCACCAGCAACAGCAACATCCAGACTGCGAACCCGCAGAACTGGGACGGTGAAAGAGCCGAAGTCGGCGCCAGGCACGTCTTCAAGACGTTCTACATTTACGATCTGCCGTTGTGGCGCGATGCCAACCACTGGGCCGGCCGTATCCTCGGCGGCTGGCAGGCTTCCGGCAATGTCGTCATCCGCAGTGGCACGCCGTTCGACGTGACGCTCGGTGAGGACTGGAATTTCGACTCCGCAGGCGGTGATCGCCCGAACCTCGTTGGTCCTATCAGCTACACGGGCGGAACCACCGACGAAAAGATGGCCCGCTACTTCGCTCCGTCGTCGTTTGCGGCGCCCACTACGCGCAACACCTTCGGCACCCTCGGACGCAACGCTCTGCGTGGACCCGGGAACTGGAACACCGATTTTTCGATGCTCAAGCGCTTTACCATTGCGGAAGGCAAGCAGGTCCACTTCCGTGCGGAAGCGTACAACATCTTCAATCACCCGAACATTTACAACCCGAACGCGAACATGCGCAGTTCCGATTACGGCAAGATCCTGACAAAGTCCGGCAACCGGACGATGCAAATGGCCTTGCGCTTCGTTTTCTGAGCTAGCTAATTCGTTCCTCTGAGCGGCGCCGGTGCTTTCAGGCCCTAATCGACCTGGAGCATCGGCGCCCCTTTTTTCTCCTACTTGCCCGCGACTGTCGGCGTCATCTCCATCCCACCGTGTCGCTCCGTCACCGTAATGGCTCGGCTGCCTTACTCCCTGCGTCATTCCGCCCAAGTCTTAATGAATTTTCATTGGACAAGAGCTGGCTTTGCCCCGTGATTGTGGGCCAATTTGCGCAGGGTCGGGATACGGACGTTTGTTTTGAAGCGATTGCGGATTGGCACTGCGCGTGCAGCTTGTTGAAGGGAGCCGGGAGGGTGAGGATGCCCCAAACCGGAGCAAAAAGTCTTATACTGGCATTTATTCTACACGTACTCGGAAACGGGTGCGCTCACACGAGTTTTTCAACCACGCGCAGTGGGGTAGGCGCCACAACCGCCGGCGTCCAATTCCCGGCCGTAGGAAATCATCCGAGAGAGACTGAATGACACGACCGAAAGTAACCATCGACGGTAACGAAGCGACCGCATACTCCGCGTACCACGTGTCCGAAGTGTGCGCCATATATCCCATCACGCCATCGTCCAACATGGGCGAGTGGGCGGATGAGTGGTCGGCCAAAGGCAAGCAGAACATCTGGGGCAACATTCCGACTGTTGTCGAGATGCAGAGCGAAGCCGGCGCCGCCGGTGCGCTCCATGGCGCGCTCCAAACCGGCGCGCTGGGCTCCACCTTTACGGCATCGCAGGGCCTCCTGCTGATGATCCCGAACATGTACAAGATCGCGGGCGAACTGACCAGCGCCGTGATCCACGTCACCGCACGCACTGTTGCGGCTCACGCGCTGTCGATTTTCGGCGATCACAGTGACGTCATGGCCTGCCGCCAGACCGGCTGGGCGATGCTTTCCTCCAACAGCGTCCAGGAAGCGATGGACCTCGCGCTCATCTCGCACGCTGCCACACTGGAGAGCCGCATCCCCTTCCTGCACTTCTTCGACGGATTCCGGACCTCCCACGAGGTCGCCAAGGTCGAGCAGCTCACGAAGGATGACCTGAAGGCGATGGTGACCGAGGAGATGGTGCGCGCCCACCGCGCCCGCTCCATGTCGCCGGACCGCCCCGTCCTCCGCGGGACCGCTCAGAACCCCGACGTTTTCTTCCAGGCGCGTGAAGCCTGCAACCCGTATTACCTGGCCTGCGCGGAGATTGTCCAGAACGTCATGGACCAGTTCGCCCAGCTCGTCGGCCGCCAGTATCACTTGTTCGATTACGTCGGCGCCCCAGATGCCGAGCGCGTTATCGTTGTGATGGGCTCGGGTGCGGAAGTCGCGCAGGAAGCAGTCGAGTACATGCTCGACCGCGGTGAGAAGGTCGGGTTGCTGAAGGTTCACCTGTATCGCCCGTTCTCGATCGAGCACTTCGTCAAGGCGCTGCCTGCCAGCGTGAAGTCCATCGCGGTTCTCGACCGCACCAAGGAACCAGGATCGGTCGGCGAGCCGCTGTACGTGGACGTCGTCACGGCGCTGCAGGAGAGCATCGTCGCGGGTACCGCCCCGTTCAGCACAATGCCGAAAGTCATCGGCGGCCGCTACGGCCTCAGCTCGAAGGACTTCACCCCAGCCCAGGTGAAGGCCGTTTACGACGAACTGGCCAAGTCCGCCTCCAAGAACCACTTCACGGTCGGCATCACCGACGACGTCACCCACACGTCGCTGCCGGTGGACGCGACCTTCTCGACGGAAGATCCGAAGACCGTTCGCGCGCTGTTCTACGGCCTCGGTTCCGACGGAACCGTCGGCGCCAACAAGAACTCCATCAAGATCATCGGCGAGGACACGGACAATTTCGCGCAGGGCTACTTCGTGTATGACTCGAAGAAGGCCGGCGCAATCACGATCTCGCACCTTCGCTTCGGCCCCAAGCCGATCCACTCTTCATACCTGATCGCGGATGCGGGCTTCGTCGCCTGCCATCAGTTCAGCTTCCTCGAGCGCATCGACATGCTCAGGAACGCGCGCCCCGGCGCCGTTTTCCTGCTGAACTCGCCCTACGGCCCCGATGATGTTTGGGACCACCTGCCGCGCAAGGTCCAGAAGCAGATCGTCGCCAAGAAACTGAAGTTCTACGTGGTGGACGGCTATTCCGTTGCCGAAACGGCCGGTATGGGCCGCCGCATTAATACCATCATGCAGACCTGCTTCTTCGCGATCTCCGGCGTTTTGCCGCGTGAAGAAGCGATCGAGCAGATCAAGAAGGCGATCAAGAAGACATACGGCAAGCGCGGCGAGGGCGTCGTGCAGAAGAACTTCGCGGCGGTCGATATGGCGCTGGCGCACCTGCATGAAGTGAAGGTGCCGGACGCCATTACCTCGACGTTCGACATGCGCCCGGCAGTGCCTGCCCAGGCGCCCGAGTTCGTCCAGAACGTGCTCGGCAGGATCTACGCCGGCTACGGAGACGATCTGCCGGTGAGCGCGTTCCCGGTGGACGGCACGTTCCCGACCGCAACGGCTCAGTGGGAAAAGCGCAATATCGCGCTGTCTATCCCGGTTTGGGACGAGGCGCTTTGTATCCAGTGCGGCAAGTGCGTCATGGTTTGCCCGCACGCTACCATCCGTGCGAAGGTCTACTCCAGCGACAAGCTCGCTGGCGCGCCCGAAACCTTCAAGAGCATGGACGCGAAGTGGGTCCAGTTCAAGGGCATGAAGTACACGCTCCAGGTCGCTCCCGAGGATTGCACGGGCTGCGGCATCTGCGTGGAAGTCTGCCCTGCCAAGAGCAAGACGGAGACGAAGCACAAATCGATCAACATGGCTCCGCAGGAGCCGCTCCGCGCTCCCGAGGAAGCAAACTGGGAATTCTTCAAGGCGTTGCCGGATAACGACCGCAAGGCTCTGAACCTGGCCCAGGTGAAGGACTCGCAGTTGCTCAAGCCGCTCTTCGAGTTCTCCGGCGCCTGCGCGGGTTGTGGCGAGACCCCGTACATCAAGACGATGACGCAGTTGTTCGGCGATCGCGCCATCATCGGCAATGCCACGGGCTGCTCGTCGATCTACAGCGGCAATCTGCCGACGACTCCCTACTGCAAGGATGCAAACGGCCGCGGTCCGGCCTGGTCCAACTCGCTGTTCGAGGACAATGCCGAATTCGCGCTCGGCATGCGCATCTCCATCAACCAGCAGAAGGGGAACGCCGAGATTCTCCTGAAGCGGCTCTCGTCCGTAATTGGCGAGGAACTCGTCACGGCTGTGCTGACGGCCGATCAGAAGTCCGAGAAAGGCCTCGATGAGCAGCGGCAGCGCGTCGCCGTCATCAAGGAGAAGCTTGCCGGGATCGAGTCGGAGGAAGCCAAGGACCTGCTTGCCGTCGCGGACATGCTCGTCAAAAAGAGTGTGTGGGCGTTCGGCGGTGACGGCTGGGCCTACGACATCGGTTACGGCGGGCTCGATCATGTGATCGCTTCCGGCGAGAACGTGAACATCCTCGTGATGGATACCGAGGTCTACTCGAACACCGGCGGCCAGGCTTCGAAGTCCACGCCGACCGGCGCTGTCGCCAAGTTCGCCTTCGGCGGCAAGTCCAAGCCGAAGAAGGATCTCGCGATGATGGCGATGGCGTATGGAAACGTCTATGTCGCGAAGATCGCGTTCGGCGCGAACGACACCCAGACGATCAAGGCGTTTCTCGAAGCCGACGCGCACGATGGTCCTTCGATCATCATTGCTTACGCCCACTGCATCGCTCACGGGTATGACCTGGTGCATGGCCTGGATCAGCAGAAGGCCGCCGTGCAATCCGGCCACTGGCCGTTGTTCCGGTACAACCCGGCCAACGCGGAGCAGGGCAAGAACCCCCTGCAGCTTGACTCGCGCGCTCCTACGATCTCGCTCGATAAGTACATCTACAACGAGACGCGGTACTCGATGCTCAAGTTGAGCCAGCCTGAGGCTGCGCAGAAGCTGTACGAAGCAGCCGAGGCGAACGTGGCCAAGCGCTGGAAGCTTTACGAATACATGGCTGCCCAGCCGGGTAACGGCGGCGACGGCGAATCGAAGCCGGCGCCCGCACCGGCCGCGAAGGAGGAGAAGTAGATGGATCTCACTACCAAGTACCTCGGATTGACGCTCAGGAACCCGGTGGTCGTATCGCCCTCGCCGTTGAGCGAGAACCTCGACAACATCCGCACGATGGAAGAAGCCGGGGCGGGCGCGGTGGTTCTGCACTCGCTGTTCGAGGAGCAGATCCGCCTGGAGAGCGAGACGCTCGACCGGAACATCTCCCAGAGCGAAGAGCTGTACTCCGAGCACATCACGTTCTTCCCGAATCTGGAGAACTACAAACTCGGGCCGGAAGCGTATCTCGAGCACATTGCGAAAGCGAAGGCGGCGGTCTCGATCCCGGTGATCGCGAGCCTGAATGGCGTTTCGACCGGCGGCTGGCTGGATTACGCAAAGAAGATTCAGCAAGCCGGCGCCGATGCGCTGGAACTGAACATCTACTCCATTCCGACGGACCCGAACGTCAGTTCCGCGGAGGTTGAAGACCAGTACGTTCAGTTGGTCCAGGCCGTTCGCGCCGCAGTGAGCATCCCGCTCGCAGTGAAGGTGGGGCCCTACTTCAGCGCCATGAGCAGCGTGGCGAAGCGGTTCGAGGCGGCGGGCGCAAACGGGCTCGTTCTCTTCAACCGGTTCTATCAGCCGGACTTCGACCTCGAGGCTCTCGAGGTGGTGCCGAGTCTTCAACTCTCCACCTCGTATGAGTTGTTGCTCCGCCTGCACTGGGTTGCGGTGATGTACGGGAAGGTAAACGTGGATTTCGCGGTTACCGGCGGCGTCCACACGTCCTACGACGTGCTGAAGGCGATGATGGCCGGCGCGAAGGTCGCGATGATGACGTCGGCCATCCTGAAGCGCGGTATCGGGCACGTGAAGACAGTTGTTGCCGACATGTCCGCCTGGATGCAGGAGCACGAGTACGAATCCGTCAAACAGATGCAGGGCTCGATGAGCCAGAAGTCTGTGGCGGAACCGAACAGCTTCCTGCGCGGGAATTACATGAAGGTACTCGGCAGTTATTCGCTGACGAAGTAAGAGTTCAGTTCAACTCTCGGTTTGATACGGGCGCTCCGGTTGGAGCGCCCGTTTTGTTGGTGCGCGAGCCGCGCACGGCAGCAAGCGGGCAAAAGAACTGCTCTTTCTCCACGCTTCTCAGGACCGTAGTCAGTGTCTCGGATCAACCGCCGACAACGATAATCCCACGCTGGTTCAGTGCGCTCGGCAGGACATTGCGTCCGCCGACGACAATGATGCCGCGATCTGAGGCGGGCGCATCGGACGTCGCGCTCACGCCGGAGAACGCTCGATTGAATGCGCTGAGCAGGGTGCGTGGCGGCAGCGGCTGCGGGTTCAACGCAACGCGATCCGCGAGCGAGCCAAGCCTTTCTTTCGGCGGCAGCGGCTGCGGGTTCAATGCGACCGTATCGCCAAACGCGATGTTGGAGTCCCTCGGTGGGAGCGGTTGAGGGTTCAATGATACCTGAGCGAAACGCTGCGCCAGCGCCGCGGTTAATCTAACATTGCCAACCATTTGCATCTCCTCCTGACACCTTAGTTTTCGTCGGGACACTCGATTCGGTTGCGTCGGGTCCCGCGACCCGACCCCGCACGCGTGGCCCCCGGCGTGCATACAATGGAGCCTTCAGGGACGGAAATCGCAATGATCAAACTCGTGAACGTTGAGAAGTGGTACCCGGTAGGAAACATGAAGAGCTTCGTGTTGCGCCGGGTGAATCTGGAGATCAAAGAGGGCGAGTTCGTCACCATCATGGGGCCATCCGGGGCGGGGAAGTCCACGCTCCTGAGCATCATCGGGATGCTCGACGGTGCCTGGACGGGCGAGTTCCACTTTGTCGATCAGCCCATCCACAAGCTGAGCCCGAAGCAGCGCATAGAGATCAACAAGAAGTACATCGGCTTCGTATTCCAGAGCTACCACCTGCTCGACAACCTCACCGTTTATGAGAACCTCGAACTGCCGCTTTCATACCGCAATTTGAAGGGCTCCGAACGTTCCAGCGTCGTCTGCGACATGCTGGACCGCTTCAATATCGTGGGCAAGAAGGACCTGTATCCAAACCAGCTTTCGGGCGGCCAGCAGCAGCTTGTTGCGGTGGCTCGGGCCCTCGTCGCCAGCCCGAAACTGATCCTGGCGGATGAGCCCACGGGCAACCTCCACACCAGTCAGGGCCGGGAAATCATGGAACTGTTCAAGCGGCTCAACGACGAAGGCACCACCATCATTCAGGTGACGCACTCGGAAGCGAACGCCGCCTATGGGAACCGCGTGGTGAACCTGCTGGACGGCTGGGTGGTAAACGAGCCGGCCACTCCGGACCAGCAGCCTGCCCGCGTCTGATACGCCGAATCCCGAAATCGGACAGTCGGGGCTGAAACGAGCCAAGCGATATCTGATGCGCAGCAGGGGCTGAAGCCCAGCGCGTTTTTGGCCCGAAACGGCACGGCTGAAGCCGTGCCCTGATACGAAGCTTTGTTCAAGCCTACGGACATTGACACGAAGCTTTGTTCAAGCCTGCGGACATTGACACGAAGCTTTGTATTCAGCAGCCTGCGCACATTGATACAGAGCTGTGTATTCAGGCGGCCTACGGACATTTCAAAGAGAGCATTCACCGGCCCGCGGCCCCAATTGGCGGGATGGAGATCGTTCCTGATGCGGGCCTTGTACTCAGCAGCCTACGCCGACATTGAGACGAGATTTGTTCGATGGCGGCGCACTGCGCTCACAAAATCGGGCATTTCCGTAGGACGAGATAGGATTTGTATCAGGGCACGGCTTCAGCCGTGCCGACCCCGAGCCAAATAATAGATGGGCTTTAGCCCCTGTAAGCGCCCGCAGCGAACGATCAGGACCTCCTCCTCCAAGTAACGCCGGCACGTGTAAGTCGTTTGGCCCCACAATTGCAGAAACCGGATGCGAATATGAGCCGGCAACGGATGTCGCGTTATGGCCGCGAGTTCGCGCAGGATCTTCGATACTCGGTCCGGCTGTTGAGCAGGTCGCCCGCTTTCGCGTTAACTGCCATTGCCACTCTCGCCCTCGGCATCGCGGTAAACGTCACCATCTTTTCGTTCATCAACGGAATCTTCCTGCGCCCGCTGAACGTACCCGAGCCCGAACGCGTCACGGCTCTTTACCACTGGAGCACCCGGGGCAGCGGGAGCTTTAGCAGCACCTCCTATCCCGATTACGAGCACTACCGTGACCACGCGCGCTCCTTCGCAAGCCTTGCCGCTTATTGCCGCATCCCGAGCTATACCCCGGGGAGGGACGCAGCCGAGAAGATTTCCGGCGAAGTCGTTACCGCCAACTACTTCGATACGATGAGGATCCGTCCCGCGGCCGGCCGTTTCTTCGGGCCGGACGACGACCGCACGCAGGTCGTGGTGATCGGCTCGAAGCTCGCCTCGCGGAGGTACGGCAGCGCGGGGGCGGCCATCGGTCGGACGCTGCGGCTCGGAGCGGGCGACTTCCACATCATCGGTGTCGCGGCCGAAGGATTCAGCGGCGTCGTCATGGATTGGGGCCCCGCGCCTGAGTTCTGGACTCCCATCGCCAATATCCGCCTGATCGCTCCCGTCTTTACATTTGACCCGACGCTGAATCGCGGCATGCACTGGCTGCTCGCTGCGGGCAGGCTCCGCGACGGTGTTTCGCTGGAACAGGCACGGGCCGAACTGCGAGTCCTGGATGGCCAACTCGATCGCCTCCGCGATGAAAAGCACTTCGATGCAGTGCTGATGCCGGTGTCGCAAGCCCGGT
>DATMXS010000277.1:0-6648 GCA_035561355.1 Bryobacteraceae bacterium | reverse complement strand
GTGAAGCCCCAGCCTCGCGGCAAGGCTTCGAATCTGCCCTTCCACGCCCGGTTCACGGACGTTGCCGCCAGCGCCGGCTTGAGCGCTCCGGTCATCTACGGCCCGCCCGACCGCATGGACTACATTCTCGAATCCATGGGTTGCGGCATCGCTTTTCTGGACTACGACAACGACGGTTGGCTCGACATTTTCGTCCTGTCGGGAACCCGGAAAGAGGGTCCGGTTGCAGGCGCCACAAACCGTCTCTATAAGAACAACCGCGATGGCACGTTCACGGACGTGACCGTAAAGGCGGGCCTTGTCCGCCAGCATTGGGCGTTCGGGGTCACCATTGCGGACTACAACAACGACGGTTTCGATGATATCTTCATCACGGGCTGGGGCCGGAACGTGCTCTATCGCAACAACGGGAACGGCACGTTCACCGACGTAACCGAAGAAGCCGGCCTGATGGGATCGCGGAACCGCTGGGCTACCGGCTGCACCTGGGTGGACTACGACCGCGACGGCCGCCTGGACCTGTTCGTCGCCCACTACCTCAAGTTCGATTTCGAGCGGATCCCGCCGACCGGCAAGGATCCTGACTGCAACTTCAAGGGCATTCCCGTAAACTGCGGTCCCCGTGGGCTGGAGCCGGAGCGCTGCGTTCTTTATCACAACAATGGTGATGGCACGTTCACCGACGTCACGCAGCGTGCGGGAATTGCGGCTGCCGCACAGGGCTTTGGGCTGACCGCGGTTGCCGCGGACCTTGATGGCGACGGCTGGCCGGATATCTACGTGGCCTGCGATTCCACCTCCAGCCTGTTCTTTCGGAACCGGGGCAACGGAACGTTCGTCGAGCAGGGCCTGGAGCAGGGACTGGCGGTGAACGAGGACGGCAGCGAACAGGCCGGCATGGGCCTCGGCATCGGCGATTTCGATCCCGATGGCGCGCTCGACGTGCTGAAAACGCACTTCACCGAGGACACCGCGGCACTGTACCGGAATATCGGCCGCGGCGGCTTCCAGGACGTTACGATCCGCTCGGGACTCGGTGTCGAAACCCGGTACATCAGTTGGGGCGCGGGCATAGCGGACCTCGACAACGACGGTCTGCCGGACATCTTCTGGGTCACCGGCAGCGTCTATCCGGAGGTGGAAAGAAAGCACCCGGAGTTTCCGCACAAGACACCCCGTGTCCTGTTTCGGAACCTGGGCGGAGGCAAGTTCGAAGAGCTCTTCGATGCGGCCGGTCCAGCCATCACCGAGGCGCATGCCAGCCGGGGCGTGGCGTTCGGCGACTTCGATAACGACGGAGATGTGGACATCCTGATTATGAACATCAATGAGCCCCCCTCGCTGCTGCGCAACGACGTGGCAGGAACTCGGCACTGGCTGAAAGTGAAGCTGGCCGGCGTGCAGTCGAACCGGAGCGCGATCGGGGCCACGGTTACAGCCACCTACAGCGGCCGCAAGCAGGCCCAAGCGGTACTGGCGCAGTCCGGCTACCTGTCGGTGAGCGATCGCCGGCTGCACTTCGGACTCGGTGCGGCGACCTCGGCGGACCTGGACATAGTGTGGCCGAACGGATTGCGCGAGTCGGTGAAAGGCGTCGGCGCCGATCAACTCGTGACCGTGCGCGAGGGGGCGGGCGTGGTCAAGGCGGAGCGCTTCCCGCCGCGGCCGGGAGCAGAGAAAACATGAGACGCGTTCTGGCCGTCGCGGCCCTTACGGCCGGAGCTTTGCTGGCGCAGGCGCTACCCCCGAAGCAGGCCCGGCAAACGCCGGGTAGCGCTGCCGACGCCCATATCGGGAAGGGCACGAAGCTCATGCAGGACGAGCTATTCGCGGCGGCGACTGCTGAATTCGAGCGCGCCCTGGCGCTCGATCCGTCTCTCGCGAGAGCGCGTTTCCAGTATGGCGTTTGCCTGTTGATGCAGGGCCGCAACGGCGAGGCGCGCAAGCAGTTTGAGCACGTCCGCAAGCAGACAGGCGACTCGCCCCACCTGACGTATTATCTCGGCAGGCTGGACTTGCTCTCGAACGATTACCGGGCCGCGATTGAGAAACTGAGCGCCGTCGCCGGCAAGCCGCCCTATGCCGATACCGCGTTCCACTTGGGGGTCGCTTTCGTATCGGCCGGCGATGTGCAATCCGGTGCGAAGTGGCTGGAGCGGGCGGCTAAGCTGATTCCGCGCGATTACCGCGTACATTACCGCCTTGCACGCGCGTACTCCAGCACCGGACGGGATGCCGAGGCGAAGCGCGAATATGACCTCTACACCGAGCTCCGTGACGGCCACAAGAGCACCGAGAAGCAGGCCCGCGCCTGCACCGAAGCCCTTCGGACCCGGCCGCCCGGCGAGGCGCGCGAGACGTGCCGGCAAATGCTCGACCCCAACGACGCCGAGAAGCTTACGCTGCTGGGTCAATTGTTCGGCGACGCCGGGAAATTCTTCGAAGCGCTCGAGCCTCTCGATCGCGCCGTGAAACTCGATCCGGGCTCGTTCGAAGCCTGGCACAATCTCGGCCTGACATACTTCCGCCTGGAACGCTACGGAGAGGCGCGTGCGCCGCTCCAAACGGCCGTCAAGTTGCGCCCCGAGTTTTACGGCTCCGTTGTCCTGCTCGGGGCGGCGCTCTACATGCTCGGCGACGACGCAGCTGCCTTGCCTGTTCTGGAGCGCGCGGTCCGGCTGAACCCTGCCGATGCGCAGACCGCTGCGATTCTGCGGCAGCTCCAGGACGGACGCCGGAAGAGATAATCCAGTGCAGGAGCCGCGGAGTTTGGTGTATTATCGTCCGTTCGATCGGAGCGTGGCCGCGGGGTTGTCCCGTGATGTGAGTCCGGATCGCAGCATTCTGTTCTGCGTCGAAGGAGGTCTCGTATGATCCGGTTGTTCTTCGTTCTCGCCGCGATTGTGGCAGGCGCCTTTCTGTTATCCGCTCAGGTTGCGCCGGCTCCCGGCCAGCAGCCGTCCGGCACTACCATCAGGGCGACCACCCAGGAAGTTCTCCTCGATATGATCTTCCGGGACAAGAAGGGCCGCCCCGTCAAAGACATCCGGGCTGACGAGATCGAGATCCTCGACGACGGCGCCCGGCAAAAGCTCAATTCGTTCCGTCTTGTTGAGGGGATTCCGGCGGCGAAGGCGCGGGCCGAAGGCGGCGCGCCGCCGCTGGACCCGATGCGCGAGATCCGCCTGGTCACGCTGGTGTTCGAGAACCTGGATGCCGATGGGAAGCGCTTCTTCCGGGCCGCCACCAAGGACATGCTGGAGCTGGCGCCGGAGCCGAACCTCTACTTCTCTGTTTTCACGGTGGATCAGCGGCTGCATTGCCTCCAGCCCTTCACCACGGATCACAAGGTGCTGCAGACCGGTGTAGACCGCGCCATCACTTATAACTCCCTGAACCAGGTGGTGAACGCCTCGGATCAGGTGAAGGCATCCCTCTCCAGGATCGTGGACAATCCCGTGTCATTGCAGGGCGGGGCGCCGCCGTCGCAAGGCTCCATCGGGGATTTCGTGAACTACACGCTCGCGAAGATGCAGTTCGATATGCTTCAGTTCGCCGAGGCGGCCGACCGGGCCGACGGCGCCCGGGCATCCCTCTTCGCGCTCCAGAACCTCGTCCGCGAGCAGGCGAAGCTCCCCGGCCGTAAGGCCGTGCTGTACTTCAACCCGTGGCTCAATATTCCCGAGTTCATGCAGGAACTCTTCCGGGATGTGGTCAATACCGCGAATCGCTCGAATGTCAGCTTTTATACGGTCGATACCAAGGGACTCGTGACGTGGTCGCAAGGCGGCGGCGGCCGGGACGCGATCGCGGGGGCGGCCAGGGAGAGCAAAGCGCAGCAGGACAAAGGCGGCGCCGGCGCCGTCACCACCGGGCAGGCGCGTGTGTTTGATACGCTCCAGTCGGGGTTGCGCGCCAACCCCCAACTGGCCCTCAAGGAACTCGCCGAGAGCACCGGCGGGTTCATGGTGGCCGATACAAACGATTGGAGAGCGCCCCTGCGGATGGTGATGGACGAGGTGCGTACGTACTACGAAGCTGCGTACTCGCCCCAGATCGAAGCCTTTGACGGCAAGTTCCGTAAGATCGCCGTGAAGGTGAACCGGCCCGAGGTGACCGTGCATACGCGTAACGGTTATTTCGCGCTGCCCACAATGAAGGGCGGGCAGCAGCTCTTAGCATTCGAGATGCCGCTGCTCAACGCCCTCAACCAGGTTCCGGCTGCTCATGACGTCGCGTTCCGCGCCCGTGCGCATCGCTTCAGCCGGCGCGGACCGAACGTCGAGTACATGCTGACGGTCGAAGTGCCGATGAAGGGCCTCAATTTCCAACCCCGGCCCGAAAAGAAGACCGCCAGCGCGCAAGCGTCGCTGATGACGGTCGTCAAAGACGAGCAGGGCGACATCGTGGCGAAGTTCAGCAAGGACTTTCCGCTGGAGGTTCCGCTCGAGAAATTGGACGCGTATCAGGCCGGCGTGCTGACCCAGACGTTCCGTACGGAGCTGCCGCCGGGGCGCCACTCGCTTGCTGTGATTGTGGTGGACCGGCAAGTGAACAAGACCGGCGTCACGAGTGCGGAATTGGTCGCGCCCGGCCCGTCGCAGAAGCTCTCGATGAGCGAACTGGTGGTTGTGCGGCGGAACGACGTGCTCAGGGACAATGCGATTCTGGACGCCTTCTATTACGAGGGCGGGAAGATCGTGCCGACGCTCGCCGAAGCCCTCAAGGGCGGAGCGGGCCAGGCCTTGCCCTTCTACTTCTCCGTGTACCCGGACCCGGCGGTCCAGCAGCCGCCGGAACTGACGATGTCGTTCTACCTGGAAGGCCAGCTGCTCGGTTCAGCGAGCGCTCCGCTGCCAAAACCCGAGAAGAGCGGCCGCATCGCATACATCGCCAACATCCCGGCTGATGCGTTCACGAGTGGGAAATACGAGCTTCGCGCCACAGTGAAACAGGGGGACGCCAGCGTCGAGGAGCGCATCGCCTTCGCGATCGAGTAACCGGCGCCTGGATGTAGAATGATTCGCGGAGGCAGGCTCGAGTGCGGCGTTGTGCTGTAGGGTGGCTCTTGTGTGCGTGTCTGTGCGTTGCGCAGGCGCCGCCAGCGGCATCCAGCCTCAAACGGGCGATTGAGCTGCATCAGTCCGGCAAGCTCACGGAGGCGGTCAAAGCGTATCGGGCGTATTTGCAGGAGCACCCGTCGGCTGCGGCGGTCCGTTCGAACCTCGGCGCCGCACTGGCCGCGCAGGGCCGCTTTGCGGAAGCGATTGGCGAGTATTCGCTCGCACTCGATGCCGATGCCGGCAACAGCAAGGTCCGGCTGAATCTCGCGCTGGCGCATTACAAATCCGGCGACCTGGCCCTCGCCGTCGGCCAGTTCGAGAAGGTGCGGCAGGCTGAGCCCGCCAACCGCCAGGCCGCGCTACTGCTCGCCGATTGCTTTCTCCGGCGCGGCGAGGACAAGCGAGTGATCGAACTGCTCGAGCCAATAGCCGCCGCGGACGCGGGGGACCTCGCGGTCGCGTACCTGCTCGGCACGGCGCTGATCCGCCAGAACCAGGAAGAACGCGGGGCGATTCTGATCCAGAAGATCATGGGAGCGGGCGATTCCGCCGAGGCTCGCCTGCTGCTCGCGGTGACGAAGTTGAGAGTCGGCGAAGAAAGCGGCGCGCTGCTCGATGTTCGCCGGGCAATCGAACTGAACCCGAATCTCGCCGAGGCCCACACCCTTCACGGCCAGATCCTGACCAAGAGCGCCGAGACGGCCCAAGCGGAAGCGGCCTTTCGGAAGGCGCTCTCCCTGAATCCCTACGAGTTCGACGCGGCTCTGCAACTCGGTGCGCTTCTGCGCCAGCAGGGCAGGGGGCCGGAGGCGCGGGTCGAGCTCGGCCGCGCCCTCGGCGTCCGCCGCGGCGACATCCGCGCGACGTATCAGCTCGCGATGCTTGAAACTGCCGAAGAGAACAACGAAAAGGCGCGAGAGCTGTTCGAGTCAATCGTGAAGGATGCGCCGGATTTCACGGAGGCGCACGGGCGTCTGGCAGCCGTCTACACCCGGCTCGGGCGCCTGAATGACGCGGGGCGCGAGAGGGAGATCGCGAACAGGCTGGAGGCGGCCGCGCAAGCCGCTGGCGGGAGCAAGAAGAAGTGAACCCGGTGTGGATCACGCTGATGCTGGCCGCAAGCGCCGCCGCCCAGGCTACGGCTCCGCCGGGCGATTCGTTCGAGAACCTCGTGGATCGAGCCAGGCAGGCCCGGGAGGCCGCGCGCGACGATGAGGCAATTTCGCTCTACAGCCGCGCGCTGAAGCTGAAGCCCGGCTGGGCCGACGGCTGGTGGGCCTTAGGAGGGCTACAGTATCACCGCGACCGGTATCCCGAATGTCGGGATGCCCTCGCCGAGTTGACCCGCCTCGATCCCGAAGCGGCTGCCGGCTGGGCGCTTCGCGGCTTGTGCGAGTTTCGGACCCGGCAGTATGACTTGGCCCGCGATCATCTGAAGCGGGCGCACACGCTTACCACTGGCGGGGGAGAACTCCGCAAGATCGCTGATTACCACCTGGCCCTCCTGCTGATCCGGGAAGGCGCCTTCGAACTGAGCTTCGAACTCCTGGTTAAGGTGGCGCGAATGGCGAAGAACGATCCCGAG
>DATMXS010000276.1:0-4487 GCA_035561355.1 Bryobacteraceae bacterium | reverse complement strand
GCGGAGCCGTATCCACACACACCTTCCAATTGCACTCCGGCAACTGGCGGGCGAGCCGTTCCAACCCGGTTCGGAGCACGCCATGGTAGTCCTCTCCCCAGGCATAGCGTGAGATCCACGCCCGCCCCGCCTCGCTGAACTCGGTGGAGTACGGTTGCGGGCCGTTGTACAACTTCCCGACGCAGATCAGGCTGAGGGCGGAGGGCAGAAGCGTCCGCACATCGGCGCGCAACCCGCCGCGGCGGTCGGTCAGGTAACGCATTCCGGCAGCCATGCCGTGGCGCGCCCATTCCTCGTACCACGCATATTCTGATAGGGCCCCCGCCGGCGCGATTCCCGCCAGTTCAAAGCCGCAGTCCAACGCGAGCCGCTTTACGTCCTCAGCCCTCACCCCACCATTTTCGCCCGAAGCCGCTCTGGGTTTCGGGCCTTCCTGTCTCTTGCTTCTCTGCTTGAAGGCATGCTACAAAGGATTAAGCTTTACCAATCTTCCATCTGGGGGAAGAAGCACGTGAAAGCGAAGTTCCTTCTGCCGGTCGTCTTGTTGGCGTGTTCCGGGATGTTGCACGCGGACATGATGACCATAGACATGTCGGGGGTTGCCAACTCCCCATTCACTCAACTCGTCAACGGGTGGCTGTTCCCGGAAGGCGAGGTGACTCTTTCAGACATCCCATTCAACATCGCAACCGGGGAGAACAACATTTGGTTCTCTCATATTGCAGCCGGCCAGGGTAGCGGTACGGCGACGGTGGAGATTCCAGTAAACAAAGAAGGCGTCACCACGGTGCACATGCTAATGGGCACCGGATGGGGCGTCAACGGGAGCGCGCTCACGCTACTCAGCTTCCTGGGAAGCAACGGCGCGACGTATAACGTGGAAGTGCGAGGCAATGACCTCGTCCGCGACCACAATCAGTCCCGCTACACTAACACGCTCGCCGCGAGCAACGCGCGCGAGGTCTGGAACAGCGGCGAAGGTCAGCGTCTCGACGCTCAGACATTCAAATTGCCGGACGAGTTCCGCAACCAGACTCTCGAGAGGATCAGGGTCACGGACAAAGGCGAGGCTGGAGTCTCGCGCGTTTTTGTCGCGGCCGCAACGGCAGAATCCGCTTCCGTTCCCGAGCCCTCCGCATTTGCCCTGCTCGGTCTTGGCCTCGTCGGACTTGGCATGTTGAAGGTTCGGCGGAAGGCCAGGTAACCGGCCCAATTACCAGGGGACATGCACGGCATGTCCCCATGTGTCCTAGTGGATCGCCCCTATTCCGTGACCTCAATACGCGGTCCCGACGCGCGCACGGAGCCCACCCGCTCTATCACTCCGTGTGCCAGCGAGTAGAACGCAGCGGCGTGAGGGTCGCCCTCGCCCCGCAATCCGACAGCTTTGCCGGTATCGCCGCCCACCCGTACCTCGGGGTCGAGCGGGACCTCCCCCAGGAAGTGCTCGCCCATCGTATCCGCCGTCCGCCGCCCGCCTCCGCTGCTGAACACGTCGATCCGTTCGCTGCAGTGCGGGCACAACAGATAGCTCATGTTCTCGACAAGCCCGAGGATGGGTACGCGGACCTGACGGAACATGTGTACCGCCTTGCGCGCGTCCTCCAAAGAAACATCGGATGGCGTCGTCACTACGATTGCGCCCGTAATCGGAGCGCTCTGGATGAGAGAAAGCTGCACGTCGCCGGTTCCCGGCGGCAGATCGACAACCAGGTAGTCCAACTGGCCCCAGTCCACCTGCCGCAGGAACTGTTGCATAACGCTGTGAAGCATCGGCCCACGCCATATGAGCGGCTTGTCCCCGGGGCTGATCAGCCCCATGGACATGACTCTGACTCCGTGACGCTCAAGTGGCTGGATCCGATCTCCGATCGCCTCCGGCTGCTCTTGTAAACCGAACATCAGGGGCACGTTCGGCCCGTAGACGTCCGCGTCGAGCAATCCGGTCTTGAATCCCAGCTTCGCGAGCGCCAGGGCGATGTTCACGGAGACGGTGGTCTTCCCGACACCGCCCTTCCCGGAACCCACCGCGATCAGATTGGTGACGCCGTCAATTGGAAGTTTGGGCATCTCGCCCGGGTGCGTATGAGCCATTACGGTCTAATCTTACCGAGTCCGCCATCACCACTGCGTGACCGGCGTCACGGCGCCACCCGTGTCTGCCCGTAAGAATAGGGTTGTGGCCAGCGCGCTACAGCTCGGTTTCGGCTTCGCGCTCCAGCCCGGCGCGGTCGAGCAGCGTGATCTCGCGCCGCTGAACCCGAAGCAGCCCTTCAGCCTGGAAGCGGCTCAGGTTGCGCGACACCACTTCCCGGACTGTTCCCAGCCGCAGCGCGAGTTCCTCATGCGTCACAGGGAGCGCGAAGGTATCTGTCCGGGCCATTTGTCCGAACTCGAGGAGAGCACGCGCCAGCCTCTGCCGGACGCTACCGAAAGTCAGGCTCTCCACCAGGCTCACAAGGGTGCGCAACCGGCGGCCAACCACGGCGAGAATCTTCAGTCCGAGATCCGGGTTCAAACGAACCAGTTGATGAAAATCCTGTTTACTGATGTGAAATGCATCGACTGCGTCGATCGCGCTTACCGAGGCCGGGTATGCTCCGCCGTCGAACGTGGGAACCTCGGCGACGCTCGAAGGCGCGGCGTCGATCCCGAGCATCACCTCGCGTCCCGAAGGCGACGTCTTGAATATCTTTACGCTCCCCTGGCCGATGATGTACATACCCGCACATCTCTCGCCCTCGCTGAACAAGACTTCGCCCGGGTTGTAACGCTTCTCGACGGCGCGGGCCGCGAGCAATTCCAGTTCCTGCGGCGAGAGCGCTGCGAACAGGCTCACCTGCCGGAGGGCTTCGGCCGCACGAGTGCTCAACGTGATTCCTCCCTATGGCTTACGTGATTAACGAATACTGTACCGCATGTGGCAACTGTGTTTCGGCGTGCCCGAATTATGCAGTCGCTCCGGCCACTTTTCGTTACATCATTAACCCGTATCTCTGCATCGAGTGCGTAGGGTACTCCGAGTATCCGGAGTGCACTGAACACTGCCCCGCCGGCGCAATCGAGCCCGCTGAAGCGCCGATTGTTACGTAAAGGCGTCACCTATGATTTCAAACGGTTTTTTAGGATTGAAAATTCTGTTAAAAAATGGTCAAATAGCGTTAGACTTTCAGCGATCGAAGCGGGCCAGCCACGGTCCGACCAAATCGCTGCCGAATGTAACATCCCCCCGGGAGCGACAGACCAAGAGGTTGTGTGTCAATGTCGAACTTCATTCATAAAACTGGGAGGGCATCTTAAATGCCGGTGGCGATGAAGAAGGTCCCCCAACCTGAGCACCAATATGATGGTGGCACGCGGGAGCGTTGTGTCACTGTACTCGCAGTCGGCGAGCATGAGGATGACCATGCTGCTCTGCGGAATATCGTTAGCCACTCCAACTGGCGTCTTCGGAGCGCACGCACGTGGTCCGAAGCGCGCGCGTCGCTCATCGAGAATCCTGCATCCGTGATCGTCTGCGATCACCGGCTTCCGGACGCTACATGGCGGGATGTGTTGAACTATGTGGCGGACCTTCCCGAAAAACCTGTTCTAATCGTCAGTTCCAGGACTGCGGACGACCAACTCTGGGGAGAGGTGCTGAACCTCGGCGCATATGATTTGCTGCTCAAACCCTTCGATCAGCAAGAGGTCGTGCGCGTGGTCAGCCTCGCCTGGTTGAACTGGAAGAACGCCTGCGAGCAAGCCCGCAAAGCCGCCATGGCCGGCGCCGCCCCGCGACTCATGGTCGCGGGCGCGTAGCACCCGAAGTTCCCTTCAATCCCGTGGACTGAAGATATCCCCCCAGACCACCTGGTAGACCTCGAGATCTCCGTCGAGGTTCTTGCCCGCCCGCACAAACACGTGCGTGTTGACCGTCAGGTCACCCGAGACGGCTGGGGCTCCATCAGACATGAAGCGAGTATCGTCCCGCAACAGGAAGCGCGTTGGCCCGCTGCCGCGCGCCCGGACGAGTAACGTCTCGCTGCTTAATTCCACCACAGTGCCCGAAAAGGTCAGGTTGCCCCGGGGGAAAATATCCGCGTAAAGATTGGACCGGTACAGGCGGCGGGACCGCGGCCTCAGAACAGGCGCAGGCGTGGTGTCCAGGACGCGGATCCTCCGCGCGTACCGTTCATTTGGCCGTGCACCCTCATCGGCGATGATCTCGACCGTCTCACCGCGCCGCAGTTGACCGACGGAAACGCGTCTGCCATCACGCTCTGCATACGTCGCGGCATCGTAGCGCAACCGAAACACCCGGTGGTCCACAACACGGATCGCGACGTCACCCGAAACGGATTCGCCCCGCTCTATAACCTCGCCCTTGAGAATGCCGGTTGGCGCAACTTCCTGGCCCCAGAGCGCCGTCCCCAGCAGCAGCATTCCTGCCAAAGCGTGCTTCATTGCTTCCAGCGTACACCCGGTGCGCCTGGTCACGATGTGAG
>DATMXS010000275.1:0-2511 GCA_035561355.1 Bryobacteraceae bacterium | reverse complement strand
CCCATCCGCCCTCCTCGCGAAACGCAAAGTGGGTCTGCGGCTGCGGCGGATTGTAGTCGGCGCCGTGGCGCAGGTTCTCATCCACGCGATACGGGTAGACAACCTTGCCCGGATTCATCTTCAGGTCCGGGTCCCACAGCGTCTTGAACTCGTTGAAGGCCTGCACCAGTTCCTTGCCGAACATGATGGGCAGCAGTTCCGCGCGCGACTGCCCGTCGCCGTGCTCTCCGGAGAGCGACCCGCCGTACCGCACCACAGTGTGCGCGGCCTCATGGACGAACCGGCGATACTTGTCGATCCCCTCCGCCGAGTTGAAATCGAAGTTGAGCCGCGTGTGCACGCACCCCTGGCCGAAGTGGCCGTACAACGCGCCGCGGTATCCGTACTTGTGATACAGGTCGCACATCTCGCGCAGGTAACTCCCGAGTTTGTCCGGGGGCACCGCCGAGTCCTCCCACCCTTCCCACGTGACCGGCTCACCCGGCACGAATGCCGTCGCCCCCAGGCAGGACCTGCGAAGCTGCCACACCCGCCCTTCCTCCTCCTTGTCCTCGTACAGCTTCATGGAGGGCGGCTGCGGATCGCGCGAGAGCCGTTTCATGAAACGCCGCGCCTCGTGGTCCGCCTCCTTCTGGTCCTCGCCTCCGAACTCGACCAGCAGCCAGCCCTTGCCGTCCGGAAGGTATGTCAGGTCGGGGACGTGCAGCCCCTTCTTCCGCATGTTCTCGACAAGCATGTCGTCCATGCCCTCGAGCCCGATCGGCTTGTGCTCGAGGATTTCAATAATGTGATCGGCTGCCTGGTAAATGTCCGGGTACCCGAGTACGACCAGGGCGCGGAAGGGCGGGCTGTAGACCAGCCGCACCTTTGCTTCCAGCACGAACACCAGCGTCGATTCGCTTCCAACCAGCGCTTTGGCGACGTCGAATCCCCTTTCGGGCAGCAGGCGATCCAGGTTGTAGCCTGAGACGCGCCGCGGGATATTGGGGAACCTCGCGCGGATCAGGTCCGCATAGCGGTCGCGCAACGCGAGCATGCCCCGGTAAATCTCACCCTCGCGCCCGTCCTTGCGCGCCAGCGCTTTCGCCTGCTCCTCGCCCGTCTTGCCCACGCGCATCCGGACCCCGTCGTAAGTGACGAGGTCCAACTCCTCGACGTTGTCATCGGTCTTGCCTGCCATCACCGAGTGAACGCCGCAGGAGTTATTCCCGATCATGCCTCCGAGCGTGCAATGGCTGTGCGTTGCTGGATCCGGCGCGAAGATAAGGTTGCACTTTCCCGCTTCGGCGTTCAGCTGATCGAGGACGATGCCCGGCTGCACGCGGGCCAACTTGCGCTTCGAATCGAGCTCCAGCACGCCGCGCATGTATTTCGAGCAGTCGATCACGACTGCTACGTTGCAGCACTGGCCCGCGAGGCTGGTCCCTCCTCCGCGTGCGAGCACCGGCGCTCCGAACCTGCGGCACAGCGCCATTGTCTCTACGATGTCCTCGGTATCTTTCGGGAGCACCACTCCTATCGGCGTCTGCCGGTAATTCGAGCCGTCCGTCGCATACAGCGCGCGCGACCCGTCATCGAATCGAACCTCGCCTTTAACGCGCCTGCCGAGCTCGGCGGCGAGTTCGCCGGCATAGGACTTCTGCGTGTCTCCAGGACGCACACGCGTCGCGCGCCCCGGTTCGCCGGATTCGTGAATGTGGACGAGTGCAGCCATTATTCGCCTCTGGTTTCGTGCTGGTAGATCAGATAAGGAGCAGCGTCCTGCCGCTTGAATTCAAGGCCCAGGCCGGGCCGGGATAGATCGGGACGCAGCAGACCGTGGACAGGCCGCAGTGCGCCGTCGAAGAGCATCTGTTCGATGCGCGCGTGGTCGTGGAAATACTCGACGTTGAGCATCGGCCGGACGCCGCAGCCGGCATGCCCGTGCAGCGTCGGCGAGGTGTGGGCTGAGAGCGGCATGCTCGCCGCTTCCGCGAGGGCTCCCGCTGCCAGAAAACCGGTGATTCCGCCGCACCGGGTGGCATCGGCCTGCAGCACGTCCACCGCGCCACACTCGAGCATCCGGCGGTGAAGCCGCCGCTGCCATAGGCCGGCACTGCTTCGTGAGCCATACCGAGAAGCGAAGCAAGGGGAATACCGAGCAGGCGCGCCTTCAAGTCCCAGAGCGCGTTATCGACAGCGGAGATCGCCGTGGCGCCGATGCCGGGCCGGCCTGCGTTGCGCAGTTCCGCCCGCATCGCCATCCAGCAGCCGGAAATCGAGAGAGCGTTGCGGCCGATTGCCACTCGCGCCAGTACGTCACCGGCAACATGCGCCGCGGCCTCGCTCGCGTAAGAATACCCGAGGCCCGTTTCCCCGCCGGCGCCGGCCTCCACCAGAACGAGGGTGGTCTGGTCCCAGGCGTAGGTGCCGTCCGCTTCGGGGAAATCGGTTGGAATCGTGTACGCGGATACGGTAAACCGCTCGATCAGCGGATTTGTCCCAGGACTCCTGGCAGCCTTCGCCATCCCC
>DATMXS010000274.1:0-2476 GCA_035561355.1 Bryobacteraceae bacterium | reverse complement strand
CATGCCGGAAGTGGTGCAGTGGGTGACGTATCTGAACCCCTTGCGCTACTTTATGGAGATCACCCGGGGGGTGTTCCTCAAGGGCACCGGCGCGGATGTGCTGTGGCCCCAGATGCTGGCGCTGCTGATATACGGGGTGACAGTGATGTACTTGAGCGCGGCACGTTTCCACAAGCGGCTCGACTAGCCCCCCAGAAACGCTTCGCATCCCGCGCGGGCCGCGAACATACTGGGGTGCGCGCAACGTCCGAGTGGCTCGTCATCCGCCCACGGCTGGTCGCCGCGGAATGCAGTTCAGCGTGTCGGCCGCAAACCGGGGAAGTGACTGATTCCCACCAGCTTCCGGTAAGGCCGTGTTTCGGCCAGAACTAATGATTTCAAGAACTGAATACCCGACAAAGAGGCCAAGAAGGCCTAGAAAGCTTCTCATCGTTGCGCAGGTTAGTACACAATATCGGGGGGCGGGCGGTGCCGGGTGCCGGAACCACCAGGCTAACGCAATTCCGTCAGCACCAATTCCACATTCTGAAACCCCCTCAGCCCCACTTCTATCTTTTTGCCGGCCTCCAGCACGCGCTGGACAACCGAATTCGGGATGTCCATCAATTTCGCCCGGTCCATGTAGTCGGCGGAGACGGCGGTAACTCTATACTCGCCGGGAGCGAGGCCGGGGATTTGGAAATGGCCGGTCTTGTCGCCGCGTGCCATGCTTGGCCGGTTCAGACCGAGGAAGTCCAAGGGCCATTTCACTGCGAAAACGAACGCCTCGGGGACGGGTTTGCCGTCGCTCACGACGGAACCGACGATAGTCGCGGGTTTATCGTCAACGACTATTATCAGCGAATGCGTAGCGGCCGGCTTATCGAAAGGCGCGACGTTCCCGGCCAGCGGGATACCGTTGTACCGGATCTCCTTGATGTAGTGGCCCGAATCCAGCCCGGATATGACGACGGTCTGTTCAAGAGCCCGCACAGCCTTGAACCGAAATCTCCCGTCGGACTGTGGCGATGGGGACTCTTCGCCCGAGGAGCCAACGAAATCGGTGTACGCAAGCCAGACCCTGAGCTTGGAAAGGTCCGGCAGGGCGGCCCCATCCGCTGCCACAAAGGCACCGTCTACCGGCACGCCCGCCACCAGCGGTGCGTCAATCGCGATATTGTCTTCGGCAATCGAGAACGTAATTGAGGCCGTGCCGCGCGTCTCCAGAGTCCGCCCGTCGATGGCGAGCATCAGGCGGTACGTTCCGGGAGGAAATCCCGTGACCAGGACGTCCTTGCCGCAGGGCACGCTCGCAAGAATGCCGCTCGACAGGCCCCCTTGGGACGTCTTTACCCATTCAGTAAGATGCATCGTATCGCCGGGCTCGCAGTTTGAAACGGGGACGCGCACGTGAACCCGGTGGTATAGAACTTTTTTCACCCGCAATTCTCCGACATTCACCGACCCTCCGGGAGACACGATCACCGGCAGCGCGGCATCCTGCCCGTGGCCTCCAGGCCAGTAGGTCAATTCATAATCCCGGTCCACAGCCTCCGTTTCCTTCGTCTTGAACTTTGTCATGACCCGCTTCGCCGGGTCGCCCTGCGGGCCGATCTCTACGGCGTATTCACCGGGCGAGAGCCCGGTTACGGTGAACTTTCCTTCGGCATCGGTTACAGCCAAGCGACCGTCGTGCAGCCAGAACCCGCGCCAACCCCGCTTGCGCACGGCGTACAGGCGGAACTTCACGAGAGGCTTGCCTGTGTCCTCGTCCACCACGCTTCCGCCGACCTCTCCGGGACGGGCCAAAAACAGCCTCGGTTCCGCGACCGGCTTGTCCGCCGTGAGAGCGACTTCGGCGTAGGCGCGGGCGCCGCTCTCTTCCGGTGCGGCGTAGCCCGGCTTTTTGGCTTCCACGCGGTAAGGTCCTGGCTTGTCCAGCGTGATCCGGAACGCGCCGGTTTCGTCGGTCCGGATTTTCCTGGCTTCGTCAGGTTGCCATCCCCCGTTGAATCGGATCGGTCCAGCCTGCTGAATGGAGAGCAAAACCTCCGCGCCGCCCACAGGCTGATTTGTTTCGGGCTCCAGGACGATGCCTCGGATTTCCGGCGCTGGCGGGGGCGTTGCAGAATTCTGCTGGGACCAAACAAGCGCTGGCGACCCTGCGAGGAGCACCAGCAAAGAGAGCCCGACCTTAGCATTTCTCATTCGGCTTGCCTTAGCTGCTAGCACCAGGAAGCCTTTCAGCAATCTGGATCGGCGCATCGCCATCATCTTACGCCACAAACTGTCAGTTGTCGCTAAGTGGGGGGTTCAAGATGGTAGCCTCGCTCGCACGGTAGACCATTCGCGAATTTGCGATAATCCGACGGGCCGGTGGTTTGAGATCCTGGAGGCTATGCGAATCCTGTCCCTGGCAGCACTGTTCTGCGCCGCGGCTGCCGCGCAGACCTTTCCCGAACCTCCCCCGCTTGTGCGTGTCATCCGCACTCTGGCG
>DATMXS010000273.1:0-12093 GCA_035561355.1 Bryobacteraceae bacterium | reverse complement strand
CGCCTGGCGCAGTGCGACCCCTTCCTCGACGGAACTGACGGCCAGCCAGCGTGCGCCTTCACGCACCAGAACGCGGGATACCTCAACGGCTCCGTGACCATAGGCGTCCGCCTTGACGACGCAGGCAGGTTCCACTTCCGGTCCGAGCGCGGCTCGCAGCGACCCGAAGTTGCGGGCAATCCGGCTTCGGGAAATCTCGACCCACGATCGGCAGGGCAAAGCTTCCATAGACGTTACTTCCTGGGTTGGACGAGGCTTAGCAGCAGGCTCTCGTAATCGGTTGTTACGGCATTCCAATCATAGCGCTCCCGAACGCGTTGGGCCGCGCGGCTGCGATACGCATCGCGCTCGGCCTCGCTCATCGCCAGGACACGCCGTACTGCGTCAGACAGCGTATCGTGCCGAAAGGGTACGCCCGCGCCTCCGGCAACTTCGGTGTTCTCGGGCGTCTCGAGGTACAAAACCAGGGAGCCGCGCCCCATCGCTTCGATCAACGCGGGATGCGTACCACCGACTTCGGTCGCATGGATATACGCGAAGCTGTGCGATTGCAACTCGCGATAGCCTTCGCCGTAGATAGCGCCCGGAAGCAGGATGCGCGGGTCGGATGTGGCGCGTACGCGGTCGATGTACTCGCGTGCGTACGGGGCATCGCCGATGAGCGCCAGCTTCAGATCTGTCTCGACGCACTCAAAGGTCTCCCGCACCAGCAAAGGATTGTTTTCGGGTTCGAAGCGGGTGACGTAGAGGAAATAGCGGCCCGGCTCAAGGCCGAGGCGGTCGAGCGCGTCCGTACTGCTCACCTTGCCGGTCTCCGCCCCGTACGGGATCATGTGGGTCCGCTTGCCGTAGCGCTCCCGGTAATAGGTTTCGATCTGGCGGGCATCGCTCACCACGGCAGTTGGAAACACCGTGCTAAGGCGTTCCGAAATGAGGTACCAGAGCTTGGCGAGGCGGTTCCACTTTTGGCGGTGACGCTCCAATCCATCGACGTTCAGAGCGACCGGCACTCCCGCAAGGCGCGGAATCAGCGTAAACACCGCGTTCGCGGCATTGCAATAGAGCGCCACGTCAGGCCGGTGAAGCATCAGGTGCAGCGTGGAGAACAGCGTATGGATGATGGTGTCGAGATACTTGTGACGTATCGTAGGCGTGTACTGAAGACGCACACCGCGAAACTCGGGAACGCCGGTTCGCTGCCGGCAATAAACAGTAACCTGATGACCGCGCTCCGTCAGCCTGGTGGCAAGCTCTTCTGCGAAGGTTTCGAAACCGCCGTAGCGTGCGGGAATGCCGCGAGTCCCGAGGATTGCCAGCCGCACTAGTATTCGAACTGCTGGGCCGAACTGGCCGCCTTCTGCTGGTCATGGCGCCGCTTGGCGGCGGCCGCCGTTCCGTTGGGCAACGGCATGCTGATTGGCGTGTAGTGGAACCAGGTGGCGATATATTCGTCGCTCACGCGGCGGCGTGTCATGATCTCGCGGCGTTTCGCCAAAATCCGGCGCCAGTTCCGCAGCACGAACCAAAATGCCTTGAGGGACGTGTGCTCCCGCACGAGGCAGCAGCCGATCACCGCCAGGTCACGCGCTGTGATGGAGAACCAGTTGCGACGGTAAAGGTCCCCGGTCATGTTCTTGATGCGCATGATGAACCGGTTCTTTACCGAATGCATGTTGATCACGGCCGGCAGGGCGCGGCGGTTTCCCGGAAGCACGGTGCGTACGTGATAGGCGCGTGCGTGCGGGGTGTAGAGGCAGCGCCAGCCCAGGAGTTGAGCGCGCCATGCGACGTCCGCGTCCTCGCGGTAGACGAAGAAGTCAGGATCGAAGAACTCGCCATCGATCGAAGCGTCGTCGATCATCGACTTGCGGTAGAGCGCAGCCGCGGCGGTCGCGCCGAACACATATTCGTAATTGAGGTAATGGCCGTTGTCGGCTTCCTGGCTGCCACGGTCCAGGTGGCGGAGCATCGGCGTGAAGTACATGCCCGTGGAATCCACGACCGGGCGTTCCGGCAGGTGGAAGTCCGGGCTCATCGTGAGGAGCTTACCGCATACGGTGCCGACCTTAGGGTCAATCCGCCCCGCCTGGAGCAAAGATTCGACAAAGGTCGGAGTCAGCAACATGTCCGGGTTCAGCGTGAGAACCCACTCGCCGCGGGCGAGTCGAATGGCCTGGTTCTGGGCGGCCGCGAAGCCGACGTTGGTGTCGTTATAAACAACAACGCAACGGTCTTGAAACTGCCGCAGCGCTCCGCACGTGCCATCGGTGGACGCGTTGTCGATCAGGATCAGTTCGATATTAGGACACGTCTGTGACAGGACGGATTCGACGCAACGCGTAATGTATCGACCGCTGTTGTACGTGACGATTGTGATCGATACCAGTTCAGAATGGGCCATGAAGTGTGAACTTGTGCGATAGTGGCACCGGAAGTTGCGCCCTAAAAGTCGGCAAAAGCCCTCGACAAACTAGCCATTTCGCTCCGGCCCGCTTTGAAATACCGGCCGGCCAACCCAACCACTCGAATAGCTGCGATCGTCGATGCAAAGCTCCTGGAGTTTACGGCATCCAGAAACCCGCGGAGCAAGACACCCAGCGTAACCGCCACGGAAACCGCCCGTACGGCTCCCGGGCGGAAATGCTTGCCCGCATACGATAGCAGCGTACCATACCAATAAGCTTGACGGCTTGCGGAACTCAGCTTCCGAACGGAATGACCGCCCGCGTGCACCGCCGAGGCCGCGGGCACATATAAGATCCGATAGCCTGCATCGCCTGCACGTCTACAGAAATCAACGTCTTCGAACCACAACGGGAAGAAGCTCTCGTCGAAGCCTCCCAATGCCTGCCAGGCTTGGCGGCTAACCATCAGGAACGCCCCCGGCGGCTGCTCCACAGGCTGCGCGCGTTCCGCATCGAACCCGAAGCACCGGTACCTTCGATTCACCGGATTGGCTGGCCAGAGGCGGTTGACGCCTAGCGCCTCGAATGCGAGGGTCCACGCGGTCGGCAGCCGGCGCACCATGAAACCTTGCTGCAAACGGCCATCGGTTCCCGTCAGGCGGCCCGCTGCCGCGGCGACGCCGTCGGCCGAACACGCGGCTACCAAAGCGTCCAATCCCTTCGGGCGGCAGGCATCCGGATTAAACAACAGAATGCAATCGTGGTGCAGAAGCGCGACCCCTTGGTTGCACGCGGCTGCGAAGCCGCGGTTCCAGAGATTTGCGACGAGTGTCACGTCCGGCCGGTTGCGAATTTCTTCGAGCGTTCCGTCTGTCGAGCCGTTATCGACGACGACAACTTCGGCGCGCTTCGAACAGGCTGCGAGCGAGTCGAGGCATCGCCCGATCTCGGCTTCCGAATTGTAAGTGACGATTACAACCCCGTAGGCGCTCATTGAATTCACTGGCGGGCGGCCACAGAGCGGCGCGCACACAGGAGCACTGCGGGCCATGCACGAAAGGAGAGTACAAATAGGAATGAATCGCGGCGGGTGACTGCCCGATACTAACACCGTTTAGGGGCGCCTGTAAACCGCTTTCTCAGCAGAAACCAGAGATTGTAGAAGCCGTCCCGCCACGGGTTAAGCTTTACTTCGCCCAAGCGAGAAGAGTAATTCACCGGAATTTCTCCAAAACGGATGCCGCGCCGCTTCAGCGCCTCTATCTTGATTTCTTCTGAAAACGCCATCCCGTCGGAGATCAGGTCCATCTTCTGAAGAATGGACCGGCGGAACACCCACATCCCGGACTGCGAGTCCCGCACCCAGCGGAAATAGAGCATCGACATCGCGGTCGAGAGCACGAGGTTTCCGAATTTGTGCTTGAAGCTCATGGCGTGCCGGTCGCGCACGGGAAAGCGCGAGGCGTTCAGGAAATCGACGTCGAGATGAAGCAGCGCCTCAATGAGATAAGACACTGCATCCACCGGGTAACTGTGGTCGCCATCGAGGGTGATGATCACGTCCCCGGTCGCGCACCCGAATCCCCGCCGGTAACTTCTGCCGTACCCGCGAACGTCTTCGCGAATCACCTGCGCGCCGAACGACTGGGCCACGTCGGTCGTGCGATCCGTCGAGCCGTTGTCTACTACGATCACCTGATCCACAAAGGCGGGCATCCGGCGCAGCACCTGTTCGATGCCCTGCTCTTCGTTGAGGCACGGGATGACAACCGTGATCTTGAGATCCCTGTACATTGCGAGCTAGCGTAGCGGAAAAGGCCGCGAGCCTCCGTTGGCTATGATGGTAACTGTCATGAGACTCACCGCCGTTCTATTATGCGGCTTTTTTGCGGCCGCATCCTCGCTGGCTGGCCAGGACGCGCCTGCGACTGCACTGCACGAGGTTCGAACCGTCTACGTGCTTCCGATGGCGCACGGATTCGATCAGTTCCTTGCGAGCCGCCTCACACGCGGAGGTGCGGTACAGGTTGTCGCGGACCCCTTAAAGGCCGACGCCATCCTGACTGACAGGTTGGGCGTGAACCTGGAGCGCAAGCTGGACGAATTGTACCCACCGCCCGCCAAGCCGGCCCCGAAGGAAAGCGAAGACAAGAAAGAGGGCGCCCCGGCAGCTTCCGCGCAATTCGCCGGGGATGCGCCGCCTGTGCCTGTCTCTTCGTTCTCCCGCGGCAAGGGCACGCTGTTCCTGGTGTCCGCGGAATCGCGCTCGGTCCTATGGTCAACGTTCGAGAAGAGTCGCGGCGTTGCGCCGGAGGCTTTGAACAAGATGGCCGATCGGGTCGCGTCCCGCTTCGAGCGCGAGATCAAACCAAAGCCGGCTCGCTGATTTTTGCCCGTCGCTTGCCGGCCAGCGCCTCGCGGTAACTTCCAACCAGGCGGCGGGTGAGGGCGGTCGCGTCCCAATTCTGCAGGACCTCATTTCTCGCGCGAGCGGCCATGGCAGCCGCTCGCTCCGGCGCGTCCAGCAACTGCACCACCTTCGCAGCGAACTCAACCGGATCGTCAGCGAGCGCGCAGAACTGGCCATCATCCCTAGCCAGTCCCTCCGCACCGATCCGAGTGGAAACCACCGGGATTCCGGAGGCGAAGGCCTCCAGCAGCTTGACCCGCACACCCGAGCCGCTCAGAATCGGGCAAACGAACACGGCGTACCGCGACAGCGGCTCGCGAACGTCCTCGACAAAGCCCCGCAGTTCTATCGTGGAGCCCGGCGGGAATGCGTGCCGCGGCGGCGGCTCCGAACCCACAATCACGAGCCTCGCCTCGGGCTTCCGTTTCAATACGTGGGGCAGCACCCGATGCACGAACCAGTCCAGCGCATCACGATTCGGCAAGTGACGGAAGCTTCCCAGGAACAGCATTGTCGCGGGCTCGCGGCCAGCCGCCTGGTATGGGTAACGCGAGGTCTCGATGGCGGCCCGCTGCCCGTCCTGAACACGCGCTTCAAGTCTTGGACGGAACTGTAGGATGTAATCCCGGTTCTCGCGGGTACACGCCTGGATGCGGTCAAACCGGTCCAGCGCTCTCAGTTCGAAACGCAACGCGCGCAGATACTCGAGAACCGCGAGCGGTCCGGCAATTCCGCGCCCGACCGACTGGAAGTAGACATCGTGCTCAAACAGCGCCTCGACGATGTGGTGGAAGCCGTGTGCGTACTGCGCGAACGGCGTGTACTCGAGCTGAACTACGTCAATCCGCTGCGTCAAAATCTGGCGGTGAATAAGCCAGGCCAGATCGTCGCTCGCGTACTCGCGAACGGCGTGCGGCAGTATGGACCCTGCGCCGTGTGGACGGCGCTCGATATCCAGCACGAACTCAGCCGACGAAAAAAGTCGTGCGAGTCCCTCGTGCGCGTGGCGCTGATCGGGAGCCTCGAGGAGGCAGATCAGGTGGACGTCACAGTGTTCCACCAGCGCCTCGAGCGTAGCGTGCATGAACACCGCACCGCCGTGAACGGGCGGGCAAATCGGGTACGGCGAAGCGAACAGGACGCGCGGACGCTCTGGCGCCGGCTCGGACGCAGCCTGGAAGCGATCGCGGTAGTAGCCTCCCAGCGGTCTTCGGAATGCCTCATCATCATCGATCGACGCGAGCGAACGCGCACGCCAGCGTGACGCGAGTGCGCCGGGCAGTTGGAGGAACGCGCGGCAGAGTCCGGCCGCGTTCGCGCGGTGAGGCGCATCGCCTGAAATCGAGCTCGCCACCGCGCCAGCCAGAGCAAAGAGAAAATGCGGGACGAGCTTGTTCCACGAGTGGATATTCTTCCACGTGAACAGTGCAAAGTTCTTCTGGTAAACGGATTCGATGTATGCCCGGGTGAAGTGTTTCCCGATGGTGCCCCGGTGTTCGTGCCACACCCGGCTGAGGGGCTGGTAAAGTACGGTCCAGCCGCGCTTCCAGGCGAGGTAGCCGATATCGGTGTCCTCGAGGTAAAAGGGCCGCAGCAAAGGGTCGAAGCCGCCGAGTTCGAGGAAGCGCCGGCGATCGAACGCGGTGGAGCCGCCGCCGCCGTAGAAGCAGGGGTAAAGTCCCGTAACCGCGCTGTCGATCCGGTGGCGCACTCTGAGCGTGCCCTCGCGCCAGTGCGCTTCGGAGAGCCCGGTTTCCTCGCGGCGGTTATCGGGATCGCTGAAAAAGATCTGGCACGCAACCGCGAAGACGCGGTCATCCTGGAAGCCCTGTAGCAGCGGTGCGAGGAAGTCCGGTGCGACGCGCATGTCGCTGTTCAGCAGTACGACGATGTCGTTCTTCGCCGCGCGGAATCCGGCGGTTGAGCCGCCGCCAAAGCCGAGATTGGTTTCGAGCGCGATCAGGTGTACCTGGGGAAAACGCTGTCGGACGAACTCGGCGCTGCCATCTGCGGAACCGTTATCGACGACGATGACTTCGTTGTCCGGGTTCCCTGCCATGGCTTCGATGACCGAAGGGAGATACCGTTCGAGGAGGTCCCGCCCGTTCCAGTTGGGAATGACGACGCTTGCCGAGCCGGTGTTGCGTTTCTGGCAGTCCGGCCTCCGCGAGCGGCCGAAGAGCATCCAGAGAACGTCCGAGGCGGCCATCGCCACTGCTGCGATCACCAGCAAAACGGGGCAGACCAAAAGGAGCGGCAGCGAGCGAAGCAGGTGTGCGGACCGCGCCATATCAAGCCTACGTGAGGTCCGGGCCAAGGCCGGCCTTGCGGCCAAGCTTCACCCAGCGCGACGCGCGCGCCATCTCGAGAATCTGCCGGGCGTGGTCGAGTTCGGCCTGCACTCGTTGCGCCCATTCGGAGCGTTCGATTACGGTCTGTTCGGCACGGTCGAGGAGAGCCGCGCATTCTGTAAGCTCGGCTTGCACCCGCTGCGCCCAGCCGGTTTTCTCGCGCTCGCTCTGCTCCAACTCGGCGATCCGGGCGCCGTAGCCGGCGTGCGCCTGCTCGAGTTCGGCGTTCAAAGCCCGAACCATTTCAACCAAGCCCTGTTTTTCGCGCCTAAGCTGCTCGCGCTCGGTCTCGAGCATCTCGATGTGACGCTCGCGTTCGCGGAGCATGTTGGCCGTGGAGGGCAGATACAGGGAGGTCGGCGGTTCAGGCAGCGGAGCGGCGGAACACAACGCCAGCAGAAAATGCGCGCCGGCGGGATCCCCACGCCTGCCGCCGTCGCCCGCGAGCTCGATTCGAGCGCCACCCGCGCATGGCTGAAACGCGATTGCGGGCACGTGATTCTGGAGGATGAGCGCTACCTCCGGGTATATCGCCCGCAGTGCAGCCTCAAACTCATCGTGATCGAATTCGTGTACGTGATAAGGGTTCGGCCCGGTGATCCGCCTCGAATCCGAGTAGTAGGCCCGGTTCGGAGTGGAAATCAGGAGGAGGCCGGAAGGTGGCAGCACCCGTCTTGTCTCCGCGAGGAACTCGCGCCACTCGGTGATGTGCTCGATGACCTCAAAGGCGACGATCAGGTCCGCCGCGCCGTGCACAAAAGGCAGCGTGGCGCAGGACGCTGCGATGAAGGACAGGTTGGGACTCTGAAACTTCCCTGCCGCGTAGCGAACCGCGTCAGGCGCGACGTCAATGCCGACCGCGCTTCGGGCACAGCGAGCGAGTTCCGCAGTGCCGTACCCCGTCCCGCATCCGGCGTCCACAACGCGCCTGTCTTCCGCGAAGCGCGAGGCGAAAACGTAGCGCGCCAGGTGCTCATTCCAGAGGTCGGGATCCACCTCGCCGGGAACTACTCGCTCGCCTGTGAATTCAACGGACATTGATCTCCGGCGCTGATTGCGCGCTCTGGGAAAGGGGCTCGTTCAGGGTGACGCGGCAGGGCAGATGCACGTACCCATACACCTGGCCTTCACCATGGCCCATCTGAAGTGTGATGGCATTGTCGATCCAATCGCACATCACGTAGCTGTGGTGCGTGCCGTCGGCTATAGCCGGCGAAAACGAGAAGAAGGCCGGATACAATTCGGGGATCTCCACGTGGAAATCCACCGTATAGACATCGCCGGGCAGCATCGGAGGCACCTCGGCGCCTTCACGGGAGGTATTCGTACCCGAGAAATCGATGCCGAGATGATTGCGGAGCATGAAGCCGATGTTCGGATGCCCGATCTCCTCTTTTGCACGGACACTGATGCGAACGGTTACTCGCGACGCCGGCTCCAGAAGGTGCAACGGGCGTCCCTCAGCGCTCAGGACCGCAATGCCGATAACTTCTGCGCGCCCGTCACCGTGCCGGTGATCGATATTAGGGATTCTGTCTACCACTTCGGGCGCGGTAAACCGGCCTTCCCTGCGTGTGATCGGCTGCTTGCGCGTGGTGACGTAGCTTGAATCCTTCTCCGTCATTGCCGCCAGATAGCGCGTGACGACCGTGTCGGTATCGCCCAAGTCCTTCACCCGGCCGCCCTCAAGCCATAACGTTCGGTCGCCGACCGCTTTAACGTCGCCGATCGCATGAGATACGAAAACGATTGTGATCCCCTGCGAGCGGAGCTCATGAACCTTGCGCATGCACCGCTGGCGGAAGTAAATATCGCCGACCGACAGGGCTTCATCGACCAGGAGGATTTCAGGATCAACATGGATCGCCACCGCGAACGCAAGACGAACGACCATACCACTCGAATACGTCTTGACCGGCTGGCGAATGAAGTCGCCGATCTCGGCAAACTCCTCGATAGCCCGATACTTAGAATCCATCTGCTTGGAGGACAAGCCGAGGATTGCGCCGTTCATGTACACATTGTCGCGGCCCGAGAACTCCGGATTGAAGCCCGAACCCAATTCGAGAAGGGCGGAAACACGTCCGTGTACGGAAACCGTCCCGTGCGTGGGCGCTAAAATCCCGGCCAAAATCTGAAGCAGGGTGCTCTTGCCTGCGCCATTTTCACCGATCACGCAGAACGTGTCCCCGCGGCCGATTTCAAAAGAGACGTCTCGCAAGGCCCAGAAATCCCTGTGGCGCCGGAGGCGGTTGAAGGTAGCGAGCTCCTTTAGACGGTCTCCAGGCGAGTCGTAGATCGAATAGCTCTTCGAGACGCCTTGGAATTCAACGGCATTCACTGTGACACTGATGAATCTAGCGAACGCAACGGACGTGCGTCAAATCGGCGGATGAAGACTAAAAAAGGCGGGCTAAATACGAAGGGCGACCGCCGACTCCGTGCTGATGCGAGTATTCGGCATCGCCGCTCACAAGGCTGGCTGTTTTACGGCCTTTCCAGCGGTGCAATTTACCGCGGCGCGCTGGTTCGTTTGGGAGCCAGCAGGCGTCTCAGGTCACAGCCAGTCAGCATGGAAGCAGGTAGTCGCCCGTGCAGTGTGGACGTTCTATAGGACTTCCTCCTATCAACCAAATACGGCCCCAAAGCTGCTTAGGACCGCGACTGGCCTCCGGTCCCGGAGACCGGAAAACCAAGCGTTCAAGCTCGGCTTCCGAATTCACTATGCACCGAAAGGTGAGCTCTGTCAAGACCCCGACGTGAATGGATATTAATGTACGAAGTTGCTGCTCCGTCGCGTTGACAAACAGCCTTCCGGCTACTTACGCTGGAAGACAGTCAGCTTTTGCACTAGGCCGGTGTAGCTCAGTCGGTTAGAGCGTGGGTCTCATAATCCCAAGGTCGCTGGTTCGAATCCAGCCGCCGGCACCAATTCTTTTTCAGACAGCCTGTCCCGCGGTTTTTTCGTTGACGATCAACGAGTAGATTCTGTCGAGATCCTCCGCCGAATAGAATTCGATTTCAATCCGGCCGCGCGCATCCGGCTTGCCCGTGATTGTTACTCGCGTTCCGAGCGTCCGTTCCAGTTCTTGAATGGCCGCGCGAACGTTGGGATCGTGGGCGCCGTCACCTGCAGTGGGTTTTGGGTCACGCTCGCGCGTCAGTTTCTGAACGAGTTGCTCCACCTGACGAACCGAGAGCCCCTGGGAGCTCGCCTTCTCCGCGAGCTGGCGCTGGAGATCCTCATTGGGCAGGCCAAGAATTGCGCGGGCGTGGCCCATCGAGATACGGCGCTCGGCGACGAGTTGCTGGATGTCGGTAGGCAGCCTGAGCAGGCGCAGCATATTCGTGATCGTGGTGCGATCCTTGCCGGTCCGTGTGGCGATATTCTCGTGGCTGAGGTGGAGGTCGTTTGCCAGGCGATCGAACGCCAGCGCAACTTCGATCGGGTTGAGGTCCTCGCGTTGAATATTCTCGACAAGCGTGATCTCGAGCAGATGCTCGTCCGAGATTGACTCAACTACAGCCGGCACCTCTTTGAGGCCCGCGAGCTTGGCGGCGCGCCAGCGGCGTTCACCGGCGACGAGTTGATAGCGGGAACCGCTCGGGCGCACAACCAGCGGCTGGATGATGCCGTTGGCCGAGATGGAATCGGCGAGCTCCTGGAGCCGTGTAGGATCAAACACCACGCGGGGCTGCAGCGGGTTGGGATCGATTGATGAGATCGGCAGGCGCGCGACTCCATTGGACGGGGCAGCTGTGGGGGCTGGAGCGGGCGGCTCGGCCTTGGGAGTTGTGCGGCTCGTGAGGAGCGCGCCCAAGCCCCTACCGAGCGCTTTGCGCTGATGTTCTGCGGGCTTCGTCATGTGCGAGGATCTCCTTGGCGAGCTTGATGTAGCTTTCCGCACCGCGGGCGCGTACGTCGTAGAGAAGGATGGGCTTGCCGTAGCTTGGCGCCTCGGCGAGTCGGATGCTGCGGGGAATTACGGTCTTGAACACTTCGTCTTTGAAGAACTCGCGAAGGTCGGCCGCCACCTGGCGCGACAGGTTAGTGCGCTCATCGTACATCGTCAGCAGGATTCCCTCGATTGCAAGCGGATGTCCGAGGTCGTCGCGCACACGGTCTACGGTATCCATCAGTTCGGAGACGCCCTCGAGAGCAAAGAATTCGCACTGGATGGGAACAAGTATGGAATCGGCTGCCACAAGCGCATTCAGCGTAAGCAGGTCAAGGGCTGGCGGACAGTCGATAAGAATATAGTCGTAACGGTCCCGAACCGGATGGAGCCGGTCGGTGAGACGGAACTCGCGACGGTCCATATCGACGAGTTCGATATTCGCTCCGACGAGGTTCTTGTCCGCGGGGAGGATATCCAAACCCTCAAGAGAGCTGGATGTCACGGCAGATGCGACGTCCGAGTCCCCGAGCAGGACATCGTAAGTCGTAAGCCGTCCCGCAGTCTTTGCGACGCCGAGGCCCGTCGTAGTGTTACCTTGCGGGTCGGAGTCGATGACGAGGATGCGAAGGTCATTGGCGGCGAGAGAAGCACCGAGGTTGATGGCCGTGGTGGTTTTTCCAACTCCGCCCTTCTGGTTAGCGATGGCGATGATCTTTCCCAAATGGGTCACTCCGGAGAAAGTTCATGCTACCACGGCGATGTTCCACGTGGAACGAATGTGAGCAGGGCCTTCGGAGGTTCCACGTGGAACGATGCTGGATGAGCGTCGATGTTCCACGTGGAACGCCTTCCTACCTGATTCGTTGACCGGTTAGAAGCACGCGGCGCTTGCTTGAGGGCAACGGCAGGGGCGGTTCCCACGCGAAACGCCCGTCTTGCGAGGCGGCAGCGGCGTCGGCATCGCCGAGCAGTAGAGCGACATTGGCGTGCGCAGCAGGGACTACATCCTGCCACCGCACCGCCCGGGC
>DATMXS010000272.1:0-3276 GCA_035561355.1 Bryobacteraceae bacterium | reverse complement strand
ACAGAGCACTTGCGGGTAGTCTTTCATCCACGGCGCCGATCATGCGACGAAGGCTCGACCGATTACCTTCAATCGATTTCGAATAGGCGTCGGCGCTTGAGAAATCCCGGCTCCAAAAGCGCGTGCGGCTGGCCGCGACTGCGGTAGTTTCTTTCACCAGAAAGTTGTTGATCGCGTCCACCATCTCGATGGCGAAATCGCGATTCCCGGTCAGCGGTGCGGTTCCGGCCAGCGGTGCCTGGCCCGACACTGGCGCCGCGAGTAGAACGAAAATGATGGCACTCCAGGGATACTGAAGGTTCACGGCTAGATCTCCGCTCGGTTCCCGGTCCAGCGGATTCGCTTCCCGTGACGGAGGGACAGGTTGGCCAGCTGCGGCACCAGGGTGGCTTGAAAGCCAAGCGCAATCGGAGCCGTCGGGGTCCGACGCGTCCGCATACATTCGATGAAGTTCTGTACGTGCAGGTCGGTGGCGAAATTGAACCCATGCTCCGATTTCTTGGTCAGCGCGGGCGCATCTTCCGCGCCTTGCATGTAGACCCTGTATTCCTCGCGCCCGATATCCATCCGCCCCTTGTCGCCGTCGTAGTGGTTCAGTTGATCGTTTCGGGTTCGGTAGCGCATCGCGGCATAGTTAATCGTGAAGACCGCGACGAAGTCACTCGGGTACTGCGCCGTAACGACCACCGATTCCGGCATATCCACGCCCTCTCGGTGCGGTTTGCCGGACGCCGCAGTTACGGCTGACGGGTATCCGGCTCCCATCAGCATGTGGATGCCATCAAAGACGTGCGCACCCTGATCGGCAAGGATACCGCCCGCATAGTCTGAAAGATAACGCCAATTCCGGAACCGGTTCGGATCGGGCGGTACACGGTGCTTTGCCGGTCCCTGCCACTGTTCCCAGTCAAGCGCACCGCTCAGCTTCACATCACTTTGCCCGCCGAGGTAGTTGTTGAGCCACCATGACCGAACCATGCGGATTTGTCCGAGCGCCCCCTCCGCGATGACTTTTTGAGCCTCGATGTAGAGATCGTAGCTGCGGCGCTGCATGCCTACCTGGATCACCTGCTTCGTCTTCTTTTCCGCCTCGATCAACTCCACGCCCTGCTCTGGAGTCTGACAGAGGGGTTTCTCTACATATACGTCCTTGCCAGCCGCAAGCGCATCGAGCACCATGCGGTGATGCCAGTGTTCGGGTGTGGCAATCAGAACCGCATCGACGTTGTTGTCGGCGAGTAGCTGCCGGTAATTGCGATACGCCTTCGGCATTTCGCTGCCCTGCGCCCGGGCTGCGACCGACAGGGCGCGCTCCAAGTTCGGTTCGTAGACATCGCAGATTCCGCCGACCCGGATCGTGGGGTCTCTCTGAAACGTCGTCATGACCAGGTTGCCCCGGCCGCCGGCGCCGATAACGCCGAGAACGATACGATCCGACGGCGCGGTTTGGGCGGAAAGCATGGCACTACCCGCCAGAAGAAATGTACGACGCTGCATTTCGCTCACCTCCATTCAGCTGTAACTACTTCCTTGACGTCGGCTGCCCCAGTGCCCAATAAACCGCATTCAGCAGCAGCAGCCTGAACTGTGCTAGTTGGAAATCGGCGGGATGGCCGAGAGACGTGTAGAAGGCCCTCATTCCGTCTTGCTCGTTAGCCCAGGCGACGGATTCGACCGGCCCGTTCTCCGGCCAACGCCCGCGCAGCAGGACTCGAACTGATGGCGCCACGAAACGCATTCTATAGATCCAGCTCTGGCTGCGGAAACGGGCGTTCTCGAGTCCTCGGAGTGCGGGATGTGTCTTGGCATCAGGGTCCGCCCAAACGTCGGAACCGACCTTGCGACCAATGGGATCATAACCCCCGTATTCGCCCCCCAGTACTTCGCGGTCGAAACTCGGCCAGCTTTCGTGCCCTGCCGGAGGATTGGCGCGGGCGAACGCGTGACTCGCCGTGCGGATTGCGACGATAGGCTTGCGTTCGGCAACATACTGCTGCACAATGGCCATCTGCTCCTTGCGGGGTGTCCTGCGGCGCACGCTCACGAGCAGCAAGTCGGCCCGCGCCAGTGCGTTCAGCCCCGGGAAATCATCTTCGTTCGATGTCTCGGCCCCCACGACCGTACAACGCAGGCCCCGCGGTTCGATCTCTTCCTTCAGGAATGCTGGAAGGGTTCGGGCGGTCTCGTATTCGTTCTCGGCAATGAGCGCGACAACGTGCGGCGCCTCGCCTTTCCGTGCTGCGGCGAGTGGATACGACGGAAGCGCAAGTGATGCGACGGCGCCGCCCAGGAGCTCACGTCTGGTCAAAAGTTGTTCCCCCGGACGCAATGCTATATCAGTAATAGGTTTGGGTCAACCCCGCCCTTGCGTCTCTTCGAACCTGCATCATCGCCGGCCCGTGAGACACTGATGCGCAGGCCGGCCAGGGTTCGAGACGGCAAGAGGCGTCCCGTTCAAGCTAAACTACTCAAGATACGGCTTAAAAGGCACTTTGGAGGAGGCTCAGCCGATGCACGGCCTGGCTGGCGAGTTCGCTTTCGAGGCCAGCGTCCACCCTGTCTGGAAGCCGCAACAGATCCACACACAGCTTCGGCATTGACAAGTGAATCGAAGTCGTTTATAAGTGCCAACTGATATTATAGTCACCCGCAAGGAGGGAGCGATGTCCTGCTTTGGCGCAACCCAATTGAAGCGCCTGTATGCTTTTGCAACACCTCGAGCTAGGCGTGGCGGCGGCATGCAGCCGCCGAAGTGCCCAGCCGCAGTGCGTTCGGAGCGGACCGGCGGCTATTGGCGTGACCTCGCCGCACTGGTGGTCGTCCTATGCGTACTGCTCATATCGCCCATCTTCCTGACGGCACAGACAACGGCCGGATCGATCTCGGGCAGGGTAGCCGATCCGCAGGGTGCCGCGGTACCAGAGGCTTCCGTTGCCATCCTCAATCAGGAGCAGAACTCGACCCAGCACACCACTGCTGACCTTGAAGGAAAGTTCGTCTTCCCCGTTCTGCTTCCGGGCAGCTACACGGTCACGATCGAAGCGAAGGGTTTCAAGACACTGAAGAAGGTCGATGTCGTCCTGAACGCGAATTCCAGCGTGGCGCTCGGAGCGCTGCAGCTCCAGGTCGGAGACATCATTCAAACGGTGGAAGTAGTTGCTCAGGGGCAGGAGGTGCAAGTTGATACGGCCCAGCGCGGGGACAGCGTAATCGGACAGCAGATCCAGGATATTCAGGTCAACGGGCAGTCGCCCATGTTCTTTCTGCGGCTCATAC
>DATMXS010000271.1:0-5320 GCA_035561355.1 Bryobacteraceae bacterium | reverse complement strand
ATCTCGCTCGTCGCATCGTCGAGGATCACGATCAGATCGTAATAGCGGTCGTCGGAGAACCATCGATGCTCGCTGCCGTCGATGTGCAACAGCATGCCGGGCAACGGTCGCCTCGGCCGGCGCCGCCGGTGCGGACCGCGCCGCTCAGGTCGAAGTACTTCTCCTGGTAAAGCTGCAGCACCCGTTCCGCCGTCTCCATCGGAATCCGATGGACGCTGCGCTTGCCACGCCGCTGGTCGAACAGGCCGTCGTAACCGAACTCCTCGTACCGCTGCTTGATCCGGCGCATCGTCCGGTCGGTGACGCCGGCGATCTCCGCCGCCGCCATCCAGGTGATCTTCTTGGCCATCGCCTTCAAGATCACGTCTTGTAGTTTCATCATCTGCTCCAGTTGGGCGGCGCAGATGCTCCCAGAAGTGTTCAACCTTCAGCATCCCGCCCGCTGGTCAAAGCGGACATTTCACCTGCTAATTAGAGCGGACAAATCACATGCTAGCGACACTCTCTCTGAGATGGGATTGCCGTGCGCCCGTAAAGGCGCGTAGAATTGCCCCACATGAATCTCCTGTTGGTCCGGCGGCCACTGCTGCGAATCGCCGGCCTGCTGTGCGCCGTGCTCATGCTGCTATTCGGGGCGATCGTTTCGCGCGGTGGATACCGCGTTGCGTTGCAGTGGCGCGAGGTCAGCGCTCCGTATAGCGCCATCGCGGTAGTTTGGATCGCCGCCGGAGCCGTGATGCTCACGGCGGCCCTGGCCATCTTTCTCTCCGGCGCGCGTCAGCGGTTGCCGTTGTGGGCCGGAGGCGTGGGAGCCGTCGCTGCGGGCTCGGCCCTGGTCGCCGGCGTCCTCACGTACGTGGTGCCGTGCGCCGGCCCGAGTTGAATGCGCAGCAAGATGGTCTCCGGTGGAGCCATGATGACATGCGGCATTCTGGGCGCGGTAGTGGGATCCCTGACGCGCCAAGATTGACAATATGCCAGGCGGCGGTCGCGCTATGCCGCGGCAACCGGCGGGCGCTTGCGGTGCCAGTCCGTCTGCTTCTGGAATTCCCGGCCAAGGGCAATCAAGGTGCTCTCGGTGAAGGGGCGGCCGACGAGTTGCAGGGCCACCGGCAGTCCCTCGGCGAAACCGCAGGGCACAACCAGCGCGGGCAACCCGGCCAGATTCCCCGCCGCCGAGAGTCCCGATAAACCTTGGTGCTTCGGAACGGGCCGGCCCGTGGGCGCCGACAATGGCGCATCAACCTTCGACGCGGTTCCCAGGCGCGCCGGCGAGACGAGCACGTCGAAATCGATGAACAGCTTGCGCAACGCGTCCTGGGCGAGGCGCCGCACACGCATCGCTTTCAGATAGTCTTTAGCCTTGATGTCGAGCCCGGCTTTAAGGCCGGCGATCTGCTTCCGGTCTGCGAGTTCGTCCACTTTGCCGCTCTGGATGAGTTCCTCGAAGATCGCAGAGCCTTCGGCATCGATGATGAAGCCGGTGATGCGCCCGTACGGGAAATCGGGCAGCTCGGTCTCAGTGATCGGGGCTCTCAATTCGCGGAGCGCGGCCAGCGCCTGGCGGAATGCAGGCCGCGTTGCCGGCTCCGCCCATTCTTCGAAATCCACCGGGGCGATGCCGATGCGAATTTCCTCCATCTTGCGCGCGAAATCCGGGAGGTAGTAGAAGGTCTTTCCCGCGGACCCCGGATCGCGCGAATCGCCGCCGGCCATCGCGCCCAGCACGATGCCGCAGTCTTCGGCCGAGCGGCACATCGGCCCGATCTTATCGAGCGTCCAGGAGAGCGCCATCGCGCCATGCCGGCTTACCAGTCCGTAAGTGGGGCGCAGTGCGGTGACGCCACAGTAAGCCGCGGGCGTCAGGATTGATCCCCACGTCTCCGAACCGAGCGCGAACGGCACGAGCCCGGCCGCTACGGCGCTGCCAGACCCGCTCGAGGAGCCGCCCGACCAGCGCGTGACATCCCACGGATTCAAGCCAGGTCCAAACATCGAAGCCGATGGGAACTCGTATCCGCCGCCACCGGCCAGTTCCACCATTGCGAGCTTGCCGATCAGGCATGCCCCCGCCTTCTCCAGTTTGGTGACGGCAGTCGCGTCGTAATGCAGCTCTTGTTTCGCGTACGGCTTTGCGCCCCAGGTGGTGGGCTTGCCGCTGACGCTGAGCAGATCCTTGACAGCGAATGGAATGCCCTGCAATGGCCCCCGAATGCGTTCGCGCTTTATCTGGTCGTCAACCTCTTTCGCCTGGTCAATGCCGCGGTCGCGAAGAGAGAGCGCCAGCGCGTTATACCCAGGTCCGAGCTTCTCGAGCCTGCCCGCGAAAGCGCGCGCGAGTTCCTCGGCTGAGATCTCCCGGCCTTTTAGCTTCGCGCTCAATTCACCGATGGTGGAAAAGAAGATGTCGTCGTTCATGGGCGGAAGAAAAGGGCCGGTTCGGTTTCGATTGGAACGTCGAGCTTCGCGATGGCGACGGATTCACGCCGCTGTTCCTCGCGTGCCTTCTCCAGCGCTTCATCCGCCATCGCGGGGGGCGCCTGCGCGAGCGCCGCGGCCGGAACCACGAGCGCTCCCGCCCATTCCCTGCGGGTGAGTTTCATTCTCGTGATTATAGGCCGTAGGCGGGGTTCGGGGCTGCTGCCGAGAGCGGTGCTAACCGCCCGCGCCGTTGCGCATCGAACGCCCGGCGAGCGCCTCCACGATCGCGCGCTCCATCACGCCGCGCGGCGCGGTCTCGCCGGTCCAGATCTCGAACTGCCGCACCGCCTGCTCCAGGAACATCTCCGTCCCGGGGACGGCGGTCTTGCCCTGCTCGCGCGCGCGGCGCAGCAGTTCCGTCTCGACCGGGTTGTACACCATGTCAAAGACAACCTCGGCGGGGATGCGGTCCTGGAAGAAGCACTCGTTCACGTTCGGGTGCATTCCGAGCGGAGTTGCGTGTACCATCGCGTCGAAGCTGGAGGCTTGCGCCTGCTCATGCGTGAGCGGCTCGGCGTCGCAAGCCTTAGCGAGCGCGCGAACGCGGTCCGGGTTTCGCCCCGTAATCGAGAGCTTCGCACCGGCTTCTGCGAGCGCAAAGGCGGCGCCACGGGCCGCGCCACCATTGCCCGCGATCAAAATGGAGGATTTTGAGACGCGGATACGGCGTTCGAGCGGAATGCGGACTGCCTCTGCATCCGTGTTGGTCCCGCGCCACTTGCCGGCTTTGCGCCACACCGTGTTTACAGCGCCGATGCGACGGGCCAGCGGATCAATCGCATCGAGATACCTAATGATGCGCTGTTTGTGCGGGATCGTCACGCTGAAGCCGGAGACTGGCAGCTTCGCAGCAAGCGTCATGTAGTCCCGAAGCTGCCCCTGCTGCACGAGGAACGGAACATACACGGCGTCCGTGCGGCGCGCCTGAAACGCCCGGTTATGAACCGCGGGGGATATGGAATGCCCGACGGGATCGGCGATCACGCCGTAGATCTTCGCAGTGCGCGCGAGTTTCTCGATCCGGTAGAGGTGCCGGAGATGGCGTGCGCACACCTGCCCCGCCGCTGTTCCCTCCGTCGCCCCCGGCGCCGCGTATGTATACAGGCCTCCGAACATGGGCGAGAGGACGCGCGACGGGAATCCCGTCTCGCCCATCGCGAGCACGACCATGGGGACGCGTGCGTGCGCCCTTGGAAGCGCGAGCAGCCGCTGTATATCGGAGGGCTTACGCGCGGTCGTGACAAGTTTGTAGGCATCCGCCGGGATCCGCACGAGCCTACGGTAAACTGCCTCCACGGCGGGCGTGCCTTCGAAGTTGTGATATGAGAGCACCAGCGTGGCGCGGGCGCGCAGGCGATCCACTGCCAGCGGGGACGCAAGAGCGCTTTCGATTTCGACGTCCACGGCGCGGGCGCCGGCCTCGACGGCCACTTCGAGCGCCGCGATCTGCTGCTCGACGCTGCCGTTGAACCGGCCGCGGTTCTGGTGCCGCCGGCATGTCGCGAGAATGGTGCACCCGGGACTTTCGGCGAGCAGCGTGCGGACGGCAATTGCCCCGTCCGCCGGGTTCGGAAGATAGTCGAGCCGGAATTCGAGGAAGGTCTCTCCCGCCTCCACCTCGCGGCGGGCGTGCTCTATCAGGCTGTCCACCGCCGGGCAACCGAGCGCTATACAGATCCGGGGTAATGAGATGGCCATCGGCGAAGCGGTTTCATAGCATATCACGAAGTAACGGTGCTTAAGTCCGGAAGCGGGCGCCGCACATGCGGCTGTTCAGGTGGGCCTGCCGTCCGGATATGCGCGGGCAATCCCGCGCGCCGTTGCGGGTGATAGCTACGCCTTTTGCGTCCTTGCCATTTCGGCCAGGCGCTTCTTCCAATCCTCGAGTATTGCGATTGTGGCAGTGGCGCCGAAGCGCGCGCAACCCGCTTCATAAACCTGAATGGCGCTATCGAGAGTGCGCACGCCGCCGGCCGCCTTCACCTGCACGCCCGGGCCGGAGTGCTGCCGCATCAGCCGCAAGTCCTCGAGCGTAGCGCCGGTGGGGGCGAAGCCCGTCGATGTCTTGACGAAATCGCAGCGGGTGTTCGTCGCGATCTTGCACGCCACGATCTTCAACTCGTCGCTCAGATAAGCGTTCTCGAAGATGACCTTCAGGATCGCGCCATTGTCATGGCAGGCTTCGGCCATCTGCGAGAGTTCGGATTCGATGTACTGGAAATTGCGGGAGACGAGCTTGCCGATATTGAGCACCATGTCCACTTCCTTCGCGCCGCGGCGAATGAGGTCGCGGGCTTCGTAGGCCTTCGTCGCGATCGTCTGAGATCCGTGCGGGAACCCGGCCACGGTGCTGACCGGAACGCCGCTTCCCTCCATGGCGCGGACAGCGAGATCCACGTCGGCGGGTCGCACCGTGACAGTGGCGACGTCATATTGCCGCGCGATGCGGCACCCGTCATGGACTTGCTCCTCACTCAGCTCAGGACGGAGCAGCGAGTGGTCAATCATCTTGGCGATGGCTTCGTAGGTGGACAGGGGAGGGCGTTCGGACATGAGTACCAAATCCAGTTTCGCACAGGGCAACGACACTGCGGCCAGTCGAGGAAAGCCAACGCGTCGTGCTTGTTAGGAAACTCGACTGCGCTGCGGGCCCGCTCCGATGCGGCGGGCTCACGCCGGCGAGAAGGAGGGATGGCTAGCGGGTCTTGGCGGCGGTGCGTTTCTTGGAGGTTGTCCGCGTGACCGAAAGGCCCAACTTCTTGAGCTCATCACGCGATTTCTGGGCCAGCGCCGAACGGGGCGCCCGCTGTATCACTTCCCTGAACTCGTCCGCTCCTGC
>DATMXS010000270.1:0-4675 GCA_035561355.1 Bryobacteraceae bacterium | reverse complement strand
CTCGGGCGGCGCGGACGCCGCAGAAGGTAGGAGGGAGGAGGTAGGAGGCAGGTGGGGTTCGTTTTCGCTGGTGAGTGTGTCAGTCGCGGAGTGGCGCGCTGCCGCTCCGTCACCGTCGCGGTTCTGTTGCGCGTCAACGGTCCCGTGGCCTTTGCGCTCGCGGCCGGCATCCGTTGGACGTTCCGGGCTGCGGACGACCAGTTGCACTTGGGAGGGGTCGAGGCCGCGGGGAAGGCCGTCGGGGAAGATGACGCGGACTTGCTTACCGACGATTCTGGTGGAGTCGCTTGCCATTGGGTATCCTCGTGCGGAGCGTAGCATCGGCGGGCGCTGTTCAACGGAGCCCGGACGCGGATTTTGTTGATAGCAGAGGAGAAATTGTGGTGCGACCGGCGTCACCGGGGAGAAGCGGGCCAGCGACGGGCGGGATGTCAGGTACGAGACCAGGGCTAGAGATCAGGTGGATGAGAGGAGGTTGCGCCCGTCGCCGGGTTGCCCTCCGGGCTTCCCCTCCCGCGCTGGGTGATGTGGTGCGCCAGTCCGGGCAGAATGCAAGGCAATGCTCTCGGCATCTACTGCATACGGTGGCGGGAGAGGGCAAAAAACCTCACTCGAAAAGTACCAGTTCAGGCTGATCCGTTTCGTTCGGCACCAAAGGGGTAATTTGTTGAGCCTATCGGAGAAAAAACTTCCCGCACGAAGAATCAATAACTTGCGAACCAAACCATTTGTAAGTTATTGATTTTACGTCCGACAAAATCTATCTCCGACAGGCTCTGTTGCTGTCCCTCGTTTTCCACGTCAAACCTAAACCGGTTCGCGCGTGGCGGCCGGCAAGCGTGCCGCGGCTTCGCGTCGCAATAGCCGCCGGAACAGCGCCATGAGGACCAGCACGATGCCGAAGGTGCACACGATCGTCGCCCCGGTAGGCAGGTCGATCTGCAGGGACAGATAGACACCCAGCGCGGAAACCAGCGTGCCCATGGTCCAGCCGATGGCCAGCCTCGGGCCGATCCGCTCCGCAAAGAGCATCGCTCCCACCGAGGGCACGATCAGGTAGCAGAACACCAGCAGCACTCCCGCGATGGCGACCGAAGAGGTCACCACGAATCCGAACGAAGCGTAGAACAGGAAGTCCCACAGGCGCGTCGAAACACCTTGCGCCTCCGCTTTTTCCGGGTGCATGGAGATCAGGAGGAACTTCCTGCGGAAGATGTAGTGGAACAGCCCAATCACGCCGTAAAGCGCCGCGGTTTTCCCGACCTCCGGCCAGGAGACCGTCAGAATGTTGCCCACCAGCATTTCCTTCAGATGTTCGGTCTGCTCGGACGACTTGCTCATGGCCAGAATCGAGGCTGCGGATGCCACGGCATAGCAGATACCGATCACCGCCTCCTGGGGGATGCGCGCGCGGCGGCCGCGAATGGTCGAGAAAACTGCCGCTCCCAGGAAGGTAAACACGAGGCTGACGACGTACGCGCCGTCGCCGTGCGGCTCGATCCCGTTCAACACCGCAATGGTCGTTCCGAGAGCCGCGATCTGGGCGAGCGAGAGATCGACGAAGATCACTCCCCGCTCCACCACATGGACACCAAGGTACGCGTGGATGCCCGTCAGAATGAGACTTGCCACGAAAGGAGGCAACAGAAAGGAGAGTGTGCCCATGGGCCGTCCCTATTCAGCTTTCGACAAAGCGTTCGCCAGCAAGCTGATGTCGTAATCGAAAAGCTGGAAGTAATTCGTGATTTCCTTAACGCCGCCGACGGACGGCATCAATACCAGCACTTGGCCGCCGGTCGCTCCGGCGATCGAATTGGGCGTGCGCAGGTCGAAGTAGGGCTCCACCAGGATCAGCTTGATGTTCTCCCGCTTCATCGTGTTGATGAGTTCGAGCGTGTGGCTGGGGGTAGGCGGAATGCCGGGCTTCGGCTCCACGTAATCGACAACCACAATGCCGAAGCGCTCGCAGAAGTTCGGCCAGGATCGGTGGTAGGTGATCACCTTCCGGCCGCGGTAGGGCGCCATCTTGGCTTCCCAGGTCTTTTCGGCATCGCGAAGCCGGCTGTCGAATGAGGCGTACCGCTGCGCGAAATAGCCGGCGTCGCCGGGCTGCATTTCACTGAACTTGTTCTGGATCGCCTTAGCGATGCGGCGCCCGTTTTCGGGATCGAGCCAATAATGGGGATTCCCGAGCGGGTGGACATCTCCCATCGCGCGAGTGATCTGCCCAGTCGGGATCTCCAAAATCTTGCAGAACTGCGAGACATCCAGGTAGCCCGGCGCTCCGACCTGGATCTTCGGATTGCGACTCTGCGTTTGGAGCGGCGGGAGCCAGCCGATCTCCAGTTGCAGGCCAACCACCTCCAGCAAGTCGGCCTTTTGAAGCTTCAGCAGGAAGCTGGGCTTCGGCTCGACGAAGTGGGGATCCTGGTAGCCTTTCGCGATCGAATCGACATTGACCTTGTCGCCGCCGATCTCGCGGGAGATCGCGGCGAGGTCTTCCGTGGCTGTCACCACGTTGAGTTTGGAAGCGGCGCGCATCGCGCCGGCCCCAACTGTCAGCAGCAACCCGGCCGTCACGAGAGATTTCGTCCGTAACTTCACATCGGCCCCTTATCGTCCCGGACGGCGCGGAATGCGTTCCGGGTTTCCAGAATTGTCATCAGAACGGGTGCGCTCCATGCGCGCCCATCGAGAACACGAACTGGAACAGAAACTCGTTCGCGGTCAGACCCTCGCCGTAACTGGTGCGGCGCAACTGCCCGCGGATCTGGCTGAATTCGCTCGGCCAGTAGGTCAAAAGCAAGGAACCGCCGGTGTCTTGCAGCAGCGGCCGGGTGATGAACGGGCCGCAAGCTGTGGTAGTGGACGGTACGGTCGGCAGGCAGGCGCCGCGCTCCGAGCGATCGAATCGTCCGCCGAGGAACCAGCGCCGCCCGAATTGATACTCGCCGGAGGCGTAGTAACCGGACGGCGTTATCGTCCGCCGCGGTGAGAGAGCGGCGACGTCAGAGACAACGGTCCGCGCCCGGATGAATTCACTGCGCGCTATGAAGGACCGATAGATAGCTCGGCGAAGCGGCTTCCACCTCAGCGTTGCATCGACGGCATAAAGTTGGTTCGAGCCATCACCGAACGGGCTGTGGCCCCGGGCGTACGATGCTCCAAGGTCCAGATTCGTGGATTCGCTGATATCACGGTAGCCGCGCAGGTGCGCCACGGCGGAGACGTCATTCCGCCGGGTAGAGCGGAACACCGCTTCGGAATCGCCGCGATAAAGCTGGGCCGTGCCCTCCAGAAACAGCCCTTCAGGAGCGGGGATGATCCGGCTGATCGAGAGGCCGGCATCGTTGATTCCATCTTCCCCGCCGGCGAGATCTTGAGTGACCAGCGGCCGGTCGGTCCAGGGGAGCACGTGATTGTGCATCGTGTTCACCCGGCCGAAGGCAGCGCGCATCTTGCCGACCTTCAGTTGAAGAGCCCCCGGAAGACTGGTGAAGGTGAGATAGCCCTCTTCGAGCCCCACGCCCTGTTCTCCGAATGTGAGAAAGACATCGCCGCGAGCATAGGGGTCGATGATGGCCTGAAGACCGAGTTCGCTCTCGTGCATCTCGAGCGATGGGGTGGGACGGTTCGCGCCATAGCCGGCGCCACCGAGGAAATCGCCGATCAGGCTGATGTCGGGGTTGAAGACCTTGGATGCCCCCGCGGCAGCGCCCCCGTAATTCGGCAGTGCGCCGGGCGCCTGTTGCACTACCGCCTCCGCGGGCGTTGCTGCCGGCGGCGCAGCCGCAGCGGCAGTCGAAGCCGGGACCGGGGCGGCGGGGGTGTTGGCCCCCGGTGGAGTCGCACCCTGTTGGGCCTTCAGGCTCTCGACTTCAGCCTCTAGGGATTTGATGCGGTCCTCCATCGCCTTCATGCGGTTGAGCAATTCGGCGGTGTCCTGCGCCGGCAGCGCAACGGCAAACAGGCCAGCCGCCAATGCCGAGATTGTGAGAGTGCGCACGATGCCTCCAGCCCTCGAGGTTCCCCTCTGGCCAACTCTGCGGCCGCCGCTGGTGAACCGGCGGAACGGTCACGAAGACGGAGTGCAGGATTTACGCGGGAGGTCCGCGGGAGAAATGCGCCTGCGGGCGCACTTCAGGCGGGACATCGGGTCCGGGGGCCCACTCCAGCCAGGCGATTCGGAAAACGGGCGCGAGGAGCGCGGAGGCAGCCGGTTGCAGGAACGGCGACGGGCCAACCTGGCATAGCCAGCAGCAGTGCTGCGAGAAATCCTGGTGGAAGTGCGAGACTACCGGCGCCGCGTATGCGCAAACGAATGCACACAGGAACGCCGCAACAAGCAGGCGTTTCCTGGCCGGCGCCGCGATGGACACTTCAGTAATGATTATAAAACGTTCATGCAAGGACCGCTCCGGCCCAACCTCCCGCTCGGCCACAAGCGGGGCGACTCTGATCTGCGGCGCCATGCGGAAGGTCCGCCTTCCGCATGGCCAAGCGCTCAACTCTCGAAAGACCTGCTCGAAGGGCGGCAACGCAGGCGGCGGTTTGCGTCCAAACTTGCAATCGCACAGTAAATCTTGCACCAAACCACCAATTGACAGATGCGTTGTCCAATAGTCGAGTGCGATTTCGCGGTTTTATTACAGTTTATTGACAGTCGCGGGATGCC
>DATMXS010000269.1:0-61259 GCA_035561355.1 Bryobacteraceae bacterium | reverse complement strand
ATGGTGGGGACAGGCGCTTCGGTTGGAGCAACGGCTGCCTTGGGTCGCGCGGTTCTCCGGCGCGGGTGCTGGCTTAGGCCGCTCTCTGCTTTTTGGGTAGACCTGGCGTCGTTCGATCTTCTTGCCATCTTTTCGTTACATCCCTCTTTTCCCGAGTTGGGTTGCTGTCTATTCTATCAAAGAAGCTGGCGCATTCCTCCAAAAATCTCTATGTGGGCGATCAAAGGCATGGATCAGGATGCTGTTATCTATTACACCTTTGTTACATGCGCTTAGGAGCTCAGCCCGGTACGGTACGCAATGTGCATGCATGCAGCGTTCCAAACACACAGCCGCGCGAGCGACAGCTTGTACTCACGTGCCCCTGCACCGTCATTTCGGAGTCCTGAGGATGAAAGGTCTTGCAATGTTTCTCCTTGCAGTGTCTGCATCGGCGCAGCAGTACGACGTCCTTACTGGCAGCTTGTTACGGAACGACTGCGCCCCGGAGACATCTCGACACACTGTTACCGCGCGTCGGTGCCCTGGGTCGACAAACAGGGTCACTTATACGCATATCTTAAGACCGCTCGTGACCGCGGTGTAAAGTTCGATGTGGGCCACGGCGGCGGCAGCTTCGTGTTTCGCAACGCGGCGCCGGCTGTCACCGCAGGCTTCTGGCCGGGCGTTATCTCCACCGATCTTCACGCGCAGAGCATGAACGGCTCGATGATGTTTCATCGTTCTGCCGCCCGATAGGACCACCCCAAAACGCGCCGGCAAATGAGAGAGTAATCGCCGGTCAGTCATCACCGCGTACGCCGATGACCAGATACCGGACGTCGAATGCGTTTAAGCTTTTCAACAGATCTCTGAAGTCGGAGTTGGCTTTCATCGATGCCCTTTGCGGAGGCCGCCGTGACCACAAGATCCCAGGCTGCCTCGACGATCCTGGCGGGCCCCAGTTGCTGCCAGAAGTCGATGTCGAAATCCCGATCGGCGTCATCGCGACGGCCGAGCTTCTCTCGCCAGATTCGCGTCATCACGATTCATTATGCGCCGCTCGCCGGTGCCGAATGACACGGCGGTCACCATTTCGCTGGCGAAACCGCCCGCGGCCGGTATGACTCCGGCGAGCAGTGCGCACCGGCGCTGGTCTTCAGTTCGAGCGCTTCGATCTCCCCTTGCTGTGTTAGAGTAGACCTTCCATGTCTGTTCAGATCCTTCTGTACGGCAAGCTGCTGGGTATAGAAGATCTCCTCCTCGCCTGTCCCGCCACGGGTGATTCGACATCCGCCCTGATCGGCCGTTCCCATTGGGTAATGCTGTTGAGCGAGGCGCTGCCGCGCGCGCTCCTGGCGGAATTCCGCCTCGCCCGCGTACTGCTTGGATCGAGCGGCGGAGGCCAGTTCCTGCTGGTGCTCCCGGGCGAATCGCGCGAGGCCGCGGACGAATTTTTGCTCAGGGCCGGCGGGGAAATCGACGCCATGAGCGGCGGGCTGCTCAGGCTGGTCTGGGCCATCACGGAAAACCTCGGTGATTGGTCCGTGGTCCGCCGGCGGCTCGGGGAAGAGATGCAGCGCAAGCTGGCCGCGGCGCCCGAAGCCGTGGACTTCGTGCCCTTCGAGCCACCTGCCTCCTCCTCGCCTAACGACGGTTACTTCCGCGAACTCGCCGGCGCGCTATGGCAGACCGAAACAGCCGGATGGTCGCCCGAACGGCCCGCCCACATTGCGATTGGCGGCGGCAAGTACACCTGGAGTCTGCTGCCGGACCGTGGCGAAGATGCGATCCCGCTCGCCCGGCACGCCGCGCCCGGGCGCAACGGCACAGCCCCCGCAACCCTCGAAGAACTCGCGGCCCGGGCGCAAGGCCGTAAGACGTGGGGAGTTTTGAGAGGCGATGTGGACAGCATGCGGGTCCGCATCCGCCGCGTCCACACAATTGAGGATCACGTCCGGCTGTCGGTCGTCTATAAACAGTTGTTCGCCGGTGAACTCAGCGTGCTTTGTTCGCAGCCCGAGTTCTGGCGGAAAGTGAGCGTCCTCTATTCCGGAGGCGATGACTTCGCGGTCTACGGCTCATGGGATGCGCTGATCCCGTTCGCCCGCGAGATGCAGCGGGTTTTCCATCGGTTCACAGAGGAGATGTTGAAGGACTTCCCCGGGGCCGAGGGCAAGACGATCACAATGGCGGTCGCGCTCGCGCCTGATGCCAGTTCTACCCTGGCGGGCATTCATACCGAGGCGGGGCGGCAACTCGATCAGGCGAAAAACACCGACAAGGACTGCATGGCGCTGTTCGGTCGCGTGCTGGAGTGGCGGCGCCTGGCCGACGCGGCCGACCTCAAAGATACGCTCTCGCGCATGTCGGCCGAAGCCGGCGCGGCGCCGCATTTTCTGGCCGAACTCGGCGCTCTGTATCGAAAGGGTGCGTCGCTATGGTCGGCACACGGTGCAGAGCAACGGATTCAGCGGCCGTGGCGGTTTACTCAGCGTTTGAACCGGATCGTAACCGGCGCGCGCGAGCGCGAAGTGCAGAAGCTCCGCGCGCATCTGGCGAGTGAGATGATGAGCCGGGGGGCTGCACAAGTAAAACTCCGGCCCGCAGGGCTGGTGGCCCTTGAATGGGCGAGACTTTCTACCGAGGTCTGAACATCATGGCGGATGTGCAGAATAGACGCGAAGGGCGGCCGCCCGGGCAGGGCCGCGAAGGCAGAGCCGAAGGGCGCAGCTACGGAGGTCCGCCGCGCGAGGGTGGTTTCCGCGGAGGGGACCGGCGTCCCGAAGGTCCGCCTGAAATCGAACTCGAGAAGCTGATCACCGACCCGCTGTACCTGGACAACCAGGCGCACAGTGTGGTGAGCCGGATGCGCGACATGGACTCCGGCACCAAAAGCCAGCTTCGCCGCTTCTACAATGCGGTTCGGCGCGCCTGCCTCGCGCCCGAAGCCGATCGCCAGCACCAGTTCGTCATGCTGCGGGCCCGGCTTGCCTATACGATTGCGCGGCACCAACTCCGCAGCCTGGATGCTCTCGAGAAGTTACTGCTCCAGGTAACCAGAAAGAATGACCTTCGCGGCTACGAGCGGTTCCGCGACCTATTCGAGGCTATCGTCGCCTACAACGAGTAACTCATGAGCGCGCACACTGCCGACACCGAACTGAAACTCATCGGGAAGCTCATCCTGGATGGAGAGCTGATTTGCGAGACCGGGCTGCACATCGGCGCGGGGAAAGGCTCGCTCGAAATCGGGGGCGCCGACAATCCCGTAGTGAAGGATGCTTTCGGCCGGCCCTACGTGCCCGGAAGCTCCTTGCGCGGGAAGCTGCGCTCTCTTGTGGAGCAGAGCCTCGGCGCGACGGTGACCGGCGAACTCGTTTACCTCTCGCGCCGCAAGGGCCAGGAGGTCCGTATTCACCAGAGCGACCGTCCGGACGACGAGGTCTGCCTGCTGTTCGGCCGCAATCCCGGGCGGATGGAACGCGTGGGCGGCGGTGAGCCGCTCGAAACATCGCACTCCACGCCAGCGCGCCTCGCCGTGTACGACGCGCCCCTGGTAGCCGAAAGCATCACTCCGCAGATGCGCGAGAACCTCGATGACGAGCTCACTGAGGTGAAGAGCGAGAACGCGATCGACCGCATCACATCGCAGGCCAATCCGCGGACGCTGGAGCGGGTCCCGGCCGGCGCGCGCTTCCGCGTGCGGTTCGTTCTGGACATCCTGTGCGATGCCGACAAGGACCTGCTGCCCCTAGTCGTGGAAGGGCTCTCGTTACTCGAAGACGATGCGCTGGGCGGCGGCGGTTCGCGCGGAAGCGGCCGCGTTCGATTCGCTAACCTGAACGTCATGTGGCGCGACCGCAACTATTACTCGGGCCAGGGCGGTGAGGCCGAATTGCTGACCGGGGCGGATACTGCCGCGTTGCGCACGGCACTCAACGAGATCCGCGGCCGTCTCGAAGCGTAAGCAATGAATCCCGCCTTCGTGGTACGGTTCCGTCCGCTCGGGCCGTGGCGCATCGGGCTGCATGCGGGCGCGCGCGACCGCGTCGATCGCGTCTTTCACAGCGACGCCCTGTTCTCTGCGCTCTCCACCGCCATGCTGCGGCTGGGCCGGCTCGAACAATGGCTCGATGCGACCGTCCGCCATCCCGAAGGCCCGTGCGTTGCGCTCAGTTCGTGCTTTCCCTACATCGAAGAGACCCATTTCGTGCCTCCGCCGCGCACGATGTGGCCACCGCCCGCATCACCGAAAGTGCGATGGAGCAACGCCCGGTTCGTGCCGCTCGCCGCGGCCCAGGATTTGGTCGCAGGCCGCAGCCTGAGTGAGGACTCCTGGTATGTGGACGGCCCCAGCGGCTGCCTGCTGCCGGAAGACGCCCATTTTCATTCCGGTCCGTTCCGGACGGTGACGCGTTCGCACGCCGCGGTGGATCGCATCAGGACAGGCGCCATCGAGATACACCGCACCGCCTGCCTGGAGTTCGCACCGTACTCGGGGTTATGGGCCGTGGTGCGGTTCTCGGACGAGGCAGCCCGCGACGAGTGGTCGAAGCCGGTCCAGGGCGCGCTCCGTCTGCTGGCCGATACTGGCCTTGGGGGAGAGCGTTCGCTCGGATGGGGCCGCTCCGATGAGCCGGAGTTCCTTGAGGGCGATTTGCCTGGCTTGATTCTCGGTTCCTCACAGCCAAAGGCCGTCAACGGGGAAGAGCCCGTCGAGACGGCCTACTGGCTGCTTTCCCTGTTCAACCCGTCTCCCGAAGATGCAGTCGATTGGCGGCGCGGCGGTTATTCTCTGGTTACCCGCGGAGGCCGCGTGGAATCACCGGCGGGCTCGGGCGACTCGAAAAAACTCGTCCGGATGGTGGAGGAAGGGTCGGTGCTGGCGGCGGCTCGCGATCCGCGCGGCTCCGCGCGGGACGTTGCGCCCGAAGGCTTCCCGCACCCAGTTTATCGCGCCGGCTTTGCCGTCGCCATCCCCATACCGCTCCGCGCGCCGGAGCGCGCGGCAGGCAACGTCCTATGAGATATCGGCTGACCTGTCTGACTCCCGTGCTGGTCGGCGATGGCAACAAACTCTCGCCGATCGATTACATGGTGTGGAAGGACCAGGTGAACGTCCTGGACCAGAAGCGCATCTTCAAGCTGCTCTCGAAAGGGCCGCGCCTCGACGGCTATCTCGTACAGATCCGTAAGGCCGAAAAGCTTGATTTCGCTTCATGGGGCGGCTTCGCGCAGAATTACGCCGACCGGCGCGTCAGCTTCGAGCACCCGTCCATTGCCAAGGCCTGGGAGCAGGCGCGAGGTGAAACGCTCTCGATCCCGACCTTCGCCAGTGCCACCGGGGGACCGTATCTGCCCGGCAGCGCCCTCAAAGGCGCGCTTCGAACCGGCATGCTGTTCGCGCGCTGGAGCGACTCCCCGCCGCACGTCGAGGTTCAGAGCGAGCGCCCATCCAGCCGTTCCGGTGAGGCTGCAGAGGACAACGCGCTCGGCACTGGCGGCGCCAGTGTGATGCGTGCGATCAAAGTCGGCGACTCCGGCCCGCGCGCCAACGACACGATGCGCCTCTACCTGCTGCGCACGTCTGCACTCGTCCCGCGCGGCGGCGGGCGTTTCGACCTCGGCTGGAAGCAGGCGCCCAAAGGCACCGTGCAGCGAGCCGAGGATGGCACTCCGATGTTCGCCGAAATGGCCGCGCCGGGAACGGTGTTCGAAGGAGCTTGGAAGGAGAACGCATTCCTCGCGAATCCCGAGGTGGTGCGCGCGCTGCGATGGCGCGGACCAGTGAACTCGGCGAGCATCTTTGAAGCAGCGAACGCGTACGCGGCCCGTCTGATCGCGATCCATCAGCGCTATGCGGAGCAGGCGGGATTGGCTGTGCTACGGCGCAGCCTGGATGAAGTATCCGCACGCCTCGAGGCCGTACGCGGCGCCGGCTGCATCGTGTCGATGGGCTGGGGCAGCGGGCTCCTGGCGAAAACAGGCTGGCTGGAGACGGATAGCGAAGCACAGCGTCAGGTGCTTCGGAACATCCCGTTCTTCACACGCGCTATCGAGTCCGGCCTGCCGTTCCCGAAGACCCGCCGGATCGTGTTCCTCAATGGCGAGCCAGCGGCCCTGCCGGGTTGGGCGGAACTGAGACTCGAATAGCAGGCGCAGAAAGCAGCAATCGCCATCAGCGATCAGCTCGTTGCTCCTCGCTCCTCGCTGCTTCTTTCCGTAACTCTGCCTGGCCTCCCGCGTCCATTACACTAGTACTTTGATGCTGTTATCACTGCTGCCGGCGCTCGCGCTGCTACTCGCGCCACCCCAGGAAAAGCCGGACGTCGAAACGGAACTGAAGCGCTTTATCGACGTTTACGCGATCGTCGAGCGGCGCGCCGCGGACCCGGTGCCGCCCGAAAAAGCGATGTACGAGGGCGCGATCCCCGGCATGCTGCGCCGCCTCGATCCGCACTCCGTGTTCTTCGACCCGCAGCAGTTCGATCAGCTCAAGGAACTCGAGCGCTCCACACGCAAGGGATTCGGCAGCGTTGTATCGGTGTTGCCGGGGCGCGTGATCGTGTTGCAGGCGCTGCCGGGCACCCCCGCGGCGAAATCGGGCATCTCCGCAGGCGACGAGATCATCGGCATCAACGGGTACGCGCTGGCAATGCTCGAGTTGGATCAGCTTATTCAGTTGCTGACCCAGTCGCGGCAGCAGCAGGCACGCCTTGACGTGCGTCGTCCGGGCCGCGCCGGCATTCTCCAGTTCATCTTGACGCCCGAAGAGATGCAGGCGCCCAGCGTCGAGCGCGCCTTCCTGGTCCGCCCCGGCGTCGCATACCTGCGCGTCACGAGCTTCGACGTTGAAACCGGTAAGCAGGTCCGGGACGCAATCGAGAAACTCGGCGGCACGAAGCTGAACGGCCTGCTGCTCGATCTCCGCAACAACCCCGGCGGCATCATGGGCGCGGCGCTCGAGACGGCATCGTTATTCCTCCAGCCAAAGCAGACGCTGGTCACCGTTCGCGGCCGTGCGACCGCGCCGAAGAGCGAGGTCGTTCCCGATAGCGCCGTCCCCTACAAGTTCCCTGTCGCCGTGCTCGTTAACGGCAAGAGCGCGAGTGCGGCCGAGATCGTGGCCGGCGCACTCCAGGATCACGACCGCGCGGTAATCCTCGGCGAGCCGACTTTCGGCAAGGGCCTGGTGGAGAGCGTGTATCCGCTTTCGGAGAATACGGCCGTCGCCCTGACCACGTCTTATTACTACACGCCCAGCGGCCGCTCAATCCAGCGCCCGCTTCAGACCGGACAGATCCAGCAGCAGGACATCGCCGGCCGCGGCGGCGAGCCGCGTGAATACCGCACCGCTTCGGGACGGAACGTGCGTGGCGGCGGCGGTATCCAGCCGGATCGCGAGGTTTATCCCGATGCGCTCAGCCGCTTCCGCATCGTGATGGAGGCCAGCGGTGTGTTCCCGCAGTTCGCCATCGAGTACGCGCGGCGCAACCCGGGCATCACGGAGGACTTCGAGGTAACCGGCCCGGTGCTCGACACGTTTCAGGTGTACCTCTCCGAACGCAACATACGGCCCAGCCTCGCCGAATGGCTGCGCGAGCGGCCATGGGTGAGCACCCGTCTCAAGACTGAGATTTTCAATCAGGCGTTCGGCGTGGAGCGCGGCGACGAAATCGAGGCCCAGACCGATCCCGTCATCGTCGCCGCGCTCGGCGCACTGGGCGCAAAGCTTACTGCTGCAAAATGAAGGTGACGTCGATCGTCGAGTCCACCTCGACGGGTTCGCCGTTCAACAGCGTCGGCTGATACACCCACTGCCGGACTGCATCCAGCGCCGCCCGCACGAGCAGCGGATGCCCGCTCACAGCACGCATCTCGCGAATGCGGCCGTCCGTGCCGATGACGGCGGCAATGTGTACAACACCCGCCGCGCGCACCTGAACTGCGATTCTCGGGTAGACAGGCATGACCCTGTGGATCAGCTTGCCTTCGAGCAGGTTGCCGCCTATCACCACCCGCTGCGGCGCGAGTTCGGCGGTTCGCTCCACACGGACCGGCGCCTTAACAGGCGCAGTCGCGACGTTCGCCGCTTCGACGATGCCGCGTAGGACGGCGGAGGTCTCGCCGCCGGGCATGCCGCCCACGACGCTGCCGACCGGCCCTTGCGCCCCAACCGGACCCGCCACATCCGGAGGATCCACGATCATCTGCGCCTGCTTCGGCACGAAAGCCGGTTGGATGAGCGCCTTCGTAGTCCGCACCGGAATGCGCTCCGCACTGACTACCTGCATCGCACTGATCGCCGGCGGCGCGGGCCGGGCGGGCGGCGGAGGCGGCGCGAACAGCAGGTCCTGCAGCCGTCCCTTCGGCAGGCTGTCGGTAATGATGAGTGGCACGAGGACCAGGAACCCGATCCCGAGCACCTGGCTGAGGAACGAAAACGCTACCGTCCAGGCTCTGTGCGTCCTGGCTGGAACCGGGAGGAAGCTCTGCTCGAACATTGCTGACCTCCTTTACTGCCGCATTGGACACCGGGATCCGGCATACTGTTCCGGCTCGCACTATACTTCCCTCATGCGCGTACTCGGCCTGCTCGCCATACTGGCTTCTCTCGGCGCCGCCGCTGAACTGCGTGTTGGCGCCGCATCAAACCGCATCACGCCGCCGCAGGGAACGCCTATGTCGGGCTATTACCATGTGCGTCTGGCGACGGGGGTCCACGACGACCTGTACGCTCGCGCTATCGTCATCGAATCCGCCGGGACCAGGGCCGCGCTCGTTTCCTGCGACATGATCGGCGTGCCCGCGGACATCGTCAGCGACGCCCGCAGCCGCATCGAGCGCGTCAGCGGGATCCCGGTCGCGAACGTCATGATCAGCGCGACACACGCCCACACCGGCCCCGACCTGAAAAACGCGCCCGAGTACGCAGCTGCGCTCCCGGAGAAGATCGCCGAAGCGGTCAGCCGCGCTGCTGCCGCGCTCGTGCCGGCGCAGGTGTCGGCGGCCACGGGCAGCGAACCATCTCTCGTCTTCAACCGCCGATTCGTGATGACGGACGGCTCCACCGGCTGGAACCCGGGCAAGTTGAACCCGAAGATTGTTCGTCCCGCGGGTCCGGTCGATCCGGCTGTCGCCGTAGTCTCCTTCGATCGTGCCACCGGTGAGCGCCTCGCAACCTACGTCAATTACGCACTCCACCTCGATACTGTGGGCGGCCAGGAGTTCTCGGCCGATTACCCTGCCACTCTCGGACGATTACTGGCAGCCGTCCAACCGGGGCAGCCCCTAACCGTCTTCACCATCGGGACCGCCGGGCAGGTGAACCACATCGACGTGAAGAGCGGGAGGCCGCAGGGCGGGCACTCCGAGGCCGAGCGCATCGGCACGGTCCTGGCCGGCGAAGTCCTCAAGACTTACACGCGCCTTGCACCGGTTTCTCCCGCGCCGCTTCGCGCCACTCGCGAGGCTGTGCCGCTCGCGCTCGCGCCCATCCGCCAGGAAGATGTCCCGTGGGCACGCGAAACCTGGGCCAAGTTCGGCAAGCCCGGAGCCGCGCCGTTTCTGGATCTGGTGCGTGCCGGTAAGATCCTGGACGTTGCGAAGCGCGAAGGAAAGCCGATCGATGCCGAGGTGCAGGTGATCACATTGGGCCGGGAGCTTGCCTTCGTCGGACTGCCCGGCGAAATCTTCGTCGAACTCGGCATGGCGATCAAGAAGGCCTCGCCCTACCCGAATACGATCGTTGTCGAACTGGCGAACGGATCCATCGGCTATGTTCCGGACCGCAAGGCATATGCCGAGGGCAATTACGAACCGGTCAGCACGCGCATCGCGGAAGGGTCGGGAGAGCGACTGGTCGAAGCCGCTGTGCGCATGCTGCGAGCCGCCCGGAGCGAATAGCCGGTCGCTACTCTTTCAGGTTGATCGTGCCGCGGCACTTCCCGGCTCCGCATTGGCACTCGACTCTCTCCATTTTCTTTTCGAAATGGTAGTCGATCGTCAGCTCTTCGCCGGGCTCGATGTCGCGCTTGGCGTAGTAGAGAATGTGGTTCTTGAGGACGATCGCTCGAAGGTTCGGCTCGCAACTGTGATTGATGAGCTCCGCGCCGCTGCCGCCCACGGAGCCGTCGATGCACCAATATGGGTTCAGCTCAAAGAGGTAGATCAGTGCGCCCTCGCCGCGGCGCTTGGTCTCCTTGCGGCTGATCTTCTCGCCGGTGTACTCGATCACCTTGCGGCGGGCGGGAATCCGTTCGAGCGCGAATACGCCCCAGCGATGGATCCGCGAGCTGCGGACCTCCATGCGGAAACATGCATAGCGGGAGTCGATTTCAGGAGCGACGGTTCGGGACATGGGGAAGGGCCGGCGCGTACTGTACGCGCCAACCCTTCATTGTAATAACGGGAAGCCTCAGAGGCTAGCTTTACTAGTGAGAACGTCCACAAGTTCCTGCACCGCGCCGGCGCTCCTCTGGAGCGCGGCCTTCTCGTCGGTGCTGAGCTTCAGCTCATAGACCTTCTCGACGCCATTCGAGCCGAGCTTCACGGGAACGCCAACATACAGCCCGTTGATGCCGTACTCGCCATCAAGGTACGCGGCGCAGGGCAGCACCTTCTTCTTGTCCCTGAGGATCGATTCCACCATCTCGATAGCCGCAGCCGAAGGAGCGTAGTATGCGCTGCCGGTCTTCAGATACTTGACGATTTCGGCGCCGCCGTTCCGCGCGCGGTCCACCAGGCGGTCGATGGTGGCCTGATCCATCAAGTCGCTGAGCGGGATGCCCGAGACACTGGTGAAGCGAACCAGCGGCACCATCGTGTCGCCGTGTCCGCCGAGCACGAGTGCGCTGACGTTCTCAACCGAGACATCCAATTCCTGCGCGATGAACGTGCGGAAGCGTGCCGTATCGAGCACCCCGGCCATGCCGACGACCCGATTGCTGCTGAATCGGGACACCTTGAGCGCCGTCCAGCACATCGCGTCCAGCGGGTTCGTGACCACTACGAGGATCGCGTTGGGCGAGTACTTCGCGGCCTGCTCGGTGGCAGCCTTTACAATGTCGAAGTTCGCCATCAGAAGGTCGTCGCGGCTCATGCCCGGCTTGCGGGGAAAGCCCGCAGTGATCACCACGACATCTGAGTTTGCGGTTGGCTCGTAATCATTGGAGCCGGTGAGGTTGACGGAATAGCCCTGTACCGGGCCGGATTGAAGCAGGTCAAGCGCCTTGCCCTGCGGGACGCCTTCGACAACATCCACAAGGACGACGTCGGCCAGTTCCTTCTCTGCAATCCGGAGAGCGCAGTTGGCGCCGACATTGCCCGCGCCCACAACGGTGACTTTCTTACGCATGTTTGAGATGTCCCTCGAGTTCAAGTTTTTGAGGATGAGAGCATTATACGAACTCATGCACCCCATCGCTGCGGAGGAGAGCGGATATGATTGAAGCTCGTGATTCGTACGCTCGCACTGCTCTGCCTCGTTGCGGGAATTGCCGCCGCGCAGCCACGCGCACCTGAGATCTTCGGCCATGTAGGCCGGTTCCGCCTGGCCGGTGATGAAGGCTCCCTGGGGAGCGGCGCCTCGCTGGGCGGCGCTGTGACCGTGCCGATTCCGGTGTGGCCCAAGTGGGCCATAGACGTGGACGTGGTCTCAGCCAGGACAGAGCACGAGGGCCGGGACAATGAGTTCTGGAATCGCCGGAGAACCCTGCTGGTTCCCGCACTGGTCCGTCGCTGGAGCTTCACGGACCGAGCCATCTTTTTCGCCGGCGGGGGACTTGGAGTGCGGTTCGATAGCACGCAGCAACGGTATTGTGTGTTCGCCGCGCCCGCCAACCAGTGCCAGTTGGTGAACGCCAGTGATAGCGCACGCGACGGCAGCCTCGGGCTCCGCATGGGAGTGGTGATCAATCCCGTCTCGCGCCTCCTGGTGCGCGGTGGCGTGTTCACCTCCTGGACCCACGTGCTCCCCGACGCCGGCATCCGGATCGGCATCGGTCTCCGGATACAATAGAAGACTTCCTATGGCATTGCCCGAATCGGCGGTAGAGTATATCGCCGCGCAACAGGCGCGGCTGCGCGCGCTTCCGAAGGCCCGCATCGTTTTCCCGGAGGGCGATGACCCCCGCGTGCTCGAGGCGGCGGGGCGCCTCGCCTCGGATGGATTGCTGGAACCGATCCTGATCGGCAAGGGCTCCACGCCCGGTGTCCGGTTCGTCGATCCTGCGGCATCGACGCTTGCCGGCAAGTACGCCGCCCTCTACTACGAGCGCCGCCGCGCCAAAGGCGCCACGCAGGTGGAGGCCGCCAACGCCGCTTCGCACCGTTTGAATTTTGCCGCGCTCATGGTGACGGCCGGCGATGCGGACGCGATGGTGGGAAGCTGCGTCCATACCACCGCGGACTACGTACGCGCCGTCCTTCAGTGCATCGATTTGAAGATCGGGTTCCGGAGGCTTTCGAGCGCGCACATCCTCGCCGTGCGGCCTCGCCAATACGGCCACAAGGGTCTGCTCGCGTTTTCCGATGCCGCCATCCTAGCCCAGCCGAACGCTGTGGAACTAGCCGAAATCGCGATCGCGACAGCAGCTACCGCACGCGCGGTGTTCAACACCGAGCCGCTGGTCGCGATGCTCTCCTTCTCTACGAAGAGCAGCGCAACGCATCCCGACGTTGACAAAGTCGTGGACGCGCTCCGATACGTGCGCGAACGCGCCCCGGAGTTGCAGGTAGACGGCGAGTTGCAGGCCGATGCCGCGCTGGACCCTTCCGTGGGCCAGACCAAGTCGCCGGGATCGCCCGTCGCCGGTTACGCGAACACGCTCATCTTCCCGGATCTGGACGCCGCCAACATGGGCTATAAACTGGTGGAGCGCTTGGGCGAGGGTGCGCTCCTCGCCGTGTTGTTGCAAGGGAACGCAAGACCGGCGAGCATAATTTCACGCGGCTGCACGGCCGAGGACGCCTACAATACGGCTATAATCACGGCAGTGCAAGCCCAGGCGCGCTGAGCGGCGACCGGCGTACCGGATGCGCGCGGGGCGCTCGATTCCGCCCGGCAGGCGAGTTTGCCGCCGCTGCGGGCCCGGGCTCACGATCGAACGATGCTGCCTTTCAAACTGGTCTGGCATCCCGGCTACGATCTGAACTTCGGGGACCACGTTTTCCCCTCGAACAAGTACCGCCTGATCCGCGACCGGCTGCTCAACGACGGCTTCGCGTGCCCCAGCGATTTCGTTCAGCCCGAGCCCGCGCCGGACGAGGACATGCTGCTGGTCCACACCGCCGAGTGGGTGACCAAACTCCGGAACGGCACCCTGACCTACTTCGACATTCTGAAGCTCGAAATTCCGTACTCGCGCCAGACCGTGCGCGCATTCTGGCTCTCGACGGGCGGCACCACGCTTGCCGCGCGGCTCGCCCTTCGGGACGGCGTCGGCTTCAACATCGGCGGCGGCTGGCATCACGCGTTCCCCGGCCACGGTGAGGGCTTCTGCGCCGTGAACGACATCGCGGTGGCGATCCGGCGGCTCCAGCGGGAAGGCCGGATTGACCGCGCCATGGTGGTCGATTGCGATGTCCACCAGGGCAACGGGACGGCGGCGGTGTTCGCGGGCGATAAGAAGGTCTTCACCATCTCGATCCAGCAGGCCAACAATTATCCTGCGGAGAAGCCGCCCTCGGACATCGACATCAACCTGCCTGACGAAGCGGGCGATGAGGAGTACATCGACCGGCTGCGCGAGGCCGTGGTGCCGGCCATTACGATGCACCGCCCGCAGCTTATCGCTTTCGTGGCCGGCGCTGACCCGTACTATCGCGACCAACTCGGCGGGCTCGCACTCACTGTCGATGGCCTGCGCGCACGCGACCGGATGATCTTTGCGTCCGCGCTGATGCAGCGCATCCCGGTGTTTGTGGTGCTGGCCGGCGGTTACGCAGTCGAGGTGAAGGAGACGGTCACGATCCATGCGAACACGGCACGCTCAGCGAAGGAAGTGCTGGACCGCGTAGCATGGAGGCCGCGGGCGTAGAACCATCCGTCGCGCGCGGCCTGCCCGTCGAGTGAATCAGTTCTGCGGTTCCGTCGCGCGGCTAATAGAGCTTTACGAGGTCTACGCGCCGATTCTTGGCCTTGCCGTCATCGGTCCCGTTGTCCGCAACCGGCTTTTTGGAGCCGAAGCCGGCCGGAACCAGGCGAGACTTGTCGATTCCCTTCGCTGCGAGCCACGCAATGACAGCCTCTGCCCGCTGCCGTGAGAGCGGGACGTTCACCGCGTCGGATCCGACGTTATCGGTGTGGCCGGCAATGACCATCGACCACTCCGGCTGTTTCTGAAGCAGGCTGACCAATTCGCTCAAGACCTTCTCGGAATCCGGCCGGATGGTAGCCTTGGCGGTATCGAAGTTGATGCCGTAAATCGAGGCCCTGCCGGTCTGATTGATCTGTTCGATCCACCCCTCGGCACCGGCCTTCATGGCCTGCTCCATCTCTTTGGTCTTGACCGTAGTCAGCAAGTATTGCCTGCCGTCGGCCGCGACGTAGGCCCACTGCGACCCCTTTTGCGCGGTGACGTAGAAGCGGGTGGTGAAGTACCTGTCTGAATACGGAATATTGAAGCCCGCCTGGCGGAAAGCGTTCTCGGCGTTCCGGGCAATCTCGAGTGGGGACGTACCCGCGCCGCACTCGTACGCAATCTGCTCGAATTCGCCTTCGAGGGCCTTCTTCTCGATCGGCTTGCCGGCGGGCTTGGCGACCGGCATCTCGAACAGGTCGTACTGGGCCGTGCGGCAGCGCATGATGCGGCAGCCTGGCAGCCGGGTGAGGACTTTGCTGTCCTGGCACCCTTTAGCATCGGGAGCCGGATTCTGGCAGAGAGCAAGCGAGGCGGTGAGAAGAATAAGTGTAAAGGGTTTCATACCGGCTCGAATGATATCACCGGACGGGTCGATTTCAGCGGGTGAAATTGCGGCGCGGACACTATCGCGCGTTACCCGAGGCGCCAGCGCCGGCCCTGGGCTTTTCGGCGATCAACCGGGCGATGCGTTCCGGGCGCCAGGACCAATCGGCGCGGTCGCGCACGTCCTCGTAGAAGAGAATCCGCAGGCTGCGGAAGACCTCCAGCAGCTCGTTCGGCTTTGGCAGCCACGGCCCAGCGCCGCTTCCACCGGATTCGTCCATCAGGTGCTCGAAAACGACCCGGCCGCCCGGCTTCAGCGACCCAATGATGCGCTCCATGTCCCCACCACGCAGCGGCACCCATGTGTAGCTCATGACGATCAGGTCCCAGCGCTCCACACCGAAGTCGAAGTCTTCGTGGCGGGCGACGGTGGCCGTGAGTTTCACACCGGCCTTTGCCGAGGCAGCGCGGGCAACGCGGACGCCTTCGGCGGAGAAATCGAATCCAAAGGCATCCCACCCCTTGGAGGCGAGATACAGTGCGTTCCGCCCTTGCCCCATATGTATGTCGAGTGCGCGGCCGGGCGGAATATCCCTCACAGCATCGACGAGCGTAGCGTTGGGGCCGGTGTTGAAGCGCGGCGCAGGGTCGGCGTAGGTGCGGTCGAAGAACAGCGGATGGAGTTCATCACGGCGCTCCACGCGGAGGCGGTCGATCAGGGTGGCGCGGCGCTCGGCCTCCGCCACGGACAGTCCGGACCGCTTCAGGTGCTCGAGGAGACCTTTGCGAATCCCGGAGTCGCCGGCTGGCTGCTTGCGGTACCACTCGACGAAGTCCTGCCAGATCCGGTCTTCACCGGGCTGCTGCGCGGCTGACGCGCAACACAGCCCGGTGGCAACGATCAGAAGCGCCAGCCGCGTCACGCGTGCGCAGCGGCGGCAGCGGCTGCTGCGGCCGCATGGGCCTGCGCGATCGCGAGCAGCTTGTCCTCGAATGCGTAATCGATGGTCCGCTTCGCTTGGTGCCGCAGGTACCACCGGTAGGTGTCCTTGAAACCCTCCGGGAGCGGAGTCGCCTTGAATCCGATTACTCGCTGGGCCTTAGTTACAATCATCGTGATCGGCGGAATATCGAAGTACATGCCGAAGTAGAGATTCGGACCCATCGGGTGCCCGCCGAGCTGATAAATCCGTTCGCGCGGGATGCGCACGATGTTCGGCTTCTTAGCGGCGGCTTCGGCCAGCGCCTGTACCGCCTCGAGTTGCGTCACGGAGCGCGAGTTCGCGATGTTGAACGCGTGGCCGACGGCGTTGGGCTCTTCCATTACCCGAAGGCAGGCGGCGACAAGATCCTTGATGAACACGAATTGCATCAAGCGGCGCCCGTCACCCGGCAGCACTACCGGCCGGCCCTCGCGCATCCGGTCCCAGAAGAAGGCTTCCCGATAGAACGGGTTACCCGGACCGTAGATAAACGGAGGACGGATGGTGACAACCGGGAACCCGTTCCGCTGGTGCAGGCGGAACAGCGCGCGTTCGCTCTGGGCCTTGTTGCGGACGTAAGGGTCGGGATGATCGTCCGGAGCAAGGGCATCGCCCTCATGGTGATTGAGGCCGTCTCCGTAGGCGGCCACGCTCGACATGAAGACGTAGCGCTGTAATTGAGAACTGCACGCGCGCGCGGCGGCTTCCACATGAACGGCGGTGGTGCCCCGCTCCCAGTCGTAAACGTTATCGAAAACGACGTCGAAGCGACCCTCGACGAGGACGCGCTTGATAGCCTCAACGTCGTTGCGGTCGGCCACGAGGCTGTTCACCTTCTTGCCCAGATCGTGCTCGGGCTTACGGTGAAGGACCCACACTTCGTGTCCGGCCTTCACTAACTCGGCGACCAGGTTTCGCCCGATAAACAACGTTCCACCGATAACCAGCACCTTCCTGGATGGTGCGGCCCTGCGCTGGCCGTTCGTCATGTCAGCGTCTAGTCGTAATATTCAAGTCCAAGGTGTGTAATCAGGTCCTCGCCGCGCATCCAACGCAGCGTATTTTTCAGCTTCATGAGCTGGATGAAAATGTCGTGCTCGGGGTACAATCCCGGAGCGTGCATCGGGCCCTTAAAGTAGAACGAGAGCCACTCCTGAATGCCCTTCATGCCGGAGCGCTGGGCCAGGTCGAGGAACAGCACGAGGTCAAGCACCAGCGGGGCCGCAAGGATCGAGTCCCGGCAGAGGAAATCGATCTTGATCTGCATCGGGTAGCCAAGCCACCCACGGATGTCGATGTTATCCCAGCCTTCCTTGGCGTCGCCGCGAGGCGGGTAATAGTTGATGCGGACAGCGTGGTAGAAATCCTTGTACAGCTCGGGGTAGAGTTCCGGCTGAAGAATCTGGTGAAGCACGGAGAGCTTGGTTTCTTCCTTGGACTTGAAAGAGCCGGGATCGTCCAGCACCTCGCCATCGCGGTTCCCGAGAATGTTGGTGGAGAACCAACCCTCGAGGCCGAGCATGCGGGCCTTGAGGCCGGGCGCGATCAGCGTCTTCATGAACGTCTGGCCGGTCTTGAAATCCTTGCCCCCGATAGGCATGGCGCGCTCCCTCGCAAGCTCGAGGAAGGCGGGGTTATCGGTGGTGAGGTGCGGGGCGCCGTTCGCGTGCGGGACGCCGCACTTGAGCGCCGCGTACGCGTAGATCTGGCTGGCCGAGATCTCCGGGTCACTCTTCTGCAGTCCGCACTCGAAGTCCTTCAGCGACTGGTGGCAGGCGGCGGGCAGATGATAAACCTCAGTGGATCCGCACCACACCATCACCATGCGGGAGCAGTTGTTCTTCTTGCGGAAGTCTTCGATGTCGGCCATCACGGCTTCGGCATGGTCCATCTTGGACCCGCCCTGCTTCACGTGGGTCCCGTGCAGGCGCTTGACGAACTCGGGATAGAAAACACCCTTCATCGGCTGGATGGCCGACAGGGGCTCCTTGAGCTGGGTGAGGAGCGAGGGCTCGAGCACGCCGGCATTGGTGGCGGCTTCGTAAGCGTTATCTTCGAAAATATCCCAGCCGCCAAATACGAGGTCGTTCACATCGGCGAGCGGAACGAAATCCTTGATCTTCGGGGTCCGGGCGTCGGTACGCTTTCCGAGCCGCACGGTGGCCATTTGCGTAAGGGAGCCGATCGGCAATCCCAGGCCACGCTTCACGGCTTCTACCCCCGCGATAAAGGTCGTCGTAACGGCGCCGACGCCCGGGGTTAGCACCCCGAGCTTGCCCTCGGCGGGCGCGATTTTTACATTTTCGGGCAAGCTTACCTCCTTAGAAAAGTCCGTAAAACCGAAATGTTATACTATCACTCTCATGTCGGATCGCGCGACATCATTGAGTGCGCTGATCGTAGACGACGAGCAGTTGGCATCCGACGAGCTGGCTTATCTCCTCCGGGAATTCCCCGACATTGAGGTGATCGGCACAGCCCGAAATGGTCTGGAAGCTATCCGGCAAGTGGAGGATCTGGAGCCGGACGTGGTGTTTCTGGACGTTCAGATGCCGGGGCTGGATGGGCTGGGGGTTATCCGTAAGCTTCAGGAAAAGAAGCTACCCCTTCCCTATTTCATCCTTGCTACCGCCTACGAGCAATACGCCATCGAGGCCTTTCGCCTCGAGGCGTTGGACTATCTACTCAAACCGGTCGATAAAGATCGCCTGGCTCTAACGGTCGATCGCGCCCGGCGGATCGTCCAGGAAAAGCTCGCGAAACCGCAGCCGGCGGAAGCGCCGCTCGCGCCCCGGCCAGGACCGGTCCGGACCAAACTGCTGGTCAAGAGTGCGAACCGGAACCTCATCGTCGATGCGAATGAGGTGATCTACGCGACCATCGACGACGGGTTGATTACAGTCGCCACCCTGCACTTCGAGGGTCAATCAAACTACAGGACCATCGAAGAGCTTCAGTCCAGTCTGGACCCGGACACGTTCTGGCGCGTCCACCGTTCGTATCTCGTCAATATCAACCGGATCAAGGAAGTGATCCCCTGGTTCAAGTCGAGCTACATGCTGCGCATGGACGACAAGAAACAGACGGAAATACCGGTGAGCCGGGTGCAGACGAAGAGGCTTCGGACGCTGCTGAAACTGTAGCGCCAAACAGCTTATGGCGGCTGCCAGGGCCTCGTACCACAGTCGCCAGGGTCTTGCTCGAGTGATTTGACTGAAACGATCGGCACGACTGAAGTTGTGTTCTGATACAAAGCGGCGCGAGTGCATGCCCGCCAGACCGCGGCCTCACTGGCGCCGCGGCGGCGTGAAAAATGTAAAAACTCCAGGCAGCGGACGACGTCCCCTACGCTCCTTCTAAACGCCGCCCGCCGAGGTACACGCCCGCAATTCGCACATCCTCGTCGAAGATGAGCACGTCTGCGCGCTTGCCGGCGGCGAGACTCCCCAGTTCATCGGCGCAGCCGATGATCTCCGCCGGCGTCAGCGAAGCCATACGGACCGCCTGCCACAGAGGGCATCCGGTGAGATCACGCGTGATGCGGACCATCTCGTCCATGGGGCACACCGATGAAGCGAGGCCGACTCCGCCCTTCACACGGGCTTCGCGGTTCTTCACCGTCGCCATCAAGCCGTGGCGAGGGCCGAAGGTGTAGTCGCCCTCCGGCATGCCCGCACCGCGCAAGGCGTCGGTAACAATGGCAACATTCTCGCAGCCCTTGATCTTCAAAGGCATCCGAAGGAGTTCGGCGGTCAAGTGAATACCGTCGGCGATCACCTCGGTGGTGAGCCGGTCATCCAGGTAGATGGCCTCGACGATGCCGCCGTGGCGCGCTGCGGCGGTTCCGCGGCAGCGGTTGTTCAGCGCGTCGGTCATGACGCAGTAGATGTGTGTAGTGTGAGTAACGCCCCAGTCCGCCGCGTCCATCATTTCCGGATAGAGGGCTTCCGAGTGGCCCGCGCTTGCCACGGCTCCGGCGCGGCACAGCGCTTCGATGAGCGGTTGGGCACCGGGCAGTTCGGGAGCGAGCGTCATGCGCGCGACGCCGCCGCGTTCGAGCAGTAACCGCCATTCGCGCTCCTCGGGCGGCCGGACCTGCTCGGGAAGATGGCAGCCTTTCTTCGTCGCTGCGAAGTACGGTCCTTCGAGGTGCACGCCGAGCGCGCGCCCGAACTGCTCGCCGCCGGAACGGTAATGCTCGACAGCGTCCACTGCGGAGAGAATCTCATCGAGCGGCGCCGCGCAGGTGGTCGGACAAAGGGCCGTGGTGCCGTGCATGGAGTGGTAGCGGAAGACCGGCTCCGGATCGGCATCCATGAAATCCGCGCCGCCGCCGCCATGGACGTGAATGTCTAGGAAACCAGGCGCAATGTACTTCCCCCCTGCATCGATGCGCTCCGCTCCGGGGGGAATCAGCTCATCGCGGCGCGCTCCGGCATAGGCAATCCGTCCCTCTCGGGCGACCAGAAGCCCATCTTTGACGAGTCCCGTTTCGCTGACCAATATCCCGTTAAACCACGCAACCGTTGCCATATTGCCCCCAACGTATCACGACAAGCGGCGTGTTGCCTGCGGGACGGGTGTTATAACGGTGTTGCGATGCCTGAACGCGATGACAACCCGCTGGTTGCAGTCGGCCGTTACAGCGGCCTCGCATTGGTTCTGCCGGTCGCGACGATGATTGGGTACGTCATCGGGTACGGACTCGACAAGCTGTTCGGCACCAACTTCCTCGACGTCATTTTTCTGATCGTCGGCATCATCGCCGGGTTCGTTTCGCTGTTCCGGCAACTCAACCGCGAGATGAAGCGCGATGGAAGCTGAAACGGCGTTCTATGAGCGCGCCATTGCACGCGTGTACCGGTGGATCATTATCGCCGCGGCGGTTGGAACAATCGCGGCGCTGGCTTGGCGGGGATGGGAAACCGCAGTCCCGTTTGCGCTCGCCGCGATGGCTTCCTACTTCAGCTTCAAGTGGTTGCATGAGGTGGTCGATGCCCTGGGGCCGGACGCGCGCCCCGGGAAACGCGTCTTCGTGCTGGCGGGCTTGCGCTATGCGCTGATCGGACTCGGGGCCTATGTTATAGTGAAGGTCTTTGGGATGAGTGGCCTAGCAGCCGTTATGGGCCTTTTTGTCGCGGTTGTCGCAGTCATCGCAGAAATCATCTTCGAGCTGGCGAATGGAACATGAACTCTGGCTCACCGCCCTTTTTAATCAGTATCTGGCGGCGCCTGCAAACTATCTTTTGAACCTGGTGGGGCTCAAGCATGACCCCGCGCACCCATGGTCGAACTTCATGGCCATGGAACTCTTTGTCGTACTCGCGATTATCGTCATCTTCGCGATGCTCAAACCGCGGCTTTCGATGGACCGTCCCGGCAAGTTTCAGCACATCTTTGAGATGGTCTACAACTTCCTGAACGGGCAAACTGACGAAATCGCGGGACGCGCCGCCCACCCTTACCTGCCATTCATCGGGACGATCTTCATCTTCGTCCTGTTCTGCAATCTGCTCGGGGCGATTCCGAGCTTCGAATCGCCGACTATGTTCGCGCCGGTGCCTCTCGGATGCGCCCTGGCCACGTTTTTCTTCTACAACTTCGTGGGTGTGAAGGAGCAGGGCGCCGGTCATTATCTGAAGCATTTTGCCGGACCGATTCCTGCGATGGCGCCGTTGATGTTCCCGATCGAAGTGATCAGCAACCTGGCGCGGCCGCTCTCGCTTACCATTCGTCTTTATGCGAACATTTACGCCGGCGAGCAGGTGACGCTGGCCTTCATGAGTCTGATACCGCTGCTGGTGCCGCTGCCCTTCATGGGGCTGCACATTTTCGTCGCGTTTCTTCAGGCGTACGTCTTCGCGCTGCTCACTATGGTGTATCTGGGCGATGTGCTGCCGCACCACGAGCAGGCGGATGAGAAGGCGATGCCCGTTCCAGCGTAGTTATAACGGCATTTTCGTGCCCTCGGTGTGAGACCGGCTGTAAGAGGATGACGGGAACCACCTCCCGAGGGCCTTTTCATACGGCAAGGAGAAAAAGCAATATGAAGGCTCGGCTGTTCCTTCTGATGCTCGCGCTGATGGTGTTCGCGAGCCCGATGTTCGCCCAGGGGGCATCCCCCGCTGCGGCGCCCAACAATCACTGGATCTGGATTTCGTCCGGTTTCTCGATGGCAATCGCCTCCGGCCTCTGTGGCCTGGCTCAGGCGAGGGCGATCGCTGCCGCCTGCGAGGGCATGGGCCGGAACCCCGGCGCTGCCGCTTCCATCCGGTTCGCACTCATTCTCGGCCTCGTGCTGATCGAGTCGCTGGCGCTCTACACGCTGGTGATCATCATCTTGAAGGTCGCGTAATACTCGCAGTTCAACCGGAGGGGCGGCGCTTCAGGGCGCTGCCCCTCTTTTGCGTTTTCAAATGAAACTTCACGGCATCTACCCTCCCATCACCACCCCGTTCGACCACGAAGGAAACGTCTATAAGGCGAAAGTCCGCCACAACATCGACAAGTGGAACCTGACCGGCCTTTCCGGATACGTGGTCGGCGGCTCCACTGGCGAGAGCGTCATGCTCACGGCCCAGGAAAAGCTGGAACTGTGGGCGCTGATCGCCGAGTGCGCCGCGCCCGAGAAACTGCTTATCGCCGGGACTGGCGTTGAGAGCGTGCGTGAAACGGTGTGCCTGACGAATGCCGCCGCAGACATGGGCTACAAGGCCGCGATGGTGCGCACGCCGCACTACTACAAAAACCTCCTGAACAACCCCGCGGCCCAGATGCTCTACTACCGCGCGGTAGCGGATCAGGCGAAGATCCCGCTGATCATCTACAACTGGCCGCAGGCGACGGCGCTCGACATTTCGGCGGAGGCGGTCATCGAACTCTCCCATCACCCGAACATCACCGGCATCAAGGAAAGCTCGGGAAACATCGAGAAGACGATGAAGATCGTCCGCGAGTCGAAGGCCGGCTTCAACGTTCTGGTGGGCTCGGCCCCGACGCTGTGGCCGTCATTCATGGTGGGAGCGGTGGGAGCGGTGCTCGCCTACGCCAACGCAGCGCCGTATTCGACGATCGCGCTCTATGAAGCCGTCCGGACCCGCGAATACGAAGCCGCCCGCGACTGGCAGAACCGCATAGCCCAAGCCGCGGTGCTCGTCACCACAAAGCACGGCATCCCAGGCCTGAAGTACGCGATGGACCTCAACGGTTATTACGGCGGCCCGCCGCGCCTGCCGCTGACCGTGCCGTCGCCGGCCGCGAAACAGGAGATTGAGGCGGCGTTCAAAGATCTGAAAAGCTAGCTGCCCTATTTCCCGAACGCCCTCTCCGGATTGTCCACCATCAGCTTCTTGTGCCACTTCGCATCTAGCTGCGGCAGGAAGCCGGTGTAAATGTAGGTGTAGCCTTCGAAGTTGCCGCCGTTCGGTTGGCCTACGTTGTACCAGCCTGAGTCGGTCGCGATGAGCGTCTTCTCGAGTAAGTCGTTAGACGCCATCCATCGGACGCATTCAAGCTGCCAGTCGGACTTCCCTTCCCTGAAACCGTCGAACTCCACCCATGCACCGGCGCGCGCGACCTTCTCGTGATACGCGTGGTCCTTCTCGCTGTTCGCGTGCACCCAGACAAACTTCTCAGGGCGCACCTTCTCCGCATCCAGAATCTCGAGTTCCTCGATCGCGGCCGTGCCCGCGCCGGTGTGGGACGCGATGGTCAATCCGGTCTCGCGCGATGCGATGGCGGCGGCGCGCACCAGCTTGCGGTCCAACTCGTCGAGCTTGGCATTGGCGACCGCGGTCTTGATGAAACGCGGCTTCGCGCCGCTGACGCCTTTGGTCCATTCGGAAATGAACATGCCTGCAAGCACGTCGTGGCCGGAGGTTCGGGCGTAGGGCGGCACTCCCTTGCGATCGGCCGCCCCGTATATACCGGTATTCGTCCAGATCTCGACCCCGGACGCATCCTCCAGCCGCTGTAACAGCCCCGGATTGCGGCCGAGGTGCGCGGGCGTGCAATCCAGGAAGCGGCGGCAGCCTAGCGCCTTAGCGTCCTGAAGCTTCGGAAGCGCCAGCCGGAACACCTCTCCGGGGTCGTACGACCCGGGCGCCACGACGCCGCCGAAATCCACGAGCACGTGCTCGTGCACCAGCCAGCTATTCGATAGCTTCACAGACGCAGCCGCCGCGGCGGCAAACAGGAACTCACGTCGAGTCGTCATACGGATTCGAAGGTCGCGCGCCCGCCTTCGAGCCGCGCGAACCAGCACTCCACCTTGGCCGATTCAAACCGCTCCTTGCACGCCGACGCGACCTGATGGAGGTCCTCTACCTGCTTCTGCTTCGGGACGGCGCCTTGGAACAGTCTCATCTCGTAATACCAGCGGCAATCGTCATGCGCGATGAGGACCACTCTGCTCACCGGACTCAGCTTGCCAAGAAACTTCATCCACCGCCAACCTGTCCATGCGAATTTCGGCAGGTATTCCGCGGTGGTCAGGAACTGCGGTCCACCGGGAACCGCGACCAGGGCGTAATGCTCCAGGTTCAAGTCCCGGCGGAGAAAATCGTGGAACGCGCCCTGATAACGAGGGTCGGCGCAGTGGATGACCAGGACACCACCCTCGATCGTCATGAACCAGCCCTGTGGGCCGCGGCAGCATTAGCCGCCGCGTTCGCCGCCGCCTTCGCGACTTCCTCAACCTCAATCTTCTGTCCTGATTGCCCCAGCCCGAGCTGCGCCACCATCGCCGGCACATTCAACCCGAGGGCCTCGAGTTGCTGCAAGAGCCCGAAGACAACCGAAGGCCCGGCTTTCGCAAGGCGCGTCACGCCGCTCGAGGAGCCGTCGCCGCCGCCCTGGTCGATCACGACAATCTTGTCGATGTTGCCCATCGGCGCCGCAACCGCACCGAACACCCCCGTGGACGCCTGAATAATCGCGGGCAGCTTTTCAAGGATGGTCTGGAGCCGCGCGGCCTCGTTGAACTCCTTCCACGCTTCCGCTTTCCGCAGAATCGCCGCGGCTTCGGCGACACCCTGGGCTTCGATGGCTTTGGCCTGCGCAAGACCGATCGCCTCGACCTTGGACGCCTCGGCCTTACCTTGGACCTCGATTCTGAAAGCTTCGGCTTTACCTTCGGCCTCAACCGCGGCTGCGCGCCCGAGACCTTCCTGCGTGAGCTTCTGCTGCTGCGCCTGCGCCATTGCGATCATCGCGGCACGTTCGCCGTCGGCCTTCAGAATGGCCGCCCGTTGGGACGCTTCTGCACGGGTTACCTGCGCCTCCCGTTCCGCAACGGCGGGCTTGATGACAGTCGCGTCGAGTTCCTTCTGCCTTCGGAGCACCTCCTGCTCCTGGACCGAGATGTTCTCCTGGACGCGCGTGCGCTCCACCTTCACTTCCTCGGCGATGACCGCCTGCCGCGCCTGCGCTTCGGCGAGCGGTCCGGCTTGCTTGGCGCGAGCGTGCTGCGTCTCGACCTCGGCTTCGTACTGCGCCTGCCGGATGGAGAAGTCGCGGCGGGCGAGCGCAATCTCCGCGTCGGCCGCGAACTTGGCCTGCTCGCCTTCCTGAAGCGCTACCGAGGACTTGATCTTCGCGTCGCGCGTGGCCTCGGCCTCGCCGATGGTTGCATCGCGCTTCACTTCGGCGGTGCGGCGCTTGCCGAGCGCGTCGAGGTAGCCCTCCTCGTCGCTGATCTCCTGAATCGTCAGGACGTCCACCCCCAGGCCCATCTTTTCGAGATCCGCCGCGGCTTCGCTGGTAAGCTTCTGCGCGAAGCTCTGGCGGTCGCAGTTGATCTCTTCGACTGTGAGCGTTCCGAGGATAGACCGCAGGTGGCCTTCGAGTGTCTGGAAGATCACGCGCTGCATCTGGTCGTGCGTCATGCCCAGGAAGCGCTCCGCCGCGGCCTGGAGCGACATATCGTCGCTGCGGATCTTCACGTTCGCGACTGCCTTCACGCAGACCGGCACGCCCTTTCCGGTATAGGCGCGCTTGATCTCGAGCGGGATAGTCATCACGTTCAGCGAGAGGTAATCCACCTTTTCGAGTAGCGGGAACTTCAGCGCCGCGCCGCCTTTCACCATGCGGTACCCGACGACGCGTCCGTCGGACAGCTTGCGCTTGCGGCCGCTCAGGACGGCGACGACATTGGGCGCGACTTTGAGGTAATTGCGGCTGAACAGCCAGGCGGCGATGAGCAGCGCCAGGCCAACCGCAAGCACAATCAACGGCAACATCAGCCGTGAGCTTTCAGATACGAGTGGATCCATGACAGACCTCCGAATGAGGACTACTCGCGTGCCGTTGCTTGCGCGCGTCCGGCGCGCGTCACGAGCACGGTTTCGCCAAGAACCTGTTCAATGCGGACGACGGCGTTTTCTGGGATCGCCTCGTCACCACTTGCGCGTGCAATCTTGTCCACGAGCTGCTCGCCGAGCTGGCAGCGCACCTGACCGACTCCGCCGGCCGGTATGCCGATGATAACCCGCGCCGTCTGCCCTACCAGATCCGCCGTACGGGTCTCCGAGGTGGCCTGCTGCGACCAGAGGAAGCGCGCGAATGCATAGATGAGGCTGGCAAAGAAAACGCCGCTTGCGAAGCCTACGCCGGAAGCGGGAAGCGGGCCAAGCCCGTAGTTGGTCGCGACCGCCCCGAAGCCCCCGAACGCGGTCACAAAGACAGCGATGACGCGGGTGCTGAGAAAGCCCGGGCCGCCGTGCCCGAGGTCGTGATCCATGCCGCCATCGGCGCCGTCGAAATGCTCGAAGATCTCGCCGAAAATCAGCGAGATCAGCAGGAAGCAGAACCCAACCCCGGCGATCCCGAGAAAAGCCGTAAACGCAGACAGCTCAGCCAGCCAACCAGGCATAAGCGTCACCTCGTGGCGTGAGTCTATGCCACTCGATGAGGCCAAGTCAATGTCACCGCTGGTTCTTCGATGCCACCTCAGCGAACCGGGCGGGCGATGATCTCCGGAGCACGGCAGTTATCGCGGAGCGACCGGGGGCAAGCGATCGGTTTAAGGTCCTTGTCCATGCAGACCCACATCTCGGTGAGAAACCGGCCCCGGCACTGAAGTCGGAAGGCGGCCTCACCTGGATCCGGGTTTGCTTTCGCAAACGCCTCATAGATTCCCGCGGGCCGGTGAGTGATCTGGGCCAAAGGCTGACGGAAGATTGCGGGTATGCGAACGGCGTTGAAGGCTCTGAGAGTCGCGGAGAAGTACCGGTCAGGGGCCAGGCCGGAGCACGAGCCGTGCTTCTCCCACGCATGGCGAATGAGACTCTTGCTCGGCATGATCGGAAGCGTGCGGTCTATCGTAGCGGCCTGCACATGCGCGCCGGTCGGGCAGAACTGCGGCCAGCCCTTCTGATACTGCGGCCAGAGCCCGTGCACGACGAACGCGAAACGGCGTGCTTCACCGCACTGTTCCTGGTTATTGCGGCTGCGAGCATCCGAGCAGAACTCGGGCGACCACGAAAGCGCGAGGACGTAGAAATCAAACTCGCCCGCCTTCCCGCGCGGCTCGTCCCTTCTCTGCCCGGCCGCCGGTCCCGCGATCAGCAAGCCGGCAATAACCGCACACACAAGCCCGAACCCGCACCCCCTACTAATCCCGCACGTGCCCATGGTCCAAATCTTATACAATTCCGATGTGATGCTGAGGCGTGATTTTCTGTCCGTAGCCGGGGCGGCCGTGGTAGGTGCGCGCGCGGCACGGTCGTCGATCTTGATCCGGCTGGACGGGGGCGCGAGCCATGTCGATAGCTTCGACCCCAAGGCCGCTTCCTCCCCCTTCCGCGCGATCCGGACCAGCGTGCCCGGCATCCACATCTGCGAGCATCTGCCCCTGACGGCGCGGCTTGCCCACAAATACACCATCGTTCGCTCGATGTGCTCGGGCGATACAAACCACGAACGCGCCAGCGCTATCCTGAGGCCAACCGCAACGGCGATGGTGGCGGTAGCCGGCCTGGCGGATTCGCGCTATGGCGCAACGCCGATGGGCCGCGAATTTCTGAAGGCCCGGCGCATGATCGCCGCAGGCGCAAGCCAGGTGACGGTCTCGGGGGGTCGCCTTCGCTGGGACACGCACCGGGATAACTTCCCGCGACTGCGGGACGAACTGCTCCCGGAGCTCGACCGTGCATTCTCGGCGCTCATCGACGACCTCGACGCAAGCGGGCTGCTCGCGACGACACTCGTGGTGATGACGGGCGAGTTCGGACGCACGCCGGCGGTGAACGAAGCCGGAGGGCGCGATCACCACTCCGGTGCGTGGTCGGCCGTGGTGGCCGGAGCCGGGCTCGCCGGAGGGCGCGTCATCGGCGCAACAGACCGTTATGGCAATGAAGTGACGGACGCTGCCGTAACACCGCGCGATCTTCTAAAGGCAATGACACACATAATGCAAGGCGTTCCCGCTGGGGTGCTGGCGTGAAGAATCCGTTTTCTCTCGACGGCAAGACGGCCCTGGTTGCGGGCGCGAGCCGCGGCATCGGCCTCGCGTGCGCACGTTCATTCGCGCAGGCCGGCGCACGGACGATTCTCGCCTCGCGCGATATGAAAGCGCTCGAAGGCGAAGCCGCGAAGCTGCGGGATGAGGGCTTCCAGGCCGAGGCGGCGAAGCTCGATGTCGCCAATTCGGCATCGATTCAGGAGTGTGCGGCGGCGCTGCCCGACGTGGATATTCTTCTGAACTGCGCCGGCATCAACCTCCGCAAGAAGTTCGAGACGTATACGAGAGAGGAGTACGACCGTGTGCTCCAGACCAACCTCCACGGCATTTTCGAACTGACACAGTTGGTCGGAAAGAAAATGATCGAGCGGGGCAAAGGTGGCAAAGTCATCTTCATCGGAAGCATGATGTCGGTCCTCGGGCTGCCTTACCTCTCGGTGTACGGCATCACCAAGAGCGCCCTGTGGGGGCTCACGCGGATTCTGGCCGCTGAGTGGGGCCGGCACAACATCCAGGTGAACTGCATCGCCCCCGGCTTCATCCTGACCGACCTGAACCGCGACATGTGGCAGCAGCCGGTCCTCAAGAACTGGCTGAACGGTGCGCAGGCGAACCCGAAGATGGGGAGCGGCGAGGACATCGGTCCCTCCGCCGTATTCCTGGCCAGCCCGGGCGCGGACTACATTACAGGGCAGATTCTAGCCGTAGATGGCGGGTACAGCACCACGGCGAACTGGCCGTTCGAGCCAAACGCGTAACGCGGCTACTCTCAGCCGAGCCTGTCACGTGCTCGCGAAATGGTTCACTGGCCCGCTGCCGTGGCCCAGGCCGGGATTTGTCCGGATCGCTTCATCAATAAAGCGCTTAGCCTGTGCCACGGCTGCCCTCAGCTCCAGGCCGTGTGCCAAGCCCGCCACGATGGCGGCGGAATACGTGCAACCGGTACCGTGCGTGTTCGGGGTGTCGATGCGATCGCCCGAAAACTCGTGCCACCCGCTGCCGTCGAAGAGCACGTCGATAGGAATGCCCGCCAGGTGACCGCCCTTGACGAGCGCGGCGCGTGCCCCGAGCGTCACGATTGCCTCTGCCGCGCGGCGCATGTCCGCAACCGTCCGGACGGGCGTCCCGGTCAGCGCCTCGGCTTCCTCCAAGTTGGGAGTCACCAGGTACGCGCGCGGGATCAGCCGCTCGGCGATGGCGCGCCGGGCTTCCGCCGAAACGAGCGCTGCGCCATGCTTGCTGATCATGACTGGATCAACGACCAGCGGGAACGCGAATCGTGCGGCTTCTTCGGCCACAGCTTCCACAAGGGCCTGGTTCCCGAGCGCTCCCGTCTTCGCGGCAGCGGGAGGAATGTCCTCGATGACGGCCAGCAATTGCGCGATGACGAGGTCCGGGGATAACGTCTCGACGCGATCAACGCGCGTCGTGTTCTGGACCGTCAGCAGCGTGATGACGGCTTCACCGTAAACGCGGAACTGGTGGAACGTCTTCAGATCGGCCTGTATGCCGGCGCCCCCGCTGGGGTCAGAGCCGGCAATGGTCAGGGCAACGGGAATCACTGAGACATTGTCACACTTCTGCGCGCCGCGCCCTGCGAGTTGACCACCTCCACGTCAACCGAACCGATCTCCGCAACGTTGCCGCGCACCGGAAAGACCGCACGGAGCGAGAAGATGCCGCCGAGCGTCGCGGCATCGAAATACCGCCGAAAATCCTGCGCGGCGTCCACCTTGACGGCGCCCCGGCCGATGGTACGACCGCTGCGATCCAGGAACGTGAAGGCCAGGGCGGACGCCGTACGAGTGTTATCGAAGCCGCTGAACCCCAATTCAACGCTGTAGGTGGCTCGAACGGCCGCGACCGAATCGAACTCGACCGGCGCGGGAGCGAGCTCCACCGTAACCTGCTCGCGATGGGACTGCAGTTCCACCGCGAACGTCACGCGCCCCGCAGTGGTTCCGGCCTGAAAATCGGCCGCGGCGAACGTTCCGAATCGCGCTGTGTCCTCACCCGCTGCGATCCGGAACGCAAGCGCCTTTCCGTCGCCGGACAGGAACCGGACCGCGGGGTCGGCCTGCCCCGAGAACTCCATCCGGAGCACACCTTCCACCGGCCAGCGCGCCGCCGCACCGAGCTTCACCGCGACCTTCGCCTGCTGGCCGGATCGGACGGCCGCCGGCTCGATCACGATGTGCGGTTTGGTGACCTCCGGCATTGCCGCGGAGCCCTCAAATGCGAACTCGCGGGAATTGAGGTAAAGGGTCGCCCCATGGCGGCCCTCCGTCTGCGGCTCGAAAGCGACCTCGAAGGGCTGCAACGCCCCGGCGGCGACGTCGAACGGCGCGGGTGGCAATTGGGAAAGGAAGGCCGTCCCGACCACCTTCAGGCGCGTGATCGTCACCGCCTGCACGGTGGGGTTCTCAATCACAAAGCGCCTTACGGCGGGAGCGCCCAGTTCGACCTTTCCAAAATCAACGGACTCTCCCACGCGCAGGGCCGCCCCGTTTTCGAGTCGTACGAACGGAGCTGGAGTGGCCTGCGCCACGACCAGGACGGTCTGATCGTTGGCCCTGAGAACCGCGCTCGAACTGCCGGCCACCGCCGGCCGGAACTCGACGTCCAGATCGACGTAAGCGCCGGGCGCGAGAGACACTGTCGGCATCGGCGGTGACGTTGTGATGAAATCGGCGCCGTTTAGCGTGAAGCCGTCTAGTCTGACGGGCGAAGTGCCGGTGGCGCGCACACGGAACTTGAACTCCGTCACGGTGCCGGCTTCAACCGTGGGAAGCGTGACGGAGGTGTTGAGAATGCGCTCATCGAAACGCTCCACGAGCGTGATTCGCAGACCGGCAAGCGCAGGGAGGGCGAACGCGGCAGCCGCAATCAGCCGGACGATCATTCGGCCACCTCCGGCAGATGATAAACGCAGCCTCGCGTAATCGAGGCAACAACATGCGCACCGTCTTCAAGCACGACACGGTACCAGCCCGAACCGATCTCCTGCATCGACGCCGCAAGCCCAGGCAGTGCGATACGCTTGCCCCCGATCACGACGAACGTGCCGTCGAGTGCCGCCTCCGCTTCGAGCGGTTTGGGCGGGCCTACGGCCTCAATTGACCGCGCCGTAACGAGCACCCATTCATCCTTGGCGGAATAGTAGACGTAACCATCGCGGCGGATCAGTGCCGTGCCTTCTGGAGCCGCGTACACCGTGCCGTTGACTTCGAGTGAGGCGGCGGTTTTCACGATCGTGAGCGTAGCAGTGCACAGAGCCGCAAGCACGTGCTCGCGTTCGGGTTCGCCGACGACAAAACTCCCCGCCACTCCGTAGACGGTGCGCAACCGCTGCTGCGGATCGACGAAACAACCGATTCTCGGTGCATGGATCTGGGCGAAGGCGCAGATGGAGAGAGCGAAAAAGAGGAGGGTGACTCTGGTCTTCATGGTTTGCCGATCACCACTGTCGGGGCGCCGATGTCGAGGTCGGTGTCGCTCGCGCCGGGTGCCGCTGCGGCAGGCGGTCCGGATGCACGTCCGCCGACAAAACCGATGGCGGCGCCTGCGGCCGCAATGCCGGCCAGATAAGCCCACTTGCTGCGGAAACGGCTGCGGCCCACCGCTGGAGCAGTGCCTGCGGGCCGTTCGGCAAGGTGCTGCAGCACCACCGCGCCCGCGCGCAAATCGTCCTTCGCAGCCAGAACTCGGATCTCCACCGGACCTTGCAGGGCGTTCCAGCGTGCGGCCGGGGCGACGGCGCGCCCGTCGGCGCGGGTAGTGACGAGTTCGGTGGCGAGACCGCTCACGAAGGCGCCGCCCGGACCGTCGTCCGGCAAGCGAAAACTGACCAACGCGCCGGCAACGGGTGAGCCTGTATTGTCCACCACCCGGACCGCAAGGCCTGTTGAAGTCTTCGCACCCGCCGGATGCACAGCGCCCTCGCCCGACACGACTTCAATCTGGATGAGCGAAACCGGCGCGGCGAGCAGAAGCGCCATGCCCAAGGTGAGTATCATCCCATGGTGATAGTGCGTACTACACCCGGGATTTCTCATAGAAAAGGCGCACGCCGTGAGGCGATCCGAGCCGCGCACGCCGGTAAGCGGGTAAAGAAAACCCTCTTCTTCCCAGGTTGTTCGGGAGGCTAGCGCTTCTTGAGCCCTTCGAGTGCAGCCTTCAGTTGGCGGTACGCGCCTTCCTCGTAGTTCACTTTCACGCGCTCGAAACCGGCGGAGACATCGGCGGCGGTGGGGGTGCTGCGGCTCAGGCACAGCCCCAGCAGGAGCGTGGCCTGAGCGTCCTCGGGATCGCGGTCCAACACCGCTCGAAAACTGGCGGCAGCCTGTTCGAACCGGGACTGCTTCCACTGGGCCACGCCGACGTTGAAGTGGTAGTCGGGATCCGCCGTGTCCCCTTCGAGCGCCTTGCTGAAGTTCTCGAGCGCCTCGGGCCGGTTACGCCGGGATTGGGCGGCGCCCAGGTTGTTGAACACCTCGTTTAACGGCACGGACGCTACCACCACTTCGAACGAGGCCTGGGCGCCCGCGAAGTCCGACGTGTAGTACCGGCATAGGCCGAGCAGGAAGCTGGCTTCAAGGTAACGCGGCGCGTTCGGCTTCACGCGCGCGAGCCACGTGGCAGCAAGCCGGTAGTCCTTTTTCTGCCAGTGCATCCGCCCGAGTTCGTAGCTCGGCTCGGAGAAACGCTCGTCAAGGCGCGCGGCTTGCGTTAGATAGCGGTGCTTCTGCTCGTCATTCGCGGCCAGAAGTCCACGCGTGTAATTCTCCATTGCGTCCAGGCGGACAAGAGGCTGCTCCCGGAGAAACTCCGCCTGCGATGGAGCTCTATCGGGGGCCAGCTCTTTCAGAACCTTCCAGGCCATGCGGTTCTGGATGGAGGCCAAATCCTCCAGGGGACCGGAATCCACCAACTGCACGGCGCGGCGCATCCGCTTCATGTCCAATACGTCGGCGGTAATTCGAAGCGTCCCTCGGGTTCCTTCGGCGGGGACCAACTCGTAAGTGCCGAAAACGACCTCGGATGCATCGAGCGCCTCCCCGATCTTGATTACCGACGCGTGCGTGAGCTGGGCATTCGGGCGGATCGACATTCGCCGGTAGACCGTCTCGCGCTCGTCACGGTCCAGGACCAGCATGCCGCGTGCAACGAGCGCCTCCTGGATGGTGTGCGCGAAGCTCTCCGAGATCCAATCGACGTTGGCGCCGGGAGATTGGCCGAAGAACGGCAGAATCAGCACCGGTTCGGCTGATATGGGGAGCGCGCTATATAGGGAGAAAAGTAGAAGGAGGGACCACCGCATGGACTGAACTATCCAGTCTAACAGGGTCCCTCCGGGTTAGGGGTCTGAGGGACCACCTTCTTCGCTTTGGTTGGAGTGTAAGGCCATTACCGGGGCCGCCCGGGGCTCGTGGTTCCCGGGCGGCCCACTTTGAATCTCTGGATCCTCAGCAGCTACTTCTCAAACACCAGCTTGGTGTTCGTGCCGCCCAACCGGATCTCCTGGACGCGGTACTTGCCGTCACCGTTGGTGTAGCGCACGGAGGTGGCGTTGAACTTCTGATCGCCCGTCTCAACCGTCACGGCGCTCTCCACGGACGTCTTCCCGCTCTTAATGACGACTTTTGCGTCCTGCACGTCGACCTTATAGTCGCCCGGCTGGAGTTCGGTTCCGCCCACCATGGAGGGCTGGAACAGCGTCACGGAGTACGTCTTCGCACTCGCAACAGCTAGCGCGAGTACAACGAAAACGAATGCGAATCTCTTCATTTTATTTAGCTCCTGAACCGGTTGGTTCTCAATTTGTTGTGGTACGTCAATTTCAGGCTGGTAGGCCCGAAATGTACAGACGACGCCGGGACGAAAATGTTCCGCCGCCACCCCAATTTTCAGAGTTTTAGATAAGATTTTCTGGGCACCCCCTCTAAGCGGTGGTGCTACCCGCATCGTGAAGGCGATTTATATCATGCACGAGCCTCGCCAAACGCGGTTCTGCACTTTGCGAATCGGTTGCGGGCGCGCCACGGATCCCGGGCTGCTCGCCCCTGGCACCCTTCGTCCCGTTATGCGATTCGTTGAACCCCTTTAAGGAACGCGTGGACGAGCTCCAAAGCGGCTCGCTCGACAGCAGGATCGCCGCCAAAGCCCTTTAGCCACACGATCTCCGGATCTCTGCGGAACCAGGTCTGCTGGCGTTTCGAGTAACGGCGGGTGCTGCGCTGCGCCAGTTCGACCGCTGCAGCCAAGTCGAGTTCTCCACGCACGAGCGCGAGCGCCTCTTTGTAACCGACTGAGCCGAATGGCTTTGATGTAGGGGGATGGCCTGCGGAAAGAATACCTTGCACTTCTTCAATGAGTCCGGAACCGAACATGCGTTCACAGCGGGCATTGATTCGGCCATACAGAGCCTCGCGTGGCGGGTCGATTCCGAGCTTGAGTGTCCGGTAGCCCTCGAGCCTATCCCTACCCTGATTGAACAACTCGGTGAGGGGACGGCGCTCGATCAGTAGGATTTCGCATGCCCGGATGAGCTTCTGGACATCGGAGGTGTGGATGCGAACCGCGGAGGCAGGGTCATACCGCGCGAGAAACCGGTGCAGCCAGCCGGGATAGCGCGATTCGCGGCGCGCGAGGCTGGCGCGTAGGCGCTCATTCCGCTTCGGTCCCGGGAAAAGCCCTTCGAGAAGCGCGCGGAGATAGAACCCCGTGCCGCCTGCCACCACCGGGAGGTGCCCGCGGCCGGCGATTCCGGCAATCGCGATCCGCGCCCACCGGGCGTATTCGCCTGCGGTAAACACCTCCTGCGGGTCGAGCACGTCTATTAAGTGATGGGGTACACCTTGGCGCTCGGCGGGCGGCAGTTTCGCCGTGCCGATATTGAAGGAACGGTAGACCTGAAGGGAGTCGCAGTTGACGACCTCACCCGAGAACTCGCGTGCGATACGCAACGCGAGGTCGCTCTTTCCCGAGCCGGTAGGGCCGACAATTGCAACGATCGGATCCGCTTCAAACGTCATCTTCTATACTGTATGAAGAGCCGCACGAGCCGCGCAGGGGTAGTGCATCCCATGGAGGGTTCAGAATCGCGATGAGACGCTGCTTCTATTCCGCTCTCATTTCCCTAAGTTTGTCAGCGGCGCTCCTCGCCCAACAGCCGGCCGCAAAACCGGCTGAGCCTCAGGATCCCAGGGCGACGGCTTACTACAACTTCGCCATGGGGCACATGTACGCTGAACTGGCGGCCTCGTACGGCTACCGTTCCGAGTACGTCGATAAGGCCATTCAGCACTACAAAGCCGCGATGCAGGCCGACCCGAGCGCGGGCTTCCTCAGCGAGGAACTGACCGACCTCTACATGCAGGCCGGCAAGCTCCGTGACGCCGTCCTCGAGGCCGAAGACATGCTGAAGCGCGACCCTGAAAATCTCGACGCACGCCGCATGCTCGGCCGGATCTACTCGCGCATGATCGGCAATCAGCAGCAGGGCCGCATCGACGAAAACATGCTCCGGAGCGCGATCGAGCAATACCAGAAGATCGTCGCCAAGGACGAGAAGGACCTCGATTCCTGGCTCATGATCGGCCGCCTGAGCAAGATCGGCCAGGACTCCGTGGAATCCGAGAAGGCGTACAAGAAGGCGCTCGAGATCGAACCCAACAATGAGTTCGCGCTTACGGGTTTGGCTCTCGTGTATTCCGACTTGGGAGATAACACGCGCGCCCTTGAGATGTGGCGCCGTCTCTCGGACTCGAATCCCGATCCGCGCAAACTGCGTGCGCTCGCAAACGCCTACGAACAGGCCCGGGATTACCGGAATGCCGCGAATGCGCTCAAGCGGGCCATGGAACTCGACCCGAAGAATCCCGAAATCAAGAAGAACCTTGCCGAGGACCTGTTGCTTTCTGACGACGCCGAAGGCGCCCTGAAGCTCTATACGGAGTTGGCGGCCACCGACCCGAAAGACGCGCAGCTCTGGGTGAGGCTTTCGCAGATCTATCGCCAGAAGCGCGATTTCGTGAAGGCTCGCGACGCCCAGAGGCGCGCGCTCGAGTTGGCCCCAGACAACCTCGAGATCCGGTACAACGACGTGAACCTGCTCGAGGCGGAGGGCAAGTACGCCGAAGCGATCACGGCGCTCAAGAACATCCTCAGCAGCACGGAGAGGAAGACGTACGCTACGCCGGAGCAGGCAAACCGCCTGATTCTGGTCGAGCGGCTGGGTCTCCTGTACCGCGCAAACGAACAGTACGGTGAAGCCGTGCAGATTTTCGAGCAGATGCCGCAGTTGGATCCGGACTCGGGCGCTCGCTCGGCCGCGCAAATTATCGACACATGGCGCCAAGCCAAGGAGTTGACGAAGGCGCAGCAGGTGGCCGACGCGGCGATTCAAAAGTATCCTGACAACCGGACGGTCCGTTTGGTTCGCGCCCAACTCCTGGCGGATGTGGGCCGCACAGATGACGCGATCGAGTCTCTGCGGAAAGTTTTGGGCGGCAAGGATGACCGCGAGACGCACCTCGCGCTCGCCCAGGTTTACGACAAGGCCAAGCGGTACAACGAAATGGCGGCCTCGCTCGACGCCGCGGAAAAGCTCTCCGCTTCCGACGACGAGAAGGAAACCGTGCTGTTCATGCGCGGGGCAATGTACGAGAAGCAGAAGCAGTTCGAGAAGTCGGAAACGGAATTCCGCAAGGTGCTGAAGATCAATCCGGAGAACGCCTCCGCGTTGAACTACCTGGGCTACATGTTGGCGGACCAGAACCGGCGGCTGGACGAAGCGCACAAGCTGATCAGCCGGGCGCTCGAGTTGGATCCGACTAACGGCGCCTTTCTCGACAGCCTCGGATGGGCGAACTTCCGCCTTGGCCGGTATGCCGAGGCCGAAGAAAATCTCCTGGCTGCGATCTCCCGCAGTTCGCGCGACCCAGTGGTCTATGATCACCTCGCAGACGTGTACGCGAAACAGGGAAAGCTCAAGGATGCAATCGCCCAGTGGGAGCGTTCGCTCAAGGAATGGGAGGCTTCCCCGAAAGCCGATTACGACGCTACCGAGGTGGCCAAGGTCAACAAGAAACTCGAGGGCGCGCGCGTCCGGCTGGCGCACGAGTCCCCCAAACCGGCCCAGCGGAGATAACGTAATGAACGAAATGTGTGAGCTGGCCGATCGCCAGTGTGTTCCATGCAGGGGCGGCGTACCGCCCCTGGAAGGTGAGAAGCTTGCCGGGTTCGCCCGCCAGGTGCCCGGTTGGCAGGTGATCGACGGACATCACATCGAGCGCCGTTACGAGTTCCCGGACTTCGCGAAAGCGCTCGCCTTTGTCAACCGGATCGGTGAAGTCGCCGAGGAGCAGGGACACCACCCCGATCTTTTCCTCACTTGGGGTGAGGTCAGGGTAAAGCTCTTCACCCACAAGATCAACGGCCTCAGCGAGAGCGACTTTATTCTGGCCGCGAAGATCGATCGGCTATCTCAAAGCACCTGAAGGATGAAGCACTTCAGGTACATGGTTTCGGGAACTGTCAACAAAATCGGGTGATCCTGCGCCTGTGTACGGCGCTCCAGGACTCGTACCGTTCGTCCCGTGTCAACCGCGGCTGCCGCGACCGTGTCCGCGAACATCGGCTCGCTGAAGTGGTGCGAACAGGAGCAGGTAATGAGCACGCCGCCTGGCTCGAGCAACTGCATCGCCCTGAGGTTGAGTTCCTTGTAGCCGCGCGCCGCATCCTCAATGGCGGACCGCGACTTGGCAAAAGCCGGTGGGTCAAGGACGATCGTCGAGAACCGCCTGGCGCTGGCGAGCCGTAACCCCGTCAGAAAATCAAACACGTTCGCCTCGCGCCACTCGACATTTGCGATGCTGTTTTCCGAAGCGTTCTGTGCGGCCGTCTCGAGCGCCACTGCGGAACTGTCGATCCCTTCCACGCGTTCGCAGCACCGGGCGATGTGAAGGGCGAACCCCCCAGTGGAGGTAAAGCAATCCAGGGCGCGCCCGCGGGCGTGGTTGCGGGCAGCCAGGTAATTCTCTCGCTGATCCAGATAAACACCGGTCTTCTGGCCATGCAGCAAGTCGGCCTGGAGCCGCAAACCGTTCATCTGGATCGGAACGGCTCCAGGATCCTGGCCTGCCAAAACGCCGCTGACCAGCGGCAGATCCTCCCGCTTCCGGACGGCAGCGTCGTTGCGCTCGATGATCGCGCGAGGGGAAAACGACTCTTGCAGCACGGCGGCGATGTCCGCCTTGGCACGGTCCATGCCCTGATCGAGGGTCTGGATGACAAAGGTATCGGCGTAACGGTCGATGATGAGCGCTGGAAGCAGGTCGCCCTCGCCGTGAACCAGGCGGTAAGCGTCCGACTCCTTCACGACTCGCTTACGGTGCGTCTCGGCGGCCTCGATTCGGCGGCGGAAGAATTCACGCCCGGCCGGCTCCACGCTATGGCTCAGAAACCGGAGGCAGATTTGGGACGCTGAACTGAAATGTGCCGTCCCGAGGGGCTTGCCGCGGTGGTCCACCACTGCCACGGCGGCTCCCGGCGTGGCCTTTCCACGGTCGATGACGTCGGACGAGAAGATCCAGGGGTGGCCGGAAAGGATGCGATCCGCTCCCTTCCGGCTGATGCGAACGACCGGTAAATCGCTCAACGGATCGGCCTGGGAACCGCAAGCGCCTCGAGGCGGGCGATTCTCTCCGCCGTCGGCGGGTGAGTCGAGAATAGATTGCCGAGAAAGTGTCCGATAGCAGGCTTGACGATGAACATGTGAGCAGTAGCGGGCGAGGCGTCCATCGGGATGCGTTTTGACCAGCCCTCCAGCTTCCGGAGTCCATTCGCCAGGCTCAACGGATTGCCGGTGAACTTCGCAGCGGCCGCGTCCGCAGCGTACTCCCTGGTGCGCGAGATCGCCATCTGGATCATCATCGCAGCAATCGGCGCAAGGATCATCATGAAGAGCATCCCGAATGCTCCTCCACCCTCCTCGTCGTCATCGCGTCGGCCGCCAAGACCTGAGAACATGGCCATTCGCGCCAAAAAAGTAATTGCAGCCGCCACCGTAGCGGCGACCGAGCTGATCAGGATGTCGCGATTGCGAACGTGCCCCAACTCATGAGCGAGCACGCCTTCGAGCTCCTGGTCATTCATGAGCTCGAGTATGCCCGCTGTGACTGCAACCGACGCATGGTTCGGATCGCGGCCCGTCGCGAATGCGTTCGGGCTCTGCTCAGGGATCACCCAGAGCTTCGGCATGGGCAGGCCCGCGCGTTGCGTAAGGCTCTGGACCATCGGCCCGATCCGACGCCACACCTCCCAATTCTGGGTCTCCGACACCGGCTGGGCACTGTACATCCTGAGGGCGATCTTATCCGAGAAGAAGTAGCTCGCGAAGTTCATCGCCACCGCAAGACCGAGGCCCAGGTAGAGGCCGCTCCGCCCGCCGACAAACTCTCCGCCGGCAAGTAGCAAGCCACTCAAGGCGCCAAGCAGCAGCACTGTCTTCACGTTGTTCAACTAGATTATTCTCCTTACAAAGGGAGACGCATTTTAGCGCCTCCAAGATTCCACTTTACACACAACGGGGGCTGCGCAACGAATCGCGCCGCCCCCAATGAAAACCAGCGTGCTCCGACTAGAGCAGCTCGCTACTCGTTCACATCCACTTTGATCGTCCGCGGTTTCGCCGCTTCCTTCTTCGGCAGAGTTACCGTGAGCACACCGTTCTTGTACTCGGCCTTTACCTGCGCGTGGTCTACGGTCTCCGGCAGGCTGAAATAGCGTGCGAACTCGCCAAAGCTGCGCTCTATCCGGTGGTAGCCCGCGCCTTGGCCCTCAACGCGCTCGAACTTCCTCTCGCCCTTGATCATCAGCGTGCCTTCTTCGATCTGAAGCTGAACATCCGCTGGGTTCACGCCGGGCAAGTCGGCTTTCAGGACCAGCGCGTTTTCAGTCTCATAAATATCAACGCTCGGAGCCCAGGGCCGAGTTGCAGGCGGCTCGCTGAAAAGCCGATTCACGGCATCCTGGAACAACCGTACACCAGTCGGCATATCCACGTCGTATCCAAACTTCGTAGCCATTGTGATCTCCCTACGATAGAATTATATTATGTGAGCCAGCTTAAGTCAACTGATGCGCAAAAATCTGCGTCTGAGAGGCTGCGTTCTCCCCAGAGGCGCCATTGACCAGAACCGATATTCCGCGTCCGATGCAATTGGCTGTCGAAGCCGCTGTCCTGACGCTCCGTCAGCAGGCTGGGGTCCAAGCCCGCGCTCACTTTAGCCAAAGGCGCGTCTGTTTTCCTCCGCGTCCTACGTTTCCCTGACCGGATTTCGCAATTTTCGGAGTAGACAACGACCCGCATTAACAAATATAATCAGCCAATTCCGATAGTCGAAGCTGAAAAGATGGCGTTGTCCGGTTGTGGGTCACCAAGACCTCATAAACCGGATGCAGGGTGGGCTCGGCTGCCACTCGGGTGATGCTCTGCCTTGTGGTGCCGTCCAGGTTCGCTCAGGGACCTGGTGCAGCGCTTGCAGTAGAACCGCGGTTTCGCTTCAGGGGCGAACTGCAAAGACGTTCATCTCAAAACGTGGGGGTAGCACGTTTTCAATGTAGCGTCACTCGCGTCAAGAGGGGCAGTGAAATGGGGCTCATTCTGCCTCTTGCGCCAGCGCTTGCGCGGGCGCAGCGCGACTCACGCTGCGCGCTTTCCAAAAGGGGGTTTGATGAGACTCAAGCTGTTCACTTCCCTATTCCTTTTCCTCGCCTTCGGAGTTCTCACGGCGCAGGAATTCCGGGCAACCCTGACAGGACGCATCGTTGATGCCTCGGGTGGCGGTGTTCCGAACGCCGCCGTAACCATCGCGAACACGGCGACAAACGACACCCGCAATACGAGTACGGATGGACAGGGGAACTACACGGTTCCGCTGCTTCCGCCGGGCAGCTACTCGATCTCCGCGGAAGCGCCGGGCTTCAAGAAGACGGTTGTCGAGAGCATCACTCTCCAGATGAGCCAGACTGCAGCGGTGAACCTCACCCTTGAAGTCGGTGCGGTGACTGATTCAGTCAGCGTAACTGCTGAGGCTCCGCTGCTCGACACTGCGAAAGCGGATCGCGGCGCCGTTATCGATACGCAGCGCATCCACGAACTGCCCATCAACGGGCGGAACCCGTTCCTTCTCGGCGCGATGATCGCCGGTGTCAACTTCCATGGCGCGGCGATCTGGCAGCGGCCGTTCGATAACGGCGCCATCGCGGACTGGACCATCAACGGCGGCCAGCAGCGCGGCACGGAGTTCCTACTCGACGGCGCTCCCAACAACGGCCAAATGGGCGGCAACAACATTGCGTACGTGCCTCCGGTCGATTCAGTTCAGGAGTTCAAGATCCACACGAACACGTACGATGCCCAGTACGGGCACACGAACGGCGGCATCATCAACGTGACCACGAAGGGCGGCGCGAACGACCTTCATGGTTCCGCCTACGGTTTCTTCAAGCGCACGAGTTGGAACGCGAACCTGTTCCAGAACAATGCGAAGAATCAGCCCCGGCCCCAGGACACTCTGGACTGGCTCGGGATCCAGGCCTCCGGCCCGGTGTTCGTGCCGAAAGTGTTTGACGGCCGCAACAAGCTGTTCTTCATGGTCAACTATGAGGACTATAAGGAGAAGTGGCCGCAGAAGCTGAACCTGTCCGTCCCGGCACCCGAGTTCGCGCAGGGCGATTTCAGCAAACTCGTCGATAAAGAGGGCAAGCAGATCAGGATCTTCGATCCGCTGACCGCCACCACATCCAACCCGGCCCGAACGCAGTTCCCCGGCAACATGATCCCCGCCAGCCGCCTGAACCCGATCGCTCAGAAGATCCTGGGTTACTACGCGCAGCCGAACAGTTCGGATCCGGGAAAGAGTTACTCCGACACAAATTACGTCAACGGTGAGAACTTCGCGACCGACGATTTTTACAACCTCGTGTTCAAGTTCGACACTAACCTTGGCGAGAAGGACCGCTTTTTCTTCCGACACGCGTCGAACGACCGTACCGAACACCGCAACGAAAACGGCGCGATCGACAGCCCCGCTGAGTGCTGCCAGTTGCCTTTCCAGCGCATCAACGACCACGTCACCGCAGACTGGGTGAGGACAGTGACCCCCAGGCTCATTGTCAACGTGCGCGGATCGTACAACCGGTTCATCGAGAAAGGCCGTGCGCACGAAGGCGAGGCTTTCGATCCGGCCTCGCTCGGCTGGTCGCCTTCGGTCATCGACCAGCTACCGAACTCGGCAAGCGTGATGTACTTCCCGAAGATACAGCTACGCGGAGCTTTCAATTATGCTGACCTCGGCCGGTACCCGGGCGGCAACACAACGAACACGTACGCTATTCACCCGAGTGCGAACTGGATCCCCGGCGCACATGCCGTGAAGTTCGGCCTCGATTACCGCTTCACGCAGTACTCCGCGCAGGACGTCGGCGATATCTTCCGGCTGCAATCGACGCGCCGGTGGACTCGCGAACGATGGGACCAGGATGACCCGCTCAGCGGCAATCCGGTGGCGGACTTCGTCCTCGGCCTCATCGATTCGGGCGAAGTGAACTGGCGGCAGCTCCCGATCTACGGCAACCATTACTGGGCGCCGTACATTCAGGATGACTGGAAAGTGAACCGCCGCCTGAACTTGAACCTGGGGCTGCGATGGGACATCAACGCGCCTCCCCAGGAGCGCTTCCTGCGAGGCAACTACATCTTCGATCCGAACGCTACGCCGGACTGGGCCGGCCAGGTGGACACGACGAACCTGGCGTCGAAGCAGATCAAGGGCGGCCTGACGTTTCTCGGCGGCAACAATCCGAACCGGGCCGCCAAGACCGACTGGAACAACTTGCAGCCGCGCGTCGGCATGGCGTACCAGGTCAGCAATAAGATCGTGGCTCGGGCCGGGTGGGGCGTGTTCTATGTGAACCCCAACGACAACTGGCATAACAACGACGTGCGCCAGGGCTTCGATCTGACGACGCCGTTTATCCGGTCAAATGACGGCGATCGTACGCCGGTCGCGAACCTGCTGTCCAATCCGTTCGCGAGCGTGCTCCAGCCCAAGGGTGCGGCTGGCGGATTGAACACGTTCCTCAACCGCGACATCACGTTTTTCGATCCGAACTTCGTGGTGCCATACGTCCACCAGTTCTCGGCGGGGTTTCAGTTCGAGCTTCCGTACAGTTCAGTGGTGGAGATCTCGTACGTCGGCAATCGCACCAAGGATCTGCAAAGCGAGTGGGACGGCTACAATTCCACAACCGCCGACTTCCGCAAGCTGTGCAACCCGTTCGAGGGCGGTGATCCGAACTACTGCAACCAGACCGTCGCGAACCCCTTCAAGGGCATCGAGGCGTTCCGCGGCACGAACCTGTTCACGGCCAACACGATCAGCCGCTATCAGGCCAATCGTCCGTTCCCGCAGTTCAACCGCATTCGCCAGCGTGGCATCAACCCGGGCGCGATCTGGTACAACTCGATGCAGATCCAGCATCAAACCCGGTTCCGAGGCGGTCTCAACCTGCTGACCACGTACACGCTGTCCAAGCAGATAGAGCGCTGGGGCTACATCGACCAGATCAACGAGATCCCGCAGCAGGGGCTTTATACCCAGGACCGTCCGCACCGGTTCACGCTTGCGGGCATCTGGAAGCTGCCGATCGGCAAGGGTCAGAAATGGGGTTCGGGCGCTGGACCTGTTCTCGATCGCATCATCGGCGGCTGGGAAGTGACGAGCTTCCTGCAGTTGCAGAGCGGCCGTCCGTGGGACTTGCCGAGCAACGTGCTGATGGTCAAAGACCCGAAGCTAGGGATTGACGACTGGCTCGCCCACAGGGTCCAGGGCGTCAGCCCTTGCGTTGCGCGCTACCAGAACGCACAGCGTGCGTTCGTCATGCAGGGCTACTCGATCAGCGCGGGCTGTACGGAGCCCACATTCTATCAGGCTCCAGATTACACGGATGGGCGGATTACGCCGTTTCGTTCCGGCCAGATCCGGCTGCACACCGCGCCGAACCTCGATGCTTCGGTCAACAAGAGCTTCCGCATCAAGGAAGGCATGAACCTTCAGTTCCGCGCCGAAGCGTTCAACCTGACGAATACCTACTTCTGGGGCCGCGAGAACTTTATCAACGACCCCAACAACCAGAACTTCGGCGCGTACTTCCCGAAGGACGCGTCCGACCAGAACCGGTATCCTCGCCAGGTTCAGCTTGCGTTGAAGTTCATCTGGTAACGAATCGAACGATCGGTGTTTGACTGAGAAGCCCGGCAGCCCTTCAAAGCTGCCGGGCTCTTTTCGTGTGCGACGGACACTCTCATAGAACGGAGAAAAGGGCCGAAGCTCCGGAACTCCGTTCGAGGCACTTGCTTTCTTTCCCCGCAAAACCGAAAGGGCGCGAAGGCCTGAGCCTCGCGCCCTTTTCGGTTTCCGCTTGTGAATAGCTGACGAGCGGCTTATTTCTTCTGCTCGCCGCCCTCTTCTTCCTCTTCGCCCGCTTCACGTCCTTCGCGCACGGCCTTCAGCCGTTCTTCCTTGCGGCGGGCACGTTCGGCGGCGCGCTTGACCAACTCCGACCCGACCAGCTCGAGCATGCACTGCTCGGCGCCATCGCCCTTCCGGGGGCCGATCCGCACGATGCGGGTGTAGCCGCCGGTTCGCTGGGCAAATCGTCCGCCCAGGGTGTCGAACAGCTTCTTCACTGTGGCGGGCGTGGTCAGGAATGACGCAGCCTGACGCCGTGTATGGAGCGTGTCAGCCTTCGCCAGCGTAATCATCTTCTCAACGAGCGGCCTGGCCGCCTTAGCCTTGGGCACCGTCGTCACGATGCGCTCGTACTCGATGACATTGGTCACCAAGTTACGCAGCAGCGCCCGTCTTGCATCGGCGGGCCGGCCGAGTCTGGTAGTTCCGCGCTTGTGTCTCACGGTGTCCTCCTATTCGCTCAAACTCTCGTAGTGTTCCTTTTCGTGGTCGAGTTCGCCTTCGCCGGTTGTATCAGCCGCGGCGTCCTCGTCCTCGTCCTCATCCTCGTCGGCCTCTTCGTCGTCATCCTCGTCGTACGACCGCTCGCGCTCACCTGTCGGCGCGGTCGGCGTAACGGGCTGGCCCGTTCCGGTGACGAGCCGTCCCTGAGCGTCGAACTTCATGCCGAACTGCAAGCCCATCCCGCCAAGAATTTCCTTGATCTCGTTGAGGGACTTGCGCCCGAAGTTTTTCGTGCGGAGCATCTCGGCCTCGGTCTTCTGCACCAGGTCGCGGATGCTCTGGATGTTGGCGTTCTTGAGGCAGTTGTAGGAACGAACGCTCAGTTCGAGCTCGTCCACCGAACGGTCCAGGACCTCGTTCATCTGGTCCAGGCCGCGCTCAGCCGGCTCCTCGGCGATCTCGGGTAACTCCTCGAAGTTGATAAAGATCGAGGTGTGGTCCTTGATCAGCTTGGCCGCTTGGCCGACGGCGTCCTGCGGAGAGATCGCGCCATTGGTCCAGACGTCCAGCGTGAGCTTGTCGTAGTCGGTCATCTGGCCGAGGCGTGCGCTCTCAACCGCGAAGTTGACCTTGCGGACAGGCGAGTGCACGGAATCGATCGGGATGTAGCCGATTGGCAGATCCTCGTCGAAGTTGCGGTCGGCACTCACGTAACCGCGGCCCAGCTTCAGGCGCATCTCGATATCGAGTTTGCCGTCGCTGACGCTCGCGATGTGCATGGTGCGATCCAGCACTTCGACGTCGTGGTCCGTTTCGATCTGGCTGCTGAGGACCTCGCCGGGGGAATCGACCCGCAGACGCACGGTTCGAACGCCCTCGCCGCTCATTTTGAACGGGATCTGCTTGAGGTTGAGGATGATATCGGTGGCGTCCTCGACCACGCCCGGTATCGGGCTGAACTCGTGCGCAACGCCTTCGATCCGCACGGCCGTTATTGCCGCGCCCTCGATTGAGCTCAGCAGCACGCGCCGTAGGCTGTTGCCGATAGTTGTGCCGAAGCCCCGCTCGAACGGCTGCGCCGTGAACTGCCCGTAGCGTTCCGTGAGCGATTCCGTGTTGGCAACCAGTCGCTTGGGTTTCTGAAAGCCCTTAAACATAGAAGATTCCCTATACCCTGCGGAGCGTCCGCACGCCTGATCTCCGGATGTGATCCGTGACGCCGTGCGCGCTCCGCAGTCTCATGATTGCTTACTTGGAGTAGAGCTCCACGATCAGCCGCTCGTTCACCTGGATTTGAACCAGGTCGTCGCGCTTGGGTATGCTGACAATGCGGCCCCGGAGGCTGTCGCGATCGACTTCCATCCAGTTCGGCACAGGCTGGTGCGCGGTTGCGTCCCGCGCTCCCAGGATGGACGTATTCTTTCGGCTCTTCTCGGCGATCTCTACGATATCGCCGACCCTAACGGTAAAGGAGGGGATATCGACCTTGCGACCGTTCACGGTCACATGGCCGTGCCGGACCACCTGGCGGGATTGGGGGCGGCTAGTGCCGAAGCCCATCCGATAAACCACGTTATCCAGGCGCCGCTCGAGCATTCCAAGCAGATTGTCGCCAGTGACGCCGGTCATCGCCTGCGCCTTCTCGAACAAGTTCCGGAACTGCGTCTCCAGAAGACCGTAATAACGGCGCAACTTCTGTTTCTCACGCAGTTGAAGGCCGTAACCAACGATCTTCGCCTTGCGATCCTTACCGTGCTGGCCAGGGATGAAGTTGCGCTTCTCAATAGCGCACTTGTCCGTATGGCACCGCTCGCCTTTGAAAAAAAGCTTCATGCCCTCGCGCCGGCACAGCCGGCATACGGGGTCTGTATGTCTTGCCAAATCTTTCCTACCTTTCCCAGGTGCAGTTTACGGTGGCAACCACCTTCATCCTGCTTCAACCGGACCGTGCTGGCGGCTCGGGGCTTTTGTTGACGGCTTGTCAACACCCACAGGCCACGAGCCACAAGCCCAGACTATTACACGCGCCGCTTCTTTGGGGGACGGCAGCCGTTGTGCGGAACCGGCGTCACGTCCTTGATAGCCTTTACGTTCAGGCCGACCGTCTGTAGCGTACGGATGGCCGACTCGCGGCCGGCGCCCGGCCCCGCCACTTCGACATCCACCGTCCGCATGCCCGAGTCTTTCGCCTTATTGGCCGCCGTTAATGCCGCCTGTTGCGCGGCAAACGGAGTGCCCTTACGCGAACCGCGAAACCCGAGCGAACCCGCACTCGACCACGCGACGGTGTTCCCGCCGGCGTCGGTTACGGTGACGATCGTGTTGTTGAACGTCGCCTGAATATGAACGACGCCGATCGGGATGTTCTTCTTTTCCTTCTTCTTGAAGGACTTCTTCTTGCCGCCCGCCTTGGTCTGTGCTTTCGCCATTAACTCAATCCGTCCCGATTACGTCTTCGATGCGCTCTTCTTCTTGTTCGCGACAGTTCCGCGCCGCGGACCTTTGCGCGTACGCGCGTTGGTGTGCGTCCGCTGACCCCGAACCGGCAGGCCGCGACGGTGCCGCAGACCACGGTAGGAGCCCATCTCCATGAGCCGCTTGATGTTGAGCGAAATCTCCTTCCGGAGATCGCCCTCGACGGCCCCTTCGTCTTCGATGATGCCGCGGATCCGGTTCACATCTTCGTCGGACAGTTCCGCAATCTTGCGGTCCTTATCGACCCCGGCCCGATGCAGGATCGAATTCGCGCGCGCGCGACCAATGCCGTAGATGTAGGTCAACCCGATCTCGGCCCTCTTCTTCGGCGGCAAATCCACGCCGGCAATACGCGCCATATTCTTCGCCCTCCTACCCTTGACGCTGCTTGTGCTTCGGGTTCGTGCAAATGACCCGCACCACTCCGTGGCGGTGGACCACTTTGCACTTGTCGCACATTTTCTTAACTGAAGCCCGTACTTTCATATCTCGCTCGCTTTCGCCCGCAGTGTGCCGCCGTGCAGCTCCGGCACGCTCACCGCATCGCCGAAGGCTCACGCCACTACCTACGAACGTTCCGTAAACACCCTCACGATCCGGCCGCGTGTCCGGTCGTGGGCTGAAATCACAACTTCAACCCTGTCGCCCGGCCGGAGCCGAACGAAATTCTTTATCCTCGCGCCCGCCGCATGCGCCAGCACCTGGGCCCGGGTCTCGAGCTCCACCCTGTAGATCGCGCTCGGCAGGATCTCCAGCACCGTGCCCGTTACGGACGCGTCAGAACCCATGGACCGTTTTGCGTCACCGCCACCGTGTGCTCGAAGTGAGCCGAGTAGGCGCCATCCTTCGTCACGACCGTCCAGCGGTCCGGAAGCACCCGGGCCTCTGCCTTCCCCGCATTCACCATCGGCTCGATCGCGAGCACGATGCCTTCTTTAAGCCGCGGGTTCTCGTTCTTCCGATCCACATAATTGGGAACCTGCGGCTCCTCATGAAGCCGGGTCCCGATCCCGTGTCCGACAAACTCGCGAACCACCGAAAACCCGTTCGATTCGACGTGCCGCTGGACCGTACCGCACACATCGAAAAGCCGATTGCCCGGCCGCATCTTATCGATTGCCAGCTCCAGCGATTCCTGGGTCACCCGGAGCAGCTTTTCGACCTCGGGAGCGATCTCGCCCACCGGGACCGTTACAGCCGAATCGCCGTAATAACCGTTCAACTCGACGCCCATGTCGATCGAAACTACGTCGCCGTTCTTCAGCACCCGCTTCGCCGAGGGCATCCCGTGGATGATCTCGTTGTTCACGGAAGTACACAGCACATACGGGTACTTCGTCCCGACCGCGGGAACGTAGTATCCCTTGAATGCCGCCTTCGCGCCCGCATCCAAAACCATCCGGTCGGCCACGACTTCCAGGTCCATCGTCGTCGCGCCTTCCTTGACCAAGCCGCGCATCTCATTCAGAATCCGCCAGACCAGCAAGCCGGCCTGACGCATCTTCTCGAGTTCCGCCGCAGATTTCCGAACGATCACGATTGCTTTAGAGGCGCTTCAATATCTCCGTCGTCAGATCCTCCGGCGCGCCATTGCCTCCGGTCACGTCCAGAACCCGATAACCGTGGGCACGGAAAAAGCCGATCACGGGCAGCGTCTGCGCGTCGTACGCGTCGAACCGCTTCCGCATGACATCTTCCTTGTCGTCCTCGCGCTGGATCAGCGCTACCCCATCCCGATCACACACGCCTTCGTTCTTCGGTGGATTCGAAGCCAGGTTATAAACTGCACCACACGCGGGACACGAACGGCGGGCGGCAATTCGGGCAACAATGATATTGTAATCAACTTGCAAGTTGATTACCACTTTGTCCTTCCCGAGCCGGACCAGCATCGCATCGAGCATTTCCGCCTGCGGTACCGTCCTCGGATACCCGTCCAGGATGAATCCACCTGCACAATCGGGCTTGGCGAGCCGGTCTTCGACGATCCTGTTCACCAGGGCGTCGGACACAAGCTGCCCTGATTCCATGATCGCCTGCACCTCGCGTCCGAGCTCGGTGCCTTCCTTTACGTTCTGCCGGAAGATGTCGCCCGTCGAAATATGAGGAACTTTCAGGCTGGCCGAGAGCAGCACAGCCTGGGTACCCTTGCCCGAGCCCGGCGGCCCGAACAGCAGGAGGGCGAGGTTCTTCGTCCCCACCCCGGGGAGCGTTTCGGATGATTGCTGAGAAATCGTTTGCATTTAAAAAACCGACCGCCGCCCGCGGATCCTACCGGAACGCGGCGTAAAGCCTTCGTAGTGACGCATGATCAACTGGGCTTCGATCTGGTTGACGGTGTCCATCGCCACGCCCACGACGATCAGCAGCGATGTGCCGCCGAAGTAAAACGTAACGCCAAGCCCGTCCAGAAGGAACCGCGGCGCCCACGTATCGATCCAGCCGCCAATGAGCGGAAGGTGCTGGAGTTTGATGCCCGTGATCATGATCTCAGGGATCAACGAAAGGACCGACAGGTATAAGCCGCCGACCACCGTAATCCGCGTGAGGATCTTGTTCATGTACTCGGCGGTGTTCCGGCCCGGGCGAATACCCGGAATGAACCCACCGTACTTGCGCATGTTATCCGCGGCTTCGTTCGGGTTGAAGATGATCGACACGTAGAAGAAGCAGAAGAAGATGATGCCCGCAACGTACAGCAGCACGTAGAGCGGTTCGGAGTGCCCGATCGCCCCCAGCAGTGAGCTCAACCACGCATTGTTCTTGACCGCAGGCACGAGCATTAGCGTCTGCGGGAATGCCAGGATCGAACTTGCGAAGATCACCGGTATAACGCCGCCCGCGTTGACCTTGAGCGGCAGGTGGGTGGACTGGCCGCCCATCATCCGCCGGCCGACGACGCGCTTGGCGTACTGTACCGGGATTCGCCGCTCGCCGCGTTCGACGAGTACGATGAACGCAACCACCGCGATCATGATCAGGATCAGAATGATCAGGTGCAGAGCATTCCACTGCCGCGTCACGAACACGTTCTCGTAGACCTCACGCATTGCGTGCGGGAGCCCGATCACGATGCCGGCGAAGATGATCAGTGACATCCCGTTGCCGATGCCGCGATCAGAGATCTGTTCGCCCAACCACATGATGAACGCGGTGCCGGTGGTGAGGGTCAACATCGTCATCGCGATGAACCCGAAACCGGGATTCATCACGAATCCGCCCTCGCTATTCATGAGAGCGGTAGAAATGCCGAAGGACTGCATCAGCGCCAGGCCGATGGTGAGGTATCGGGTCCATTGGGTGATCTTCCGGCGCCCGAGTTCACCTTCCTTCTGGAGTTTCTCGAGAGTGGGAACGACCACCGTCAGCAACTGGAGGATGATCGACGCCGTGATGTAGGGCATGATGCCCAGGGCGAAGATGGTCAAGCGGCGGAACATGCCGCCGCTGAACAGGTCAATGAACCCGAAAACTGTGCCCTGGTTCTGCTCGAAAAATTCGCTCAGCTTGTTCGCATCGATGCCCGGCGTCGGGATATGTGCCCCCAACCGGTAAACGGCGAGCAGCCCCAGCGTAAACAGGACCCGCCTTCGCAGGTCCGGAATACGAAACACGTTTGTGACTGCTTCGAGAAACTTGTTCATTCTACGCCTGCTTGTTACTGCCGATGACTTCGGCGCGGCCGCCTGCCGCTTCGATCTTCTGCTTCGCTGATTCGCTGAACAGGTGGGCGTGCACCGTGATCGCGCGCGTCAGTTCGCCCATGCCGAGCACCTTGAGCCCGTCGCCGAGCTTTTTGATGACCCCAGACTTGGTGAGCGTTTCAGGCGAGAACTCGTCACCTTCCAGCTTCGCCAGGCGCGCGACGTTGATCACCGCGAGATCCTTCTTGAACGGATAATTCGAGAAGCCGCGCTTCGGTAGCCGGCGGTGCAGCGGCATCTGGCCGCCTTCAAACCCGCGCATGAGGCTGAAACCCGAAATCGAGCGCTGGCCCTTCTGTCCGCGTCCAGAGTACTTGCCCCGGCCCGAACCCATACCGCGGCCGACGCGGCGCTGCTTCTGCTTCTGCCCGGCGGGCGGTTTCAAATTACTTAAATCCATTGTGCGCCCCCTAGTCCACGATCTGGAGCAGATGCGGCACCATCGCCACCATGCCCCGGATGCCCGGGTTGTCGGGCTTCTCAACCACCTGGTTCATCTTCTTGAGACCCAGGCCCCGGACCACGCGCTTGTGTTTCAACGGCGTGCAGATCGGGCTTTTTACCAGCTTAATCTTGATATTCCCTTCGGCCATGGATCACCCTCTAGGACTTCGGCTCGCGGCCGAGTACTTTTTCGAGCGAAAGCCCACGCATGTCGGCGATCGCGTTGCGGTCGCGCAGCCCTTCGAGCGCCCGAATCGTCGCTTTAACAACGTTATGGGGATTGTGCGATCCAATCGACTTCGTTGCCACGTTGCCGATTCCCACCGCCTCGATGACGGCTCGCACCGGACCGCCGGCGATCACGCCGGTGCCTTCCGGAGCCGGCTTGAGCAGCACACGGCCGCCGCCGTACACCCCGATGATGGCGTGCGGAATCGTTGTACCCTTCACGTTGACGCGGCGCAGGTTCTTCTTTGCAGCCTCGATCGCCTTCTTGATCGCCGAGGGCACTTCCTTGGCTTTGCCCGTCGCGTGGCCGACCACCTTCGCGTCCGGGTCGCCTACGACAACCAGCGCCGAGAAGCTCAGGTTCTTACCGCCCTTGACCACCTTGGTCACACGGTTGATCGAAACGACGTGTTCCTTCAGGTTCAGGCCCTGCGCGTCGATCGGTTTGACAGTAGTCAGAGTAGCCGTCATGAATCAGAACTCCAGTCCCGCCTCGCGGGCCGCGTCTGCGAGCGCCTTGATGCGCCCGTGATAGAGGTACCCACCGCGATCGAAGACGACCTTCACGATACCTTTAGCTTTGGCGCGATCGGCAATCAGCTTACCGATTTCCTTCGCCCCGGCCAGGTTCCCGCCGCTCGCCACGGGCGAGTTCTTCTCGGCCGAGGAGGCCGACACCATCGTCCGGCCCTGTGTATCGTCGATCACCTGCGCGTAAATATGCTTCAGGCTGCGGAACACCGCCAGACGGGGACGTACCGTATTACCCTGCACATTGCGCCGGATGCGCTTGTGAATCCGGACGCGAATCTCATCACGCGAAATACTATGGATCATTTGCCACCCGCCCCGGTCTTGCCGACCTTCTTGCGCAGCGCTTCGCCGGTGTACCGGACGCCCTTGTTCTTATAGGGGTCTGGCGGGCGCAATGAGCGCATATTCGCGGCCGTCTGCCCGAGCAACTGGCGATCGAATCCGCTCAGAACGATGTGCGTTTGCTTATCGATCTTGGCGTCAACGCCGCTCGGCAGCAGGAACTCCACGGGGTGCGAATAGCCCAGATTGAAGACCGCCACCCGGCCCTTCACCTCGGCGCGATAGCCAATTCCAACAATATCGAGCTCGCGCGTGAATCCGGTTGACACGCCCTGCACCGCATTGGCGGCAAGGGCCCGTGTGAGACCGTGCAGGGCCGCCTTCTTCTCGGACGTCCGCGTCAGTTCCAGCCGGCCTTCCGTCTCGTGCAATTCGACCCCTTCCGGAATCGGCACGCTCAGCTTGCCCTTGGGGCCTTCCACTTCGAGCCGCTCGCCGATCGAGATCTTAACGCCCTTCGGCAGCGGGATCGGCTTTTTCCCAACTCTCGACATGGTCTTACTCCCTTAGCAGACCTGGCACAACAACTCGCCGCCGACATTCTGTTTGCGGGCGTCGCGTCCGGTCAGAACGCCCTTGGGCGTCGTCAGAATGTTGATGCCGAGGCCACCGAGAACCGGCGGGATCTCGGTGTGTCCCACGTACACGCGGCAACCCGGCCGCGAAATGCGCGTGATTTCCGATATCACCGGCTTCGTGTTCGGCTGATACTTCAGGTAAATCTTGATGACCTTCTTGGGGCCTTCCTCAGCCGTCTTAAAGTTGATGATGTAGCCCTCTTCCTTCAGAATGCGAGCGATTTCCGTCTTCACATTCGAAGCTGGGACATCCACCTTGGCATGCCGCGCCTTGATCGCATTGCGGATGCGCGTCAGCATGTCTGCAATCGGATCCGTCATTTTTCACCTTCCCGGCCAGGTCTGTCGGTTTTATCCGGCACGCAGGCCGATGCGGCTCGCGGTTCGGCCTTGGCGTCGTGGATTTCCATCCAGCAACGCCGGCCCCCCCGCAAGCGGTTCTTCCTTTACCAGCTTGCCTTGATCACACCCGGGATTTCGCCCGAGAGCGCCAGGTTGCGGAAGCAGATGCGGCACAAATTGAACTTGCGGAGGTAGCCGCGCGGGCGGCCGCAGCGCCAGCACCGGTTCCGGTGCCGAACGCCAAGCTTTTCCGTCTTGGCCTTCCTGTGCTTCAGCAGCTTCTCGTCCCTGGCGATTTTCGCAGTGGTCGCCATTCGTTCTCCTATTGACGGAACGGCATCCCGAGGTGCCGCAACAGCGCGAGTCCTTCGGCATCACTCTTGGCCGTCGTCGTCACGCAAATGTTCATCCCCTTAACCTTCTCGACCTTGTTGTAGTCGATCTCGGGGAAGATCAACTGGTCTCGGACGCCCAGCGTGTAGTTCCCGCGGCCGTCGAAGGACTTCGTCGATACGCCGCGGAAGTCGCGGACGCGCGGCAACGAAACGTTCACCAGCCTGTCCAGAAATTCGAACATGCGGTCGCCGCGGAGGGTCACCATGCAACCGATGGTCATGCCCGTACGCAGCTTGAACTGGGCGATCGACTTCCGTGCCTTCGTGATCACCGGCTTCTGGCCCGTCACGGCGCCCAACTCGGCAACCGCGCCGTCCATCAGTTTGGGGTTAGCGGACGCCTCGCCCAGCCCAATGTTGACCGTGACCTTCTGAACCGTCGGGACCGCGTTGATGTTGTCGTAGCCGAACTCTTTCATCAGCGCGGGAACGATGTTGTTCTTGTAGTGCTCTCTCAGCCTCGCTGCCATATCACTTCTTCTCCAGCGCCGTGCCGCATTTCCGGCACACTCTTGTGCGCCGGGTCTTGCCGCCAACCGTGTCCAGCTTGTGACCGACGCGTGTCGGGCCGCACTGGCCGCAAACGATCATCAGGTTCGAGACCGCGATCGGGCCTTCCCGCTCCGCGATGCCGCCCTTGATCTGCCGTTGCGGGTTCGGCCGCGTGTGCCGCTTCAGCATCTGAACGCCCTCGACGAGCGCACGGCCCGTCGTGCGGTCAACACTCAGCACGCGCCCCTGCTTGCCTTTGTCCTTGCCGGCGATGACCTTCACCGTGTCGTTCTTCTTGATCTCGACCCGTGCCGGCGGCTCCGCTTTTTTCTTTTCGTTCTTTCCGAACATCGCCATCGCTAAATTACCTCCGGCGCGAGCGACACGATTTTCATGAACTTCTTATCGCGCAACTCGCGGGCAACCGGGCCGAAAACGCGTGTCCCGATCGGCTCGCCGTCCGGGTTGATCAGGACGGCGGCGTTCGTGTCAAACCGGATGTAGGTGCCGTCCTTGCGCCGCGTTTCCTTGCGCATTCGCACGATCACGCAGCGGACGACCTTACCCTTCTTGATGGCCGAGTCCGGAGTCGCTTCCTTCACGCTGGCGGTCACAATGTCGCCCAGCCCGGCGCGAAGGCCCTTGTCGCCGCCGCGCGGGAGGATCGTACTCAGCCTGCGCGCGCCGCTGTTGTCAGCGACCTCCAGGATGGTTCGCATTCCGATCATGGCTTTTCTCCTCGACCGTGGCCCGCCGGCGGTAGATCACTCCACGCCCCCGGGCTCCCCGTCTCTACTTCGATCCTTCTCCAGGCGCCGTCGTCGCCGAGGTCACCGTGTCCGCCACGCCAACCAGCGCGGCCCGCCGCACGACTTCCACCAGTTCCCAACGCTTCAGCCGGCTCAACGGGCGCGATTCAATGATCCGCACCACGTCCCCGACCCGCGCGGTCTCCTGTTCGTCGTGCGCATAGAACTTCTTGCGCTTCTTGACGATCTTCTTGTAAACCGGGTGCGGTACCCGGCGCGATACCTCGACCACGATGGTCTTGGTCATCTTGGTCGAGCTCACGGTCCCGACCTTTTCGTTTTTGTGGCTCTGCGTCTTCTGCTCTTCCGCCATTGCCGGCTATCCTTTCCGCGCTGCCTCGCCCTGCTGGCTGGCCCGCTGGCCCAAGATGGTCAGGATGCGCGCGCGGTCTTTGCGCAGTGCCCGGTACTTTTTCAGACCGTCCATCTGCCCCATGCCCATCTGGAACCGGAGATGGAAGAATTGTTCTTCCATCTCTCGCAACTGATTGTCGAGCTCTTTGGTGTCGAGGTCGCGGATCTTGTTCGCCTTCATCTCGCTACTCCACGTTCGGCCGCACGACCAGCTTGGTCGGAATCGGCAGCTTGTGCGCCGCCAGCGCCATCGCCTGCCGGGCGATATCGCGGCTGACGCCTTCCATCTCAAAAAGTATCCGGCCCGGCTTCACGACCGCCACCCAGCCTTCCGGTGCGCCCTTGCCTTTACCCATTCGGGTTTCGGCCGGCTTCTTCGTGATCGGCTTATCGGGGAAAACGCGGATCCAGACCTTACCGCCGCGCTTGATGAATCGCGTCATCGCGATACGCGCGGCCTCAATTTGCCGGTCGGTCACCCAGGCGACTTCCATCGCCTTGAGGCCGAAGTCGCCGAAAGCCAGCGAGGAGCCGCGCCAGGCTTTACCGGCGCGCCGGCCGCGCTGCTGCTTTCTGAACTTGACTTTTTTCGGCATCAACATGGCGGTTTGACTCCTTTATTCCTTTTTGTCTCCGCCCGGCTCCGTCGGCTTCAGCTCCTGTTTCCAGGATGGCTGCTGCGGCGGAGTGAGCGGCGGCAGAATCGGCGTAGTCCGCTGTGCCGGCGCTTCGCCCGGCGTGCCCTGCACGGCAGGACCTGCGGGCTCGGCCGTCATCGGAGGCGGAGGAGGCGTGTGCGGAGCGCGCTCGCCCCGGTCACCACCACGATCACCGCGTTCACGGCGGTCGGGGCGGTCACGACGTTCCCGGCGCCGTGGCTCCGGCTCGGTTCCGAGCATTCCCTTGCGGATTTGCTGGTCGAGCAGGTCACCCTTATAAACCCAGCACTTGATACCGATCACGCCATAGGTCGTATAGGCCTGTGCGAAACCGTAGTCGATATCGGCGCGGAGCGTGTGCAGCGGAAGCTGCCCTTGCAGATACCATTCGCTGCGCGCGATTTCGGCGCCGTTCAACCGGCCCGACACGCGCACCTTGATGCCCTTGCAGCCGAAACGCAGCGCCGAATCCACGGCCTTGCGCATCGCGCGGCGGAACGCCACGCGCTTCTCGAGTTGCAGCGCGATCGACTCGGCCACAAGTTGAGCGTCGAGTTCCGGTTTGTGGACTTCCTGGATGTCGATGAAGACGTCGCGCTTGGTCTTCTTCGCGAGGTCCTGCTTCAGCTTCTCGATTTCGGCGCCCTTGCGTCCGATGACGATGCCCGGACGCGATGTGCGAATCGTGATCCTCAGCTTGTTGCCGGGGCGATCCACTTCGACCGAGCTCACACCGGCCGCCTTCAGCCGCTTTCGCAGCGCGTCCTTGAGCTCCAGGTCCTCACACAGCAACTTGGCGTAGTCCTGCTTGGCGAACCAGCGCGAACGCCAGGTCTTGCTGACGCCCAGCCGGAAACCGTAGGGATGTACTTTCTGACCCATGCGTTATTCCTCTTTGCCGTCCCCGACCGTGACCGCGATGTGCGCCATCCGGCGCTGATAACGGTACGCACGGCCCATCGGCGCCGGCCGGATGCGCTTCATCCGCGGCCCTTCGTTCACGTACGCTTCCACCACCACGAGCGTATCGACATCCACGTCGCTGAAACGGTTTTCGGCGTTCGCGATGGCCGACCGCAGCACCTTCTCCACCGCCGGCGCGATCCGCTTGTTGGTCACGCGGAGTATATTGATCGCCTCGCCGGCGTTGCGCCCGCGGATCAGGTCCACCACCAGCCGCGCCTTCTGCGGCGAGACCCCGATGTTCCTTGCTTCTGCTCTCGCTTGCATCTTTGAAATCCTTTTACCGCCCCGGCGCCAGGTGTCCGCGCCCTCGGCGGTCATAACTTTACGCCGGCTTCGATGACTTCTCGGAGGACTTCGCGGCGTGACCCCTGAACGTGCGCGTCGGCGAGAACTCGCCCAGCTTGTGGCCCACCATGTTCTCAGTCACGTACACCGGGATGAACTTCTTGCCATTATGTACGGCGAGCGTGTGACCGACGAACTCCGGAAGCACAGTGGAACGCCGCGACCAGGTCCGCACGACCTTCTTTTCGTTCTTGACGTTCATCGCCTCGACCTTGTCCGCAAGGTGCTGATCGACAAACGGCCCTTTTGCAATCGAACGGCCCATGGTTTACTTCTTCCCCCTGCGGTTGACGATCCACTTCTCCGTGCGCTTGTTGTTGCGCGTTTTGAAGCCGCGCGTCGGCTGACCCCACGGCGTCACCGGGTGACGGCCGCCCGAGGTCTTGCCCTCGCCGCCGCCGTGCGGGTGATCAACCGGGTTCATCGAAACGCCGCGATTGTGGGGACGCCGGCCCAGGTGCCGCGTACGGCCCGCCTTGCCGAGCGAAATGTTCTCGTGATCGAGGTTGCCCACCTGACCGATGGTCGCCATGCATTCGACAGGAACGCGGCGAATCTCGCCCGAGGGCAGCTTCAACAGCGCCAGGCCGCCTTCGCGCGAAACCAATTGGGCCGATGTGCCAGCCGAACGGGCCATCTGCCCGCCTTTGCCCGGCTTCAACTCGATGTTATGGATCACCGTGCCGGCGGGAATGTTCTTGAGCGGCAGCGCGTTCCCCGGCAGGATGTCCGCGGTTGGCCCGGCGAGCACGGTGCGCCCGACTTCAAGGCCCACCGGATGCAGGATGTACCGCTTCTCTCCGTCGGTGTAGTGCAGCAGCGCGATGCGCGCGGACCGATTCGGATCGTATTCGATCGCCGCGACTTTCGCGGCAACGCCGACCTTGTCCCGCTTGAAATCGATCGTCCGGTAGGCTCTCTTGGCCCCGCCCCCACGGAAGCGGATCGTGGTCTCGCCTGTGCTCGAACGCCCGCCCGTTCGCTTCTTGCCGACGGTGAGGGATTTTTCCGGCCGATCCTTCGTAATGTTCGCCCGCGTTTCGACGGTCTGGAACCGCCGTGTGGGCGTGGTCGGCCGATAGGTTTTGATCGGCATTTACATCATCTCCTCGTACTCGGGGACCTTCTGGCCTTCCTTCAACTTCACGTAGGCCTTTTTGCTGTCTGGAAGATACCCGAGATACATGCCGCGTCCACGGCGCTTGCCCGCGATGTTGACGGTCCGAACGTCTTCAACCTTCACCTTGAAGAGCTTTTCGACCGCGGCGCGGATCTGGATCTTGTTGGCCGCAGGTGCCACCTCGAAGCAGAGCGTGCGTTCGCTTTCCTTCTTCGCGGTTCCCTTCTCAGTGATCAACGGCCGCCGGATGACTTGGTAGTGGTTCATTTCGCCAGTGCCTCCGAAAGCTTCCGGGCGGCGGCCTCGCTCAACACAACCTGCTTGTGACCGAGCAGATGGTACGTCGTCACTTCGCGCGTCGGAACCAGCGTCACACCATCGATGTTGCGCGTCCCGAGTTCAAGATTGCGGTTCTCGCCGGACTCGACGACGAGCACCTTCGCGGCGCCGCTCAAGGTCTTCAGCGCGGCCGCGACCGTCTTCGTCTTATGATCGCCGAACGTGAGCGCCTGGACCACCTTCAACTCGCCGTCGCGCAGTTTGCCGGAGAGCGCCGAGCGCAGTGCGCCCAACAGCATCTTCCGCGGGAGCCGATAGCTATAGTCGCGGGGAACGGGTCCGTGCACAGTGCCGCCGTGTCGCCACAGGGGCGAGCGGATCGAGCCCGAGCGCGCGCGGCCCGTGCCCTTCTGCCGCCACAGCTTCTTGCCCGAACCGGATACCTCATGGCGGGTCTTCGTCTTCGCCGTGCCGCTGCGCTGTCCCGCCATGTAATGGCGAACGCTTTCGTAAATCAGCGCATCATTGACTTCGGCGCCGAAGACGTGGTCGGCAAGCTCCAGCTCACCGACCTTATTGTTATTCAAATCGACAACGTCAACCTTGGGCATAGTTCACCTCTTGGCGCGCCGGACGACGACATAACCGCCGTTGGGGCCCGGCACTGCGCCCTTCACCACCAGCACGTTGTCCTCAAGGTTCACGTCGATGATCTCGAGGTTGCGAACAGTCACCCGCTGGGTACCCATGTGGCCGCCCATGCGCGTTCCAGGCAACACCCGCGAGGGATAGCTGGACGCACCGATCGAACCGGGAGCCCGGTGGAACATCGAGCCGTGCGAACCCTCGCCGCCACGGAAATTGTGGCGCTTCACGACGCCCGCGAACCCGCGGCCTTTGCTAATGCCGATGACGTCCACTTTCTCCATCAGGTGGAACTGGTCCACCAGGACCTGATCACCCGGTTTGAAGTCATCGTCACCGGGATTCAGCGTCAGTTCGCGCAGGAACTTCACGCCATCGACGTTGGCCTTCTTAAGATGGGCGGTCTCCGGCTTGTTAATCCGCTGGGGTTTGATAAACTCCATCAAGCCAAGCTGAACCGCATTGTAGCCGTCGGATGTCGGCGTTTTCCTCTGCACCACGACGCAGGGACCCGCCTTGAGCAGGGTGACCGGGACGACCTGCCCGTCCGGCCGGAAGACCTGCGTCATGCCGATCTTTCTGCCTAGAATTCCTGGGATCATAGAACTTCAGGAGTCAGGAACGAGAAGTCAGAAGTCAGGAGCATGCCGGTCGGGCTTCTCCGCTTTCCTATCTCCTCTCCTATCTCCTCTCCTATCTCTTGTCCTTCCCGAACGCCTTGATCTCCACGTCTACACCCGCAGGGAGGTCCAGCTTCATGAGCGCATCCACGGTGTCCTGGGTCGGTTCCAGGATGTCCAGCAGGCGCTTGTGCGTCCGGATCTCGAACTGCTCACGAGATTTTTTATCTACGTGCGGCGAACGGTTCACGGTGTAGCGGTTCAGCACTGTCGGCAGCGGAATCGGGCCCGCCACCTGCGCTCCGGTCCTCTTGGCGGTCTCGACGATCTCAGTCGTCGATTGGTCCAGGACCCGGTGGTCGTATGCCTTCAGGCGAATGCGAATGCGCTCTCTTAACATTGGCTTGTAGCTCACCGCTTGCAGCGCGTCGCCCGCGGCCCGTTTTGTCGGGCCGCGGACCACATGCCACAGGCCTTATCCCAAAATCTCCGTAACGGTTCCGGCCCCGACGGTGCGGCCGCCTTCGCGAATCGCGAAGCGCAACCCCTTGTCCATCGCCACCGGCGTGATCAGCTCTACTTCCAGCTCCACGTTGTCGCCCGGCATCACCATCT
>DATMXS010000268.1:0-3634 GCA_035561355.1 Bryobacteraceae bacterium | reverse complement strand
GTGATCGAATTTCCCGCCCCGGACCGAGAGCACCAGGAACGAGTACCAGGGACACGAGTTCTTCAGATCCGTCTCCGAGAAGTACGCGTCATGATCCGGATGCGAATGATAGATACCGATCAGGTCCAGGCCGTTCTCGCGTGCCAGCCGGTCGGCTGCGAGCAGCTCCTCGGGTTTGATCTCGTACCGCGTGCTCCGCGCCCCGGAAAATGCGTTCCGGAGCGCAACGGCGCGCGTCACCCACTTCACCCCGTCGCTCTGGCGGCCCATCATGGCGCCGCAGCACTCTTCAGGGTACGCACCGGCCGCATGTCCGGCCATCTGCTCCCATGCCTCGATTTCAATCCGAATCAACTCCGGAACTTCCTCCACGCAGGGCACTGTGCGGCCGACACTCCCGAGAGAACTGGGGCACAGAGAGCATCCCGACTCCCCGGAAGGCCGCTTAGGTCGATTCTATGAATCCCCCAAATCCCCGTCAAGCAGGAGCGGATCAGCCACTCCATCACGCCCTCGCGCCCGGACCGCGCTGGGGCCGCGATCTGGGGCGGGGCTGCCCGCGAGGAGCAAACCCCCAGATTGAGTCCCGCTCACGATTACCTGGCCGCGATTGGCGGGTTGCCGATTTGTTGGCCTATGACCTCACCGGAGATCACCAGTTCCACGCGCCGATTCTGTTGCCGTCCTGCGGCTGTGTCATTTGAAGCCACGGGCTGAGTCTCGCCGAGGCCCTTCATCGTGACCGAACCTGCGGCCATTCCCTGCTGGCTCAGGTAGTCGCGCACTGCCCCACCGCGATGTTCGGATAGTTGCTGATTGTAGTCATCGCTGCCCACGCTGTCAGTGTGGCCCTCTACGTCCAACTGAAGCCCCGGGTGCCCCGAGACGATACCAGCCACCTTGGCCAGCTTTTCACGCGCCAGAGGCCGCAGTGAATACTTGCCCGTGTCGAAAAGGACATCTGACATATTCACGATCAAGCCGCGAGCCGTGTCACGAGTCTGGAGAACCGCGTTGAACTGCTGCAAAAGCTGGGCGCGCAATTCCGTCTTCTCGGCCTCCGATCGCGCCTTGTCGCTCGCTGCGCGATCGAGGTCGGCTTGGGCGGCAGCCCTTTGCGCGTCGTTCGCGAGTCTTACGCGCTCCGCTTCGGCCTGAGCAGCGGCCGCTAGCGCATCGTTCTCTCTCTTCAACCGATCAGCTTCGGTTTGCGCAGCTGCTGTTTGCGCCTCATTTTGCCGTTGCAACCGATTGGCTTCGCTCTGCGCAGCGGCCCTGTCCGCCTCGTTTTGCCACTTTGCGCGTGCAGCGTCAGCCTGGGCGTTGATCCGCGCTCCTTCTGCGTCGCGAGTGACGCGCTCAGCTTCAGACTGAGCAGCGGCGGTTGCGGCCGCGGCGCGCAACTCACGGTCAACTCCTGCCTGGCGCTCGTTCGCCAGTAACTCTTCCTCGATCTTCTGGACCGTGATGATGCGGGCATCTTCCGCCATCTGGACAGCCTCTCGCGCGACCGTTGCAATGGGCTTCCGGCCCGCCTTGCGGTTCAAATAGCCCTCTGCGGTCTCGAGACTCTTGACGGCCTTCTCGAAGGTCTCGGCGGCATATCGCTGAGCGCCGGTCCAACGTGCAATCTGAACGGCGTTTCGCGCTTCGTAGAGTTCCAGCGGCACCTTCCGATCGAGTTGTGCGGCCTTGATGTCGGCCGGGTTTACGTTCAAGGTGTACTGACCCCGCTTGAGCAGTTCATACTTGGCATCGACCTCCTGAACACCTCCGCGGGTATCTTGCCTGATGATGTTCTCTAACACTACGACATCGCTCGGTTGTGTCACCGCGAAATACGGCTCAGCGGTCACGATCAAGCCGAAAGACTGCAACTCGGTTGTGACGTTCAGCTTGCTCTTGGTTCCGTTCAACAGAACCTCGCCAAGGTTGCTTGTGCGGCCTTCCGGAGTGATGGCCCACATTACGTATGTGAGGTACTCGGCCCCGTATACGGTAGCGGGCTGAAGAGCGTCGAATTCCACTTCAACCTCTATGTAGCCTTGTTTGCTCTCCACCTTGGCCTCGCCCCGGGCCTTCGGCTGGAGCACAGTGCCGCGGAAATCAATCGTCGTTGAGCCACTGCGGTGGTTGTAATTGATCGCTTTAGTACTCCGCTCGACCACGGCAATGCGATAGATAGGCGTCGAGCCGGCGGCCATCCTGTCTGCATTCTCGTTTACGGATTGTTGGGTCGGGTTCGGGGCCTGCGCCGACTGAGCCGACAGAATGCCACATACCATCAGGAATGCGCTAAGCATCTTCATCTTGTCACCTAAAGTCCTTTTCATTGCTGCCTAGTCGAGTGAGATGCGCTCTAGCGCTCGCTCGCCGAGTACTTGTTAAGCAGACCCATCAGCTTCGCAGCCGACTTGGGCGCGCGGACGCCCTTGGTCACGATTTCCCGGTTCTCCAGTTTGGTGCCGTAGAGTGTCGCGTTATCATCCAGATCCTGCCGTAGCGTGGCTCCTTCGAGAGCGAGGCCGGCAAACAGCCCCTGGGATCGCGACCACGAGAGAATTTCGGCATGCATCTGCGCGTCCGTTTGCGCCGTCGCTGTGCGGCCCACTGGGCCTGCGGCGACTGAGCCTTCCGCACCCAAAGTGAACTTGCTTGAAAGCAGCTTGTCCGCGCCGCGTTCACTCATCACCAACATGATCAAATCCGTCTGAGAGCCGCCAATCTGGAAACCGACACTGCCGCCTTCAATGCGGACGGTGCCCGGCGCCGACCACCCCGTTCCGCTCTTGTTACGGCAGGAAAGGTATCCCTTTCCGAACTTTCCGCCAAACACAAAGGCGGCCGTCTTGAGCCCTGGCACCACCACGATGCAATGCGACTTCTCGAGCAGATCTTGTGGAATGCCCTTGTCCGGGGTTGCCATGACCTCCGAGAAGACCGACGCAGCCTCGCCCAACCGCTTTGCGGGCTCCTTGTCGATGCCCAACAGCGGTGTAAGAGCGACAGCAGCCAACATGATTAGTCTCATTTTTATTCCCCTTTTCCTTTTTGTTAGTGCACGCGTTGCGCCAATCGACCTTCACTCGGCAACTGCCAGCGCGGCGAGGCGGGACGAACGGGCCCGATGTGAGCGCCAGGCCTTTGTTCTCAAAGGACTGCCGGACTTGAACGATGCGCGCCCAGTGGAACGGAAGGGGCGTGGGTTTCGTGGTTCCTCCGCCCACATTCGAGTGTTCTGGCTTGAAACAAGTGAGAAAGTTGCATCAAGTGCATCTTTTGCCTTATTCGCGCCGGAAGATTTCATTGCCTTTCCCGGTGTTTCCGAGACGCGAGAATCTAAATCTACTTCGGTGCGTTTTCAACTCAGTAGGATGCGGCGCATAGTTACACCCGCATATATGGCATCGCATCGCTTATTGCTCGGGCTGGCGGCACATATAGAAGGAGCAGCTAGTGATCACGCCCGGTGTTCCGCTCCGCGAGTTCCGGGCGCGCGAACCGCCCTACGAACGTTTCCGGACGGGGACGCCCGGGCAGGAAACCATCGACAGGATAAGGTTCAGTACTACAAGAACGGCCAGAGCTGTTGGTACAAACATTGGATCCTTTTTTAGTTTGCTGTTGCCAAAGC
>DATMXS010000267.1:0-8869 GCA_035561355.1 Bryobacteraceae bacterium | reverse complement strand
TGGAGATCCTCGTCCTTTGCTTCAACGCGATTCTGTTCGTGCTGCTCGCCTTCCTCATCCTCCGCGATTGGCGAAAACACCGCACCCGATGGGGAGGCCGTCTGTATCCCGCCAGCATCTTTGCGCTGGCGCTTTTCTTCGTCGCCCATCTCGCCAATCACTTCGCGGCCGGACTCAACAACGGCGGCGCCGCAATCATTTACTTGCCGGAAATGGCAGGTAAGTACCTGATCCCGCCTCTGGTATTCCACCTCTTCTATCGGAACGAGAAGGATTACCTGCGGGCTGCTCCAATATGGCAGACCTGCCTTGTTGCGCTGTACGCGCTAAGCGCAATCTCCTGCGCATTCGCGGTCAACACTTCCGCGCTCGGCTGGTTTGACGCATACCCGGGCTGGCTGGCGGTGGATCTGCTCGGCCGCATCGTCATGGTCTTCGGCGCCGTCGGAGGCGGACTTGCGTTGTGGCTTTCCCGGCGTCCGAAGGCGGGCGCGCTCGAACGCAACCAGCAGCGCTGGCTGATAGCGACCTGCGGTTTGTGGCTGGTCGCATTCCTCGCAGGGGGGCTGCTGCCCGGCGACTTGGCGGGCGCCCTCGAAAAGTTGCCGCCGCTCATCTTCGTCTTTGTCATCACTTACTATGTCAAGCGGTTGACTTTCTTCGATGTCCTAATCAAAAAGGGCGCATTCGTATTCTTGTCGCTGTGCCTGTTGACCTTGTATTTTGTTTTCTTCGCGCCCGTGGTGCTGCACTTCCGGTTCAACACCTGGATCGGCAGTCTCGCGTGGGCGCTTTCGGTCTGGCCCATCGTGCTTCTTGCGCCTTGGGGTCACCGGAAGCTGGCCGCATGGCTTGATCGCCGCTGGCTCGACCGCCCGTTTTCACCAGCAGAGGCAACAAAGCACTTTCTCGACGGCCTGGAGGGCGCAATCAGCGAAACCGAGTTGGCCCAGCGTGCCGGCGAACACCTGGAGACAATCTTCCGCTCCAAAGCCGAAGTGTCGTTTGACGAGCCCGCGCCGTCGCAGGATGCCACGTCGGGAGAGTTGATGACCACTTCCGTCCGGCTGGGTGGCCGCAGGATGGGCGAGGTCCGCATCTACCCGCGCGAGCAAAACCTGCGCTTCCTGAGCCAGGATCTTACGCTCCTGTCATCGCTCGCCAACGCGCTCGCGTTCCTGCTCGAGAATCTTCGGCTGCGCGAAAAGCGTCTCGAGCAGGAGAAGCGCGAAAGTGAGCTGATCCTCAATGCCAACCGCTCGGAGCTGAAAGCACTCCGGGCGCAAGTCAACCCGCACTTCCTGTTCAACGCGCTCAATACCATTGCCGCGCTGATCCCGCGCCACCCTGATCGGGCTGAGGAAACAGTCGAGGAGCTGGCGGAAGTCTTCCGTTACGCCCTGCATCGCTCCGAACGCGAATGGGTTCGGTTGGGGGAGGAACTCGATGCGATCGAGGCTTACCTGCACGTAGAACAGGCACGCTTCGGGGACCGGCTGCAGTTCCAAATCTCGGCCGCCGCCGCGACGCGCGACGCACGGATTCCAGCCATGATCGTCCAAACGATCGTCGAAAACGCCGTCAAGCACGGCATAGCCGCCCTCACCGTTCCGGGCGTGGTCGCAGTCCGGGCCGGGCTCTCCGGCTCCTGCCTGCGTATCGAAGTCCGCGATACAGGGCCGGGCTTCAGCGAATCCGCGCTAAGCCAACCGCAGCGTCCCGTCGCAGGTTACGGCCTCCGGAATGTCAGCGATCGCCTGCTCGGCTACTTCGGCGACGCTGCCCATCTCTCGATCGGGCGCGACCCTGCCTGTGACATGACACTGGTCAGCATTGAGATGCCCCTTGCAGCTTCGGCGGCCTCGGGTGCGGCGTCATGATTCGCACGCTCATCGTGGATGACGAGGCGTTCGCGCGCGAGCGGCTGCGCCAGTTGCTCGCCGCGATCGGCGGCGTGGAGATAGTCGGCGAGGCGGCCAACGGTGAACAGGCCATCGACCGGATCGCCGGGTTGCGCCCCGACCTGGTGCTGCTCGATATCCAGATGCCCGGCGCGAGCGGCCTGGAGGTCGCCGCCTGCCTGCCGCGTCCTCGCCCCCGGATCATCTTCTGCACTGCCTTCGACCAGTATGCGGTCGATGCCTTCGAATTGAATGCTGTCGATTACCTGCTGAAGCCGGTCAACCGCGTTCGCCTCACCCATGCCATCGACCGGCTGCGCGAGAAACCCGCCCGGGAAGCCGAAGCCGCAGTGGACCGCGTGACCGAGGCTGTTCACGGCAAAGGCACGCGCCTGCTGGCCCGCTGCGGCGACCGCGTCCACGTCATTCCGCAGCGTGAGGTCGTGTACCTCTCCTCCGACGGAGGCCTGACCCGCGCGAACACGCGCGACCGGCAATATGTGCTGGAGCCAACGCTGAACGATCTGGAGGAGCGCCTTGACCCGTCCGTCTTCTTCCGCATTTCCCGCGCAGCCATCGTCAACCTCAACGCAGTCATGGAGGTGCGTCTGCTAGTCGGCGGAACCGCGGATGTTGCGCTGAAAAGCGGCGCAAAGCTGGAAGTAAGCCGCCGGCGTCTGAGCGAGCTCCTGGAGCGGCTGGGTAAGTGCTGACTGATTCGGCTTCAGGGGTGGTGACTTACCCAATGCGCACGTACACCGGCCGCGCCATCAGTCAACTCCGGTCATAGAAGGCCGGCGGCTCAATCTGCAGTGCGCGCAGGTACACGTAGCCTTGGCCGCGATGATGGATCTCGTTGTCGATTACGTAGAGGATGAGGTCGTGGGTGACGCCCGTGTACTGACCGAAAGCCGTCAGTGTCTCACGGAACCGCTGCGGCGGTATTTGCGGCCACAAACTGTTGAGTTGCTCCGTGCTCTCGTCCCAGAGCCGGAGGACCTCCTGCTTGGGCAGCGGATCCCGACCGCTGGATGTTCGCCAGTCGCCGGAAACGACACCCCGCACCATGGGTACGGCCATAGCGATCATCTCCATCGCAAGTGCGCCGAAGGGTCGCATGCCGCCCACTGAGAAGGTGAAGAGTTGATCGTCAGGGAAGGCGTCGATGACGCGCCGGGTCACCCGGCGATGACCCTGCCAGTGTGCGAGCAGAGCCTCAGGCGTGATGAAGGTCGATTCAGGGGACACAAAGAACTCCGCGTCCATTGTCTCACTCAGCGACCGGCGGTCAGCGGTCCGCCAAATCACCCCGCCTCTCATGGGTGTAATGTAAAAGGCGGAGCGGGGAACCTGCCGGCATGCCGACTGAATTGATGACGCTGGAGATTAGGAATAGCCAGCAATGGCGGGCGTGGCTCAACAAACATCATGCATCGAGCCCGGGCGTCTGGCTCGCGTACCACAAGGAGAACACGGGAGTCGAATCGATTCCTTACGAGGACTCGGTTCGCGAGGCGCTGTGCTTCGGGTGGATCGATAGCCTCATCAAACGTCTCGATGATCGCCGGTACGCCCGCAAGTTCACGCCGCGGCAGCCCGGCAGCAAGTGGTCAGCCATCAATCGCAAACGCTGGGCGGAACTCGAGGCGTCGGGCCTTCTCAGCTCGGCCGGGTCGGCGGCAGCGCCAACGGACAACACATACGCTCCGCGGCCCGAAATCCCTGACCTGCCGCCCTACCTCGCCGAAGCGCTGAAGACGAATCCGGCTGCATGGACGGCCTTCCAACGACTGCCGCCAAGCCACCGCCGCCACTATGTAGTCTGGATTCACACGGCCAAGCGGCCGGAAACGCGTGAGAAGCGCATTCGCGAATCGATCTCGCTGCTCGCGGCCGGAAAGAAGCTGGGCTTGAAGTAGGCGAGGCGGCGGTGCGATACGAGCTTTCTCTACGCGCCTCTGCGTGGCGGCTCTGTTGGAAGCATCGCGCTGAAATCGGGATAGGGGGAGGCCTCGCGACCCCTCCGCTCCCACACCACCGTACATGCGGATCCGCATACGGCGGTTCGGCTGGTTAAGCTATCGGCCGACAGTCAATCTCGGAATCCCAAGCGAGTCGAAGTAAGCATTGGGCAGTGCGATGTGTAGTCCCGGCGAATCCGCCAGCCTCCACGGGCCGTGTGCGCTCCCTGCCGTTTGTGCGGCAAGGTCTTTGCCAACGCCCCGTTTCCGCAATTCAGCAAATTGTACCGAACTTCGTTTCCACTGCTTCCAGATCGCAGACCTGAGTCTACGTCTGGTCCATCGCTCAAGTCCTTCCAACACCGATGGGGTCTGACATTTCCCGAAATAGCCGATCCAACCCTGGAAGTACCGGGCCAGTTCCTCCGCCATCTGTTCTATGCTGATTCCCCTCGTTCGGCTCGTCAGTTCCCGTACCTTCTCTTTGAATCGAGCTACCGCCTTCGGCGCAATCCGCCGTTTCGGTTCCCGACTCGCCGTGAAGCTGAACCCCAGAAACTTCCGCTCCCATGGCCGCGCTACCGCACTCTTCTGCTGGTTCACCTTGAGCTTGAGTTTCGTCGTGATGAATCGCATTATGCTCTCCATCACTCGCTCCCCTGCCCGTCGGCTGCGAACGTAGATATTACTATCGTCCGCATACCGCGCGAATCGGAGACCTTTCCCCTCTAACTCCCGGTCGAACTCGTCGAGCATGATATTGCTGAGCAAGGGGGACAATGGTCCGCCTTGCGGCGTCCCTTCATCCACCGGACTCACCAGCCCATCTTCCATCACCCCGGCGCGCGGAAACCCTCGGATCAGCTTCAGCACTCGCCAATCGCTGACCCGTTCTGCGATCTTCGCCGTCAGCTTGTCGTGGTTGACCCGGTCGAAGAACTTCTCCAAATCCAGATCCACCACCCAGCGATAACCCTCGGCGATATACTCTTGCGCCTGTGCCACCGCCTCATGCGCCGAGCGCCCCCGTAGCTGTGATTGGAAAACGTCCCGTCCCATTTGCCTTGCAGCACCTGCATCACCGCCTGCTGGATAAACCGATCCAGCACCGTCGGGATGCCAAGCTTTCGCACCCCTCCCTCCGGCTTCGCGATTTCTACCCGCTTCACCGGTTGCGGCTTATAGGCCCCACTCAACAGCTGTTTTCGGATGGCTGGCCAGTGTTGTTGGTATCACTTCGCCTCCATCAGGCTGTGAAGGGGACTTTCACCCCCGAGCTGTCGAACATGCTCGGCACACATGCAAAACCGGGCAGACGTTGCCGCCTGCCCGGTTCAGGTACTTCAGACTGACTGCTCGGTTCGAACTACCACATCAGGCGCATGCCGAGTTGGAGTTGGCGAGCTCCGCCCGACGTGTTGGTCGAGATGATGCCGCTCGCCGCGTCTGCACTAGACGAATTGTTCGGATGGTTGAACGCGTTGAACGCATCCAGCTTGAACTGCAATCTGACGCGCTCGCGAATCGGTACGTTCTTAAGCAGGGACGCCTGCATGGTCCACTGACGCGTAGACGGGATGAGGATGTTTTGCCACAGGTGGTACCCGGGGTTGTAAGCCACCTTTGCAGAGGAGCCGTCCTTCATTGGCACGAACACGTTGTCCGTACCTGCCAGGCCGCCGAGCGTGTTCGCCGGATAATTTGCCGGGTGCGGGTTGATCGGGGCAACCGCCGACCGGTAGCTCTCTGGCACGCCCATCACACCGTTCGGCTTCCCGTTCTTGTCCACGCTGTTGATCTGGTGAGCCGGTATGTACCCGTTCCACCACAGATAGCCGTCGATGCACTTTCCGGAACGGCAATCCTGGATCGGATTTTTGTAGCCGTACTGCTCCAGTGGCGCCCCCGTCGGATACCAATCGGCATCGAGCGATGTATAGGTGCTGTACAGGGTGCCCATGCCGGTAACCTGCCAGCCGCCGATGAACTTATCCAGCACGGATGAAGCATTCCGGCCGAACAGTTTTCCCTTGCCGAACGGCAGGTCCGCGAAGAAGTTCCAGCGGACACGGTGTTTCGGGATACTGTCGTCCCGGCCGTAGTTCAGATCGCGGTAGCGCTGGTTGAAATCGGAAGACACCGTGTTCGGAGCATAATACTCGGCCGGGTTCAGCATGTAGCTGTAGCCCTGGCCGCCCGCCCTGAAGGCGTTGCTGACGTTATAGAACACCTGGTACTGGAAGCCCTTGCTGTAACGCTTCTCCAGAACGAACTCCGCCCCGTTGTAGTTGGAAAAGCCCCATTTGCCGTACTCGCGAATGTCGCCGAGAACCGTGCTGTCGAAGGGGCGGCCCGCCTCCACCGACATATCGCCCGAGGGCAGCGGCACGCCGTTTCTCGTGTACCACACATACGAGTTCGGCTGTGGGTTGTACGTATAGAACTGCTCGAGGTTATCCGTGTGCTTGCCGATATAAGAGGCACGCACCACCGTATCCGCAAACAGTTCCTTCTCGAGTGTGAGAGTCCACTGGTACGACCGGGCGTCCGGCAGGTCCGGCCGCAGGTAATTCACAGTCAAGCCGCGCGTGATGCTGCTGGTGTCGCCGTTCGGGTCCAGAACGTTGCGCGTATTCAGGCCGGCGATGACATCCGTTGCGTTCCGGAGTCCCCATGCTGCATATCCATCCGGTGAATACGCCTGATCGTTCGGATCCCACCAAAGATATGCCGTGAACGGCGTCGTGCTGCGCGCGTACTCCGTCCAGGGGCGCAACGGAATCGGGTAGTAATAGATGCCGAACCCACTGCGGATGACGAGAGGCCGATTGCCCCCGGTCGCGCGGTATGCCAAGCCGACGCGCGGGCCGAAGTTCTTGTAATTTCCGTTCATGAGGCCATTGGGCAGCCCGGCTTCTTTGGCCGTCTGGTACGTCATCCCGAGGTCCATCGTGCGGTTTACCACGCCGGGGAAGAGCGAACCGATCTTGTAATAATGATCCAGCGGCTGAGTCAGCACGACCGACTTTGTCGCAGGATTGAAGCCTGACATATTGCCGTATTTCTCGCTATATGCGGGCCACAACTCCCACCGCATCCCGAGTGTCAGTGTCAGGCGCGGCGTAACACGGTACCGGTCCTGGAAGTAGGTTCCCCACTCCTTGGCCCGGCCGTAGAACGTTCCATGGTTCAGCCGCAGGAGGTAGCGCGACATTCCCAAATACATGCTGGCGAAACCGTAGCCCGTGTCCGCCATAACACGGGGAACTGCCAGCGATCCCTTCGGATCCCAGAGTGCCGTGTAGTTGTTGACCGCAATCACGGATCCTGCCGTAGACTGCTGGTCCGGCGTGGTGTTCAGGAAGTCCCACCGCGTGCGGAAACCGAACGAAAGCTCATGCTTCCCGCGCACGTTCATGACGTTCTCGTCCAACGTGTAGTACGTCAATGCTGCTGCATTGGCGTTAGGCGGCTGATACTGCAGCCGGCCCGAGCCGCTCGAGAACCCAGGAGTGTTGATAACGGGGAAGGCGTTCGATCCGAACGGGTTGGGCAGGTTGAGCAGCGCGGCGAAGTCCGTATTCTGCTCCAACTGGTCAAACCGGTTGACGTCGCGGGAAACGGTGAGCAGCAACTCGTTGTTCAGAGTCGGCGAGATGGTGCGCACCCAGGAGATAGCCAGCGACTTGTTCGGATCCGTTACCAAACTTCCGTTGGCTCCGCCGGTCTTTAGCGGCACGCTCGTCGCGTCAGCGTAGTTCCAATAATCGCCGGCCGTGAACCGCGCGTAGAAGCCGTCGCGGTCCGTGAAGCGGTGATCGAACCGGCCGCTGAGCGTCCAGGTTTTTGTCCGGTTCACCGTCGGCCCCCACCAGTTCGCCTCAACGAGGGGATTCACGTCCGGCAAGGTCGGCCTCGGCGTGATGCTCGACAGGTATTTGTACATGGGGCTCATCCGCTTCGGGTCGATCACGTTCAGCCTGCCGCCATAAGAGAACGGCTGCCGCTGGTACGTCGTCGGATTGGTCGTGAGCGGATCGTAAAGCGTGATCAGTTTGCCCGAGGAGTTCCTCAGCTCACTGAAGTCGCCGTTCCACATCGCTTCGGTCGGCACCTTGTAGCCCGACGTACTGTTGCTGACAATCCGCGATGCCTCGTAGGAAAACAGCCAGAAAGTACGGTTGCGGCCATCATAGAGCTTTGGCAGCACAACCGGGCCGGCGATTTTGCCGCCGAACTCGTTCTGGTTCATGTACGGGGGCTTCGCGCCGGTGTCCTGGCGCGTCCGCGCCTTGCCGACTGCATTGTTCCGGTTCGTTTCGAACAGCGCCCCGTGAACGTCGTTCGTTCCGCTCTGGGTGCTCACGACGATTGTGGCTGGCCGCGACGTCCGCGCCGAAGAACCGATCGTTTCCACAGAGAACTCGAGCACTGTGTCGAGTCCCGGCGGTCGGTTCTGGTTGGCGCCGCGGTAACGATCGTCGATCGTCGCTCCGTCCACGCTGACGGTGGTCGATCCTTCACGCTCCCCGTAGGCGCGGTTGCCTTCCATACCGGGAATGGTCTGCAGCAGCGTGAAGAAGTTCCGGCCATTGATCGGCAGGTTCTCGATACGCGTGCGCTCCAGCACGTTGCCGAGCGTCGGCGTGTCCACCCTTACCATGGGCGTTACGTCCCGCACTTCCACCGTCGTGCTGGTCTGGCCCATCTGAAGCACCGGGTCAACAACGATGCTTTGCTGAGTCTGGACCGTGATTCCGGCCGTGTACTTCTGCATGCCGGGGAACTCGACTTCGATCCGGTAGGGGCCCGGAGTCACGCCAGGGAATACGAAATACCCGGACGGATTCGTCGTGGTCCGCGAAACTACGTTGGTATCCGTGTTCGTGAGCACAACCGGGGCAGCCGGAATGACCGCATCGCTCTGGTCACGAACATTGCCGCTTACGCTCCCGTTGCTGGCCTGGGGCCACGCGGGCACGGCGGCCAGCGCCAGCAGCGCCAGGC
>DATMXS010000266.1:0-2770 GCA_035561355.1 Bryobacteraceae bacterium | reverse complement strand
ATGCGGACCTGCTTGATTTTCGTGGGGTCGGTTGCCATTGGGTATCCTCGCGCGAAGCGTAGCATCGGCGGGCATTGGTTACCGGACCTCGGAGATAGGTCTTGTTGATACGAAAGGAGAAATGGCGGTGCGACCGACTTCACCGTAGCGCGGGGAGCCGATCCCGAAACTCCATTTTATCTCGATTGTATTCAATGCGACGAAGTGGTTGCGGTCCATCGCAGAGAATCGGAGCTAACTCGTTCATGATCGCGAAAGAAATACCAGAATCCGGCCCGCGATGAACAGGATGAGAAGCGAGACTGATCACACCGTTTCGAATCGACCGATAGCTTACGCTTACTGCATTCGTCCGGAGGAGGCTCGCCTTCTCATTCTGCTGCAGACAGTCCGCGTACACTGCGCAACGGTACCCCTTCCGGACCGTCCGGAGTCGCGGGACTAGATCTCCCTATATGGCACGGGTGGTAGCGGCCAGCGAACTTGCCGTTTCCGCCGGCCTGCCGTCGCATTGGTATATCCGTTTGGATATAATTGGTGCATGAAGCCAGTGTCTTTCCTCGGGGACTCGCTTGAGTGCCTGCGGGACTTCCCCGAGGATCCGCGGCATGATGCGGGCTACCAACTGGACAAGGTGCAGCGGGGAGAGCAACCCGACGACTTCAAACCCATGCCCACGGTCGGCAAGGGCGTCGAGGAGATCCACGTGACCGACGAGAGCGGCGTTTACCGAGTGATCTACTTTGCCCGGCGCGCGGAGACCATTTACGTCGTGCCTTCCAGAAGAAGACGCAAGCGACTTCGAAGCGCGACATCGAAATCGCCAAGAGGCGGTTCGCGCAACTGTCAAGAGGTGGGAAATGAGGAAACCGGAGAGCTACGCCAGCGTCTGGGATGCGATTGCGGACACGCCCGGGCAGGCGGCCAACCTGCGGGCGCGAGCTGAGTTGATGCGGCAGATTGCGGCCTTCGTTAAAAAGCAGGGGTGGACGCAGGTCGAGACGGCGCAACACTGCGGGGTGACCCAGCCGCGGATCAACGATCTGCTCCGAGCCCAGGTTTCGCGCTTCTCGCTGGACGCGCTGGTAAACATCTCCACCGCGCTGGGCTGCCGCGTGCGGGTCGATCTCGAAGCGGCCTGACACGCCCCGCACCGGCATGGGGCCCTTCCGACGCTCCAGGTGTGGGTAGACGCACGAGCCCCGCACGGTTGCATCATACGGTAACAGGGGCTAAAGCCCCCAGCTCTTTTCGTCCGGATCGGCACGGCTGAAGCCGTGTCCTGATACAAGGCAAATAGAGCGCACAGCGCGTGCCTCCGGTCTGCTGCGGGTGCCGCCCCTGTCGAGGTGCGTCAACCTCGGCCTACACGTACGCGTGCGAGAACTACACGTTCCAGGCGTCCTGCCACTTGGCGCGACCGCTTTCCTTGTACGCGATATTCATCAGATGGCAGCTCAGGGCTGAGTAGTGGCCCGAGACGGCATCGGCGTTGGGCTGCTTGCGCGTGCGGACGCAGTCCAGCCAGTTCCTCATGTGGTCGGATTCGGGGGTGCCCTGGGCGATGATTTCCTGGGCGCCCTTTTCTGCGGGGATGAAGCGATAGCCGCCGCGGAAGATGTGGAGCCGGCCCTTCGAGCCGAGGAACACGATGTCCGCGGACTGCTTCGGGATCATGTCCGTGACGGTCGCCTCGAAGGTCACGTTCAGTCCGTTCGGATACTCGACAATCCCATTGATGTTGTCCGGCGTGTCGCGGCCGTCCGGATAGGTCCAGATGCCGCCGAGCGCTACGGCCGACTTCGCCTTCTCAAGCCCGAGATACCAGTGGACGACGTCCACCATGTGAACGAACAGGCCGCCGGTCTGGCCGCCGGTGGAGAAGTCCCAATACGCGAAGCGGTTGAAGTAGCGCTTGGGATCCCAGGCGATCTTAGGCAGCCAGCCGAGGCAGGCGTTCCAGTCAAGGCCGGCCGGTTTCGTCTCCATGCCGGCGGGCGGCTTTTCAAGGTAGCCGCCGTTCGCATTCCAGAACGTCCGGACTATGGTGACCTGGCCGATCGCGCCGGTGTCGATGAACCGCTGCTTGGCTTCGATGAAGTGCTTCATCGAACGCTGCTGTACCCCGACCTGGACCACGCGGTTCGTCTTGCGAACAGTCTTGACGAGATCGACACCCTGCATCGGAAGCGAGGTCATCGGCTTTTCGACGAAGACGTCCTTCGCGGCCGTGCAGGCATCCATCGTGACCTGGGCGTGCAAGTTGTCCCAAGTCGCCACGATGACGGCATCTATGTCCTTGCGCTCCAGCAGCTTGCGGTAATCCGCGTACTTTTCGACCGGGGCGCCCGCGGTCTGGACGGCTTTGTCGCGGCGGACGTCCCAGGCGTCGCATACGGCCACCCACTCATGGCCGCCAACTTCATTCGCCACGTTCATCAGATGCGAACCCCGGCCGCCGGTTCCGATGACGCCGAGGCGTACGCGGTCATTAGCGCCGAGCACGCGCGATGCGGATGCGGCCGTTGCCGCGCCGGCCAGAAAAGTGCGTCTGGATGTCATGCAGTTCTCCCTCTCAGACCGCCGCCCGCTGGGCGTAGCGGCATTCGCGGGCCGCCTCGAACATCGCGACGACGTTCTCGGGCGGCACGTCCGGCTGAATGTTGTGGACCGAGGCGACGACGTACCCGCCGCCCGGCCCGAGGATATCGAAAATCCGCCTCACCTCGGCGCGCACTTCGTCAGGCGAGCCGTGCGGCAGAATGCGCTG
>DATMXS010000265.1:0-4229 GCA_035561355.1 Bryobacteraceae bacterium | reverse complement strand
TCGCGATGTCGCGCCCGGGCTTGTACTCGATGTCGGATGCGGCGACGGCCACGCGCTTCGCCTGCTCGCAGAAATGGGCTGGCGGGGTACCGGGATCGATTGGGCCGAGGACATGCTCCGCGTCGCGCCTCGCGGTGACGGTCAATCCTTCGTGGTGGCCGACGCAGAGCGGCCATTCCCATTCCGCGACGCCACGTTCGATGCCGTGGTCTCAGTCATGGTGCTGATGGACCTTGTCGACATCACGAACTGTGCGCGGGAGACGAGGCGTGTTGTGCGGCAGGGCGGTGTGGGAGAGTTTGTGATTCTGAACCCCGAGTTTGTGGCGCGTGACGCGGAAGCGATCTACGAGATCGGCGAGCGGCGCAGCCTACCGCCGCCGGCCGAGTGGCGCGCTTGGGTGCGCATTGCGCCAGACCAGCCAGTTTCGACGCTGTACGTGCAGCGTCCCGTCGAGGCATACGCCGAGGCCTTGGTGGACGCCGGCTGGCAAGTGACCGGGGTCCGGTACCTCGACGCATTAGGGGACGGTGCCCCTGAGGTATTGCGCAACGAACCGGCGATCGCAATTAATACCCGTGTCCCCTCGGGCCCATAGCGCGGAGGCGCATGAGATCTGGAGGCGATCGCGCAGCTAAGGCTCTCCTTGGACGGGTGGACCTCGGTGTCACGTTCAAGGCGCCGGCCGGGAGTTCGTTCGCCGTCACCCAAGACGAGCGGGGACGGCTTTTGTGCGGTGACACCTCGCTCCCCGCTTCCCTGATGTTCGTCAAGCGCGGCTTCGGACGCTGGGTCGGCGCGGATGGCCGAGGTCGGCCGTTCGAGGAGCACACCGTGGTCGGTTATCCAAATCTCCTCCCCGGCGGGGATCGCGGCGTACGCCGCGTCGAAGTTCGGCAATTCCAGGTCACTGCCGATGCCGACGTCGAGATCGGCTTTGCGGGGCTCGAAATTCTACACGGGCTGCTTCACCAGCCGGTAGGCGTGGCCTTGGCCAACATGCTGCGAGAGGCGGCATGCCGCGCCGGCTGGGATCCGTTCTTGGCTGCGCTGCAGGAGCGCATTGGGCCGTACAACATCTTTGGAGCGGTCGAGCACCCGGATCCGAGCGACGCTCGATCAGTAGTGAAGATTGAGCTGCAGACCCGGGCGTTCACCCTCAACGGTAAACGGGTGCACGATTGGCAAACGCTTATCGGCTATGGTCAGGTTCCACAAGGGTTGTCGCTCGTGCTCGATGGCTTTCTGCACGCGCAAGTCGACCTCGGCGACGTAGAGCCTGGGGACGGGAGGCCGCGCCTTCGGACGATTAGCGTGTACCGGGCACCGGCGCTCGTCGGCGAATTTGAACGCCCCCTGCGCGCCTATGGGCAGTGCGCGAATTCTCTCGCGACGGCTACCGAGCTGTCCATGGCCGCTGCGATACGTAGAGAGACCGGCGCTGAAACGCCGATTCCCGCAGCGGCGCAGATCGAGGTGATCCCCCGCGAGGTCGAGGGGGACCGGCTCGTGCACTTACTGTTCCTATCGTATGAGGAACTGGATTCCTTGTGCCGGCGCTACCCTGTGATTGATGTCGCGCTCCAGGCCCACGTAAGGCACCAAGTCGTGAACTGGCTGCCACTACTTGGCCTGGGCCGAAACGTCGAAAAACGCGTGGTGCGATGGCTGCTTGAGGAACACGCAGCCTTATCGGGCGCCGCGATCACCATGCCGGTCAACGTCTTTCAGTTCGGGATGAGGGCCGGCGTCAACGCTCGCGCTGCCGACGGCGGCAAGCAGACGTCGCGTGAAGACGGCAGAAAGGCACTAACGAAGTTGCACCAGGCTGGGCTGATCGAACTGCGGTGGGAGGACCGTGATCGCGATTTCACGGTCGAAATCAAAGACATCGATGGCCTACGTAGGTGCTGGACCCGGGCTACGCCCGCCTGGAGCGAAGTCGCGGTACGCTGACGCGCGCGAGGGCGCTGCGCGTCACCGCACGGTCGCCATGCGGCGATGCCTGTTAACGGAGCACTCGTCAGCCGCCCGCCGCTTGCGCCGCCATGGCGTGAGAGAGCTTGAAGCACAAGCGGCGTGGCGTCGGCTATGACGAACAGCCCCCATGCGCACCGGGCCGCGTGGCCCAGCAGCTGAAGGCGGTGGGCGAAGCGCAAGGCCACAACGGGGGGGGCTTGCACACCGCGGAACGGCCGCAAGCTCTACAGGTGACTATCGCTTCCGCTGCCGGTAATCGGAACGAGAGCGTAGCATCGCTCGGTTCTCGCATTGCACCGGCTCCGTTGTAGGCAAGTCAGTGTACCTGGAGCATCGCGACCGCCCGCTACCTGTCGGGTGGTGCTCGAAGACGCCCCGCGCGGCACGGAAGCCGAGAACCGCAAGGAGGGAGCACGTGTTGAAGCGCGAGGTCTTACGGCCGATCCGCGTGGCGCCGTTAAACCAAGTGCGACGCGGCGCTCGCTGGTCCTCCGTTTCTGCCCCGCGTGTGGTGGTCCCGCGAGGGCGCACGATCCGCCGGCGTGGCTCGCAGCGTCCGGCGCGCGGCAGGGGCTTGCCCCGGAATGCCTTGCGCGGACTGTTCGTGAGCCGTCCGACAGCCGTTCCCCAACGCCGAGCCGTCCTTCAGACCGACGAACGCCGCACGCACAGTCGAGGGCCGGCGCTGGCGGGGCCGACGCTAACGAACACCTGAACCAATACAGCCGAAACGGACCACGCGAGGCGCGAACGGGACGGACGTGGCGCCACGGCAGTGCCCACGAGTGCCCACGGAAGTCGCTATGACGGGCCCGCCAGGCCGCGCGGACCGCTCCGGTCCCTGCGCAAGTTGTTGTTCTGAGCGTATATAGCGAACTCGCGTAGTAAACCCGCAGCTTCCCAAGCTGGACGTCGTGGGTTCGAGTCCCATCGCCCGCTCCTGAAAATGAGAACGCCGAGGCCCCACAGGGCCTCGGCGTTCTCGTTTTCAGCCTATCGACCGAAGACCAGAGCCTGGTGGCTCGTGGCCAATGACCAGCCGATGGCTACAGACTGGCAGCGCTCGGCTGGTCGGTTGCTGTTGACTCTGGGCATCGGACGTGGCCTCACCCGAGGGGAAACCGAGCGGCCCGCAGTGGAGACCGCTCCACATTTGACCTTTGACTAGCCGGAAAGTGGGCTTGCGGGATACCCCGCCAGTTCTCAACGTGTGGAGCAAGTCCGGCAGCTGCCCGCGGCTATCCGCCGTTCGCCGAACTCCTCAAAGGCACCCGCCAACGCCGGTCGTACTTCGCTGATCGTTCCCTCCCCGGAGATCGGCGCCACCTCTGCGTGAGGACGGCGCGATCCCTTCCAGCTTCTCAGCCGTGCCGACCCCGCGCCGGTGGCCGGGCGCCATGCCCGACTTCCGACCGTGGCCCCCCCCACCTGCACGGCCGGCCTCAATGAGATCATGAACCAGGCTCCCGCCCCCAGCGACCCCGTGGTCGTAATCGGCCTGCTGTGTGAGCGCGCGCTGGCTCCCGCGGCGGCGCTGGTGTCCTGCTCTTTCTCAGATGCTTCTGGCGGCGAGCGACGCATGACAGCGGACCCAATCATATGAGCACGCCGACGGAGAACCTCTACCACTCGGCCTATCAGTATTGGCAACGGCTCTCTACTCAGTACGAGCTCGATCTCTCGTCCAGTGACCTCTCGTGGTTCGCCTCCGTCGCTGTAGTGGCAGCCGAGATCCGCGAGTTGCTTGTGAGGCAAGGGTCACTCATCCGCGACGCGGCGAGCGGGTGGCCAGAGAGCGGCGACTGGCGCGATGCAGTGCGATGGGACGTCCAGGAGCCGCTGCTTCGGCTCATCTCGCTCCGCAAGAACGGCGCGTCCTGGGTGACGATGCTCGACGTGCTGGAGGACTGTGGACCCCGCAACCAGAACATGCTGCCGGCGACAATGGACTGGGTTGAGACCATCGATGCGTTGCGCGACGCGCTCGTTGACCTGGAGCGCCTGGCAGTGGGCGATCCATGCGACCCTGTGATCTGTGCGACGCTACGACGGATCTTCATCCTGGGTACGCGCACGCTCTCCCTCACTGTGATGACCTGAAACGCGCCCGCAGGAGCGCCGCGCTTTCAAGAATGGCTCCTGCGGCTGCCGCGTCCGGCGGTGCCACCGAATCGCGAAGGAGTTGACGACGCTGGTGGCGTATTGCGGGCGGCGCACTCCGATGGAACCAACGGCAACGTGCCCGCGAG
>DATMXS010000264.1:0-3840 GCA_035561355.1 Bryobacteraceae bacterium | reverse complement strand
CACGGTGCAGGCCTGCCCCGCCTCGCAGGTGATCGTGTGGGTGATTGTAATGGTATCGCCCGCGCCAGGGATGCCGGTTTGCGTCCACGTGGTTTGGCCTGCGGAATTCCAGTTGCCGTCCGCCTTCGAGGTGAACGCCGCTCCCCATGCGAGCGGGACCAGAAGAAACGCGATCAGGAGCCTCATTGGACACACTCCACGGTGAGGTTGACAAATGTCGCAGCCGATACCGCTGTCAGGCTGATTGCTACCCTGTCTCGTGCTGCGACTGCCGTGGTCCATCCCGTTAGCGTGGTCCCTGTTGCCTCAGTGCCACTTGCAATAGCCGGGGTGGCCGATCCGGTGATGGTGTTGGCGATGGCCGGGTTGCCGTTTCCTTGCGCGAGCTTCCAGATATCCACCGTTGCCGTGCCTTGATCAACAATCAGGTTCCACGCTGAGATCGTGCATGCAAACGGGACCGTAAGATAAGCGGTCAACGGCGCGGTAAGGGCACTAGCGCCACCATTGAAGCTGTAGCCGAAGCCTCGTGTGATCGGGTGCGTATCGCATGTACCGTCGCTCTTGAGGTATCCAGCGCACGAGCCGCCGCCGTAGAGCGCTGTGATATCCGCAGCCGCAGCCAATGCCGGTTGACTTCCAGAGATTTTCAGCACGCCCGTGGCGGATACCGTACCGATGAGGGTCCCTGCGGCATTCTTGAAAACTGCAAGGTCGCCTGGTATATAGGTGGCGGTTTCTGGCGATACTGTGCCCGCGCCGATGTCTGCCGGCGCAATCGCGTCCAATTGCCCGGTGGCATGTTGCGCCGCGTGAGTCCCAGCCGCCTTGCCCGCGAAGGCCACGTAGTCACTCTGCGAGAGATACCCATCCGTGGTCGGCCCCGCACTTGACATCGAGAACGCGCCATCTGTGGAGTTGTAGCCGATGGGTGCCCCCGCGCTGATAGCGCCTCGCACCGCAGCCGTGAGGCCGCCAGCAATGGCGGGCTCGTAATCTCCAGTGACCGGCACTTGCCCCGCGCCAGTTCCCAGGGCCGCCGCTGCGGCAGTCCCGAGCGTCGGCTTATTCGCCAGCCCGGCGTAGTCGATCTGCGCTCCGTCGCCGACGCTATGGCCGTGCCCGTCGCCGTTCGTGACACCCTTGGCGCTGGGGGCCGCGCCCACATCAGCAGCCGAGATAGCGTCTCCCTGTCCCGTGGCGTGGCTGGCAGCATGAGCCGTGGGCGTGCGCGCGTTGGTGAGCCGCGCATCATCACCGGCCGCCACGGTCCCGGCAATCACCCCGACATCCAACAGGGCCGCATCGCCTAACCCCGAGATGTCGGATGCCGCGAGCACCACGGCCCCATCGCGCCCGGCAACGGAGGTTACCGCACCCGAGGCGCACGGCCCCCAGGCGCCGCCATTCGCGCCAGCAGTCATACAGTCCCCTGTCGTGGCATTGGTAATGTCCACTTGCGCCGGGAAGATGACCAACGTGGATGACTTGCGCACGGTCGCCAGCGTTACCGGGGTAGCGGAGATAGGCACCACCCACGACGGCTCCGTCCAGCGAGCCCGCGAGCCGTAGTAGCGGGCTGTGTAGGCTGTTCCACTGGGAGTCGCGCCCTCGTTGGGCTGTAGCGCGATGGATAGCACGCCCTCTGTTACAGTGATGGTCTTCGATCCCTTGGCAACGGCGCTGCCCGTAGCCGAAGTGAAAGTATCCCATGAGATTTCCACGCGCCCGGACCACTTCTCACCGTTCGCCAGGTAGAGCGTGTCAGCCACGGTCGTCTGCGCCCAGATCGGCAGGCAGAGCGCCGCGAGTAGTAGGATTCGCATACTAGACCTCGATTCCCAGAATCTTTCTCAGGTAGCCCCGCGTCTCGGCGGGAAGGTGCTGCTTCCACTCGCAGCCGTACCGCGCCGTGAGCTTGTCGATATTGCCGAGCCCGTGATTGTACGCAGCATACGAGCGCTCCCGGTCGCCGTCGTAGTAGCGCATGAGCCAGCCCATATATTTGAGTCCGCCCCAGACGTTGGTCTGCCACTTGTCCGCATCGACACCCATCTCTTTGGCGGTCGCGGGGGCAAGTTGAAACAGGCCGATGCAGCCCTTGGATGACTTCGCATCCGCACGGAAGGACGACTCGGCCGCGCACTGCTTGATGGATAGCTCCGGGTCAAGCCCGAACTGCGGCGCGGAAACGCGGATCAGGGAAGTGATTTGATCTTTGGTGGGGGTCACTTCGTTTTCGTCCCCACGACAGCCAATTGCACCGCCGCCCGCGCCATTGAATCGGTGAGCTGCGGGTAGCGGTCATGAAACAGCGCGGAAACGGCATCAAACACACACCGCTTCAGTGTCTCGCCATCCTTGATGGTGCCGTCGAACAGGCTGGGGTACTGCGCGCGAAGGAATGCCAGCGCCGCGTCGTCCGCTCGCGTAGGGGTCAGCCCGGCGACGATTTCCGCGCCCAGTTCGACGAACGGCAGGGCCTTCGCCGTGTAGTCGGCCACGGTGTCAAATACAGTCTTTGCGCGGCCCGTCCCGAAGAACGCAGCGATGCGCGCGAGGATATCTTTCAGCCACTTCATGGGTTTTCCTTTCGTTAGAAAATCAGCCCGATAGCCTTCTTCACCCCGCCCCAGATCCACGAGAGCGGCGAGGCGGTGCGGTGCACAATCTTGCGGGCGTCTGTGGTGATGGCTGCGGTGTTGTCAGCAACCACGGGCGCCACCCGCGCCCCCTCTGCGGTAATCGTGCGGATGCTTCCCGCGATATCAGGCGCGGCCTTGCCTACTGCCTCGGATGCTTCAGCCACACCCCGAGCGGCCACCGTGCCCGACTCGATAGCGGCCTTTACATCCCAGTGCAGATCATCCACGGATGCGCCTATTCTGCCCTCTGTGCGCTCAATTGCACCCGCCGCGCTACTGAGCAGCGGGCGCACAGCCGCAACGGTCCTGCGGGCCTCCTGGAGCACCGGGCGTGCCGCCTTGACGGTCTGTGCCGACTCCCGCAGCACCGGGCACACTTCCAGGACCGTGCCATCCGCGCTTGCCACGAGTCGCGCGATGGTGAACCGTTCGCCGTGGTCGTCTACGTCGATATCTCCGATGAGTTCGGCGGTGCGATCGGCAGCCAGGCGCGTGCTTGCGAGGGTGGCCAGGAGATCGACTCGGGACTGCCAGATAAGGGCCACGCAGAGGGCCAGGAGGGTGGCCAGGGCGGCACGCCAGAGGCAATCGAGGATGGCGCGGAGGCGGGTCATGGTCGCAGGTGCTTTTTTGCCGCGCCATACAGCGCGACCATAAGCGGCCCCAGTTTTGAGGCGTCCCTTGCCGCCGCCGCCTGTGTGATCGCATCCAGCGCCGCGTAGAGGCCCACGCTCGATGCCGCTGTGACGCTGGATGTAACCGCCGCCCAGTCCGATACTGTGACCGTGATGGCCGATTGCAGGGCCGTCAGCATGGCAGCTTGCCGATCCGCGATGTAGGCGACCTGGACCTCATCCGCGAATGCCTGGAGCCCGCCCTCGCGCTGAATAATTGCGCGCAACTGCGTCTGTTCTGCTGTTGAAAGTGCCACTAGATCACCACCTTTAGTGTGCCCGCTGTGTGATAGAAGGCCCCGACCGTGAGGCCAGCGGCCACCGCAGCGGCGTTGTCTGCGTAAGACGCGAGGCCAACCACCTGGAGCTTAGCCGTTGGGGTATCCGTGCCGATTCCTATCTTTCCGTCTGCCGCGATCCTCGCAAACTCAACACCGCCTTGGCCATTGAACACCAACGGCTGGCTACCGCTTGCGGCGGCGTTCAGGCTAACGATTCGGTTTACGCCGGTGTCGCTCTGG
>DATMXS010000263.1:0-8679 GCA_035561355.1 Bryobacteraceae bacterium | reverse complement strand
ACCATCGAGAGTATGCTCGTGCTCGCATCACGCTCGCCGCGCCGCCAGGAGATTCTCGCGACCGCCGGTATCCCGTTTTCAGTCCGTCCAGCCGACATCGACGAGACCGCGCTGTTTGGGGAGCCTCCACGCGATCACGTCCTGCGGCTTGCGCGTGAGAAGGCGGCGGCGGTGCAGGCGCGGCCTGGCGAGATCGTACTCGGCGCGGACACGGTGGTCGTCGTGGAAGGCGAGATCCTCGGGAAGCCCACCGACTCCACGGACGCCACGCGCATGCTGGGGCTTCTGTCCGGCCGCGTGCACGAGGTGTTGACCGGTGTTTGTCTGCGGTCGGAGCGCGGTCTGATATGCGATGCCGAAACCACGCGGGTTCGGTTCGTTCCGCTCACGCCCGAAGATATCGATGCGTATGTCGGCAGCGGCGAGCCGATGGACAAAGCCGGGGCTTACGCAATTCAGGGCTTGGCAGGAAAGTTCATTGACCGCATTGAGGGCTGTTACTTCAACGTGGTCGGGCTGCCGGTGGCGCTGGTGTGGCGGCGACTGCAGGAATTGTCCCCGGACCGTGGTTCCTGAACTGCACTATAATGAGATTAAGCGGACTTAAGGTTAGGGCGCGCGTGTGCGCGCCGCTTTTCCGTCTGCCCTGGCAGCCCAGCATCCATTAAAATAGGGAGCCGTGAAATTGTCGATTGCGTTCTCGCGACTTGTTTTTGCACTCGCCATAGTACTTTCTCCGATGGCTGCGCCGGCGTTTGCGCAGCAGACCTCTTCGGGCCAGGCGCCCGCCCAGGCTCCGAAGGCTGAGTCTCCCGCGGGCTTGACTGCGCCTAGTGCGCTCCCCGCGTCTGTGGATCCCAATAAGTTCGATCTCGGCGCTGAAGACGTGATTTACGTGCGCGTCTGGCGTGAGCCGGACCTCACTGGAATACACGTAGTCCGTCCGGACGGCAACATTACCATGCCCTTGATCGGGGAAATCAAAGCCGCCGGTCAAACGCCCATGAAGCTGGCATCGCAGATAGCCGACCAACTGGGCAAAGAGTACATGAAGGATCCGCAGGTTACCGTGGCGGTGCAGCAAGTTCGCAGCAAGCGCTATTACGTGAGCGGCGAGGTGATGAGGCCGGGAGCTTATCCTCTTGTAGTCCCGACCACGGTTTTCGAAGCCCTCACCCTGGCAGGCGGTTTCCGCGAGTTCGCGAACAAGAAGAAGATCACGATCATACGGGGCGCCGAGCGGCTGAAGTTCAATTACAACGACGTTGTCAAGGGCAAGAATCTGTCGCAGAACATCGAAATCGAGAATGGCGACACGATAAACGTGCCATGAGCTCTCAGGCGGCCGCCTGAGTTTAGTACTGTACCTCGCCATCAAGGGAACCTATGCAACCGACGCAGGATTATTTGAGCCCGGGCCGGCGCGCGCTGGACGTCGAAGATTACATCGACATCGTCCGGCGGCACAAGAGTTGGATCGTAGGCCCGGCGTTTGCCGCCCTGGTGCTCTCAGTCGTGGGAGCGTTTCTGTGGCCTGACACGTTTATCTCCGAGTCCTCCGTGCAGGTGGTTCCGCCACAAGTGCCCGAACGCTACGTCTCGTCGAATGTCAATTCGGAGATGTCGCAGCGCATTCAGACCATGGCGCAGGAAATCATCAGCCGCCCGCAGTTGACGAACATCATCACGACGCATGACCTCTATCGCCGGGAGCGCGAGAGCACGCCGATGGAGGACATCATCGAGAAGATGAAGCGGGATATCAGCATTTCGCCGGTCGGCACGCTCGCGATTCAGAACCAGCGGATGCCGATTTCGGCCTTCCGGGTGTCTTTCAAGTACTCCGACCGGTTCAAGGCGCAGAAGGTTACGCAGGAACTGGTAGGACGGTTCATCAGCGAGAACACGCGCAAGTTGTACAGCCAGTCCGCCGCGACGACGGAGTTCCTGAATGATCAGTGGGAATCGGCCCGCAAGCACCTGGAGGAGATGGAGGCGAAGATCACTGCTTTCAGAGTGCGCAACGCAGGCCGCCTGCCGGACCAGATGAACGCGAACATCCAATCGCTACAGGGCGTGCAGAGCCAGTTGATGGCCGCGAATGACGCGATCTCGAGGACCGGCCAGGAGAAGTTGCTGCTCGAAAACCAGTTGCGCATCTACCGCGATCAGTTGCGGAACGCCGCATCCGGCAACGACGACCTGAGCGTTCAGGTCAAGAGCGACCGCCTTGTAGCGCTCGACCGCGACATCATGCTTGCAGAGATGCGGCTTGCGGCCGCGCGCGAGCGGTACAGGGATACGCACCCGGACATTAAGTCGCTTCAGGCGGAACTGGGAATGCTGCGCAGCCGCCGCGACATGTTGATGAAGGAAGAAGAGAGCAAGTTAGGCACTGCGCCGGCCCGCACGACCCCGGCGATGCGGCGGAGCACCCAGCAACTTGAGGCCGCGATATCCACTCTGGAAGGCCAGATCCAGGCGAAGGACCTGGAGATGGCGGAGCGGCAGAAGACTCAACGGCAGCTGACCGATTTCGTGAACGGACTGAGCTCACGCATTCAGGCGACCCCGGCGGCGGAAGGCGAGTACGCGGAGCTGACCCGCGATTACAACCTCGCAAAGGTGCGCTACGACGAGTTGAACAACAAGAAGACTCAGTCGCAGATCGCGACCAACCTCGAAAACCGCGGCCAGGGCGAGCGGCTGGAACTGCTCGAGCAGGCAACCTTGCCGGAGACGCCGGCTGAACCCGACCGCCTGCTGATCATTGGCGCCGGCATCGGCCTGGGTATGCTCGCGGGGGTTTTCACTGCCGGTGCGCGTGAGATGAAGGATACCTCGCTCAAGAATCTGAAGGACGCCCGCGCCTACACCGGTCTGCCGGTGCTCGGCACCATCCCACTGCTCGAAAACGACCTTGTAGTGCGCCGCAAACGCCGCCTGACCTGGGTCGCGTGGTCCGCCGCCTGCATCATCGGCGTGGTCGCGATGACGAGCTCGATCTACTATTACTACTACGTCGCCAAAGTCTGACCAAGGAGCCGAGAGACCATGAGCCGAGTTCATGATGCATTGCGCCGGGCAGAGCAACTGGGGAAGCCGCAGCCGCAGGCGCCGGCTCCTGATGGCGTTCGGCCAGTCGCGCCGCCGCGCGCGAGCGTACCTGTCGAGCCGGTAATGCCGGCGTCGCAGCCAGCCACAGCCGTCGCCGATCTGACCGGCGGTTTTCTGGACCTGGTTCAGGAAGTTCCCTTCAGCCCCGCCCCCGAGGCGCTGTTGATCGATCACGCCCGGCCGCAGGAGGCTCCCAGCGAGGAATTTCGTAGCCTGCGGACACGCTTGAACCACCTCCAGACGTTGCAGCCCATCCACACTGTCGTCTTTACCAGCCCGTCGCCCGCGGAGGGGAAGTCATTCGCCGCCGCGAATCTGGCGCTTGCCGAGTCGCACCTGGCCAGTAACCCGGTTCTGCTGATCGATTTCGATTTCCGCCGCCCCGTGGTGCACAACCTCTTTCAGTTGGACCGGTCGCCCGGCGCTACCGATTACCTTCTCGGCCACGTGCCGCTGCACGAGGCCATCCGCCGTGTGGAAGGCACCAACCTGTACATCATGCCGGCAGGCCGGGCAGTAAAGAACCCGCTGGAGCTGCTCAATCTGCGCGAGGTGAAGGCGCTGTTTCAGGAACTGCCCAAGACATTCAACTGGGTGATCCTCGACAGCCCGCCGCTTTTGTTCTCAGCGGATGCGAACCTGCTGGGCACGATCACCGACGGCACCATCCTCGTCGTGCGCATCGGCTCGACCACCATCGACACGGTGCATCGTTCGATGCAGACGCTCTGCGAGAACAACGTGCTCGGCATCGTCGTGAACGGCGCTCGCGCCGGCGAGTTGTACAGCAAGTACACCTACTATTACTCGAAGTACGGGCATGAGAAGTCCGATTCGGAAGATCCCCTGGACGCCGAAGCCGAGGACCTGGACGGCCGGTAATCAAGGCCTTTCCGGAACGGATTAGGGGCGGTGTCTCCGGAATCTGCTACATTGATAGTAACCGGGGCTCTAATCGAATAACTCAAGAGTAGCGGTGGCCCAAAATGGCAGCGATACCGCTCCCTTCTCCGCTCGTACTGAACGTGGACGACCACGAATCGGTGAGGTATGTCCGCTCGCGGTTGCTGCGGAACGCGGGCTTCGTGGTTCGTGAGGCATCCACCGGTCTCGAAGCGGTCCGGATTGCCAGCGAGTCCCGCCCCGATCTGGTCCTATTGGACGTGAACCTCCCTGACATCAGCGGGCTCGAAGTGTGCCGCCGCATTAAGGAGCACGACCCCACGGCGCCGGTCCCCGTGCTCCAGATCACGTCCACGCACTCTGATCCCGAGACGAACGTCAGGAGCCTGGAAGTTGGCGCGGACGCATACCTGACGGAGCCAGTTGAACCCGCGGTCCTGATTGCGACCGCGCGTGCGCTGCTTCGCCCGGCGCGCCTCACGGATGAGTTGGCTCGCTCCCGTCAGCAGATGGAGCGACGCCTGCTCGAGATGGCGCGCCTCAGGGTGGAGGCTGAATCGGCGGCTGACCGGTTACAGCGTCTCCAGGGCCTTACGGCGGCGTTGTCTGAGGCGGACACTCTGGATGAGGTGCTGGACGTGATCGTGGACCGCAACAAGGCGGTGACGAGCGCGATCACCAGCAGTATCGGCCTATTCGCGGAGGACGGCAAGAGCTTCGAAATCGTACGTTCGCGCGGGTACGCCGCCGCTCATATCGCTTTGCTGACCCCATTTGGCCTGGACGCGCCGTTTCCCATATCCGATGCCGTCCGCAGCCGCGACGCCGTGTTTGTGCCCGATGCGCGTGAACGCAGGCGGCGTTATCCGCAATTGCCGCCGGCCGGCGCCGATGGCGCAATCGTTGCCGTACCGATGGTCCTGCGCGGCCGGATCATCGGCGGCTTGGGGTTCCGGTTCGCAGGCGGGCGGCGGTTCAACGAGCGCGACCGCGAGTTCTACCTGAATATGGGTGCTCAATGTGCGGCCGCGGTAGAACGGGCGCGTCTCCATGATTCCGAGCGCCGACTTTTAAAGCGCGAGCGCTTGGCACGGGAGCGGCTGGAGGAACTGGCCGCGAAGAACCGGCTGCAATCTCAGTTGATCGACCTCTCGCCGGACGCAATCATTGTGTGCGACGCCGATCGCCGTGTCCTCAGCTGGAACCGCGGCGCTGAACAGATCTATGGCTGGACCGCTTCGGAGGCGTCGGGGCGGAACATCGACGAGTTGCTAGGCTTGGAGACCGCTGAGCTGCGGTCAGAGTTGCTGGAGCGCGGGCGGTGGGAAGGCGAACTCGTGCATTCCCTTCGCGATGGTAGCCGTGTCAAGGTGGAAAGCCGGCATGTGCTGGTAAGGGATGCTCGGGGCACCCCTGCGGCTTACCTTGAGATCAACCGCGACCTCACAGAGCGCCTTCGCAATGAGGAAACACTTCGGAACGCGCAGAAGCTTGAATCGGTCGGTCAGCTTGCAGGCGGTATTGCGCACGACTTCAACAACCTCCTGACCGCCATCATCGGTCACGCCAGTACGCTGGAACATCTGCGCTCTGCGCAGGACCGCCTTAGCGTCGCGGCCATTCTGGAAGCCGGAGAGCGGGCGGCGGAACTCACGCGCCAGTTGCTCGCCTACGCCGGCCAGGGACAATTTGTCGTTGATCGGGTGGATCTCTCGGCGACCGTCCGCGAGGTCTACGGGCTCTTGCGCGCGGCACTGCCTGTCAACGCCGAACTGCACTTGGAACTCGCCTCCGGGCTCCCGCCCGTCTCGGTTGATCCGGGTCAGATGCAGCAGTTGGTGGTCAACCTCGTCACGAACGCGGGAGAGGCATTGTTCGATAGCCGGCCGGGTTCGGTACGTGTTCGAACGTACCTGTCGAGTCTGGATGCGGACGCTGTACCGCGGTTCCTTCCCGAGTACCGGCTCACAGCCGGTTCCTATGTGTGCCTGGAGGTGAGTGACAACGGATCAGGTATCGAACGAACCAACGTGCCGAAGATTTTCGACCCGTTCTTTACGACCCGGTTCTTCGGCCGCGGATTGGGCCTGGCGGCCGTACACGGAATCGTCCGGTCCGTGCGCGGCGGAATCGAAGTAGAGAGTGAGCCGGGGCAGGGAAGCGTATTTCGAATCTGGATACCGGCCGCTCAAGCCGGAGCGTGAACCCCGGTGCTGCGATACAGCCTTTTGTCGCGAATGTAACCCATCACGGCTGGCGCCAACTCGCCGGGCTCCTCACCGCGCGCGATCCGCTTGCGAATCTCGGAAGAAGACGTCGGCAGGTTCAACGTTTGCAGCCGATGGACGCGCGCGCCCGGCGGCGCCTTGTACTGGTGCCCGGGGCGGTCCACCACGATGAATTCAACCGCCGCGGCGACATCGCGCCAGCGGTACCAGGTGTCGATCTCCGCGAACGCATCCGCGCCAATGATGAAAAACAATGAATCGGCAGGTGTCAGTTTCGCGCGCACGCGCTCGATCGTGTGAATCGAGTATGACTTCGCATTGCGTTCTTCCAGCCGCGAGGGTTCCAAACCCGGTTCGCCCGCACACGCCAGTTCCAGCATGCGATAGCGGTCCTCGTAGGTGGCGCAATCGGGACGATGCTTGTGTGGCGGAATCGCAGCGGGCACCAGCAGGATGCGATCGAGCGCACATACTCGAATGGCTTCACGAGCCACGGCAAGGTGAGCTTTATGAACGGGGTCAAACGTGCCCCCGAAGATTGCGAGCCTCAAGGTGAAACCAAATCATAACGCGGCAGAGCCGGATCCGGGCGCCAGCCGGGGCTGGACGTCTGGTCGTGGGCCGCGAGGGACGCCAGTTCGTCGGCGCGGTTGTTCTCATCGTCGTTGGCGTGACCCTTGGTCCAGCGCCACTGGATCTGGTGCTTTGCGACTTGGGCGTCGAGTGCGATCCATAGGTCGCGGTTCATCACCGGCTTCTTCGCGCTCGTCATCCAGCCGTTTCGCTTCCAGTTTTTGATCCAGGACGTAATGCCGTTCTTCAGGTACTCGGAGTCCGTGGTCAGTTCCACCTCGCAGGGCTCGTTCAAGGCCCGCAAGCCTTCAATGGCCGCCGCGAGTTCCATGCGGTTATTCGTGGTGTGCGGGCAGGCGCCGTAAAGCTCCTTCAAATGAGCGTTGTAGCGCAGGATTGCGGCCCACCCGCCGGGGCCGGGGTTGCCGAGGCAGGCGCCGTCGGTGATGATGCGGATTCGTTTGGGTTCGGGCATCGGGTCAGGCGTTCGCCGGCTCGTGCTCGAAGAAGCGGTCCACCAGCGAGAGGATTTCGGCGGCTTCGCCGGAGTGATAAATATCCGAGCGGAGCCGTGCGCCGTTCCGAAGCCCGTGGGTGAAGTAGGCGGCGAACTGTTTCATCTTACCTACGATGTCGGGTGCGCCGTGCTCGATGAGGCGAGCGTAATAGCTTCGGATCATATCGCGGCGGTCCTCCTCGGAGGGCTCTGTCCACGCGCCGCTCTCCACGTATTCGGCGATCTGCCTGAAAATCCACGGATTCGAAGACGCTGCGCGCCCGATCATGACGGCGTCGCAGCCCGTTTCGTCTACCATCCGAACCGCGTCCGGCGGCGTCAGGATATCGCCGTTTCCGATCACAGGGATCTTCACGGCTTGCTTGACGGCCGCGATCAGGGACCAATCCGAGAGGCCGGCGTACCCCTGTTCGCGGGTGCGAGGGTGCAGCGCGATCGCCTGGAGGCCGCAATCCTGAGCCATCCGGGCGATGTCCACGGCCACGATCTCCCGATCGTTCCAACCGGCCCGGTACTTGAGCGTGAAAGGGATTGTGATGGCGCTCCGGACGGCTTTGAGGATGTTCTCGATCAATGGCAAATCCCGCAGGAGCCCGGAACCGCCATTGCACTTCACAACTTTGTTCACGGGGCAGCCCAGGTTGAGGTCTACGGCGTCGAAGCCGAGTTCCTGGCAATACGCCGCTGCGCGGGCCAAAATGTCCGGGTCCGCTCCAAACAGTTGAGCTGAGATGGGATGTTCGCCGGCATCGAAGGCCAGGTACCGCATGCTGCGGCCGGGCTTGCGCGCACGGGAAGAGTGAACCACCCCGTGAGAACTGGTGAACTCGGTCATAATCAGGCCGCATCCGCTCAGATTTCGAATAAACTGGCGGAAAACGGTGTCGGTGATGCCCGCCATGGGAGCGAGCACGGTTGCCGGCTCGACCTTGACGGCACCGATGCGAAAATGCGTGGGAAAGCTGCGCACTTCCTTCTATTTTAGAGTATGCGGGTGAAACGCCGGTCATGCCCGGGACGTTTCACCTAGGGAGACCCAGCCATGAAAGCCGTTCAGATCGGAATCCTTGCCGCACTCGTACTCTGCGCGGGACTGTTGGTCACGGTGTACCGAAACCAGCAGAGCCCGGACCCGTCCGCCGCTCAATCGGCGGTTCAATCGGCGGAGGCTCCGGCCGTTCCGGCGGCCGAGCCAGCGCAGGCTCCCGAGACCGCGCCCGCAGCGGAGCCGGTTGCGCCTATCGCCGCGGAACCCGTTGCGGAAGCCCCGAGAAAGCCGTCTCCGACGCGCTCCGCCAGGCGCACCGAGGAACGTCAGATAGCCCGGGCGCGGACGAATAC
>DATMXS010000262.1:0-4614 GCA_035561355.1 Bryobacteraceae bacterium | reverse complement strand
GATGCGGCCGGCGTCAAACCCGAACTGCGTCCGACCAATGAGCGCGCGTACCGCACCGCCGCCCGGCGGCCGAAGTATTCGGCGCTTTCGAACTCGAAGATCGAGAAGCTCGGGCTGGCGCCGATGCCGCGGCTCGAAGATGCTCTGACGGACTACTTCGGCCGCCGCGGGGACTACCAGCAGACGCCTGCCGTATAGCGCCCCATCGTCGTCCGCGCGGCCCGTGATACGCTTGCAGCCATGGCCAGCGCACCGAAGCCGGCGACGTTACCGCTAGACCCGTACCGCCTGGAGCCGCAGGACGTTACCGAACCGCCGCGCACGCTGGGCGCGATCCTGAAGCGGATCGGGCCCGGCATGATCCTGGCCGCGTCGATCGTCGGCTCGGGCGAACTGATCGCGACGACGACGCTAGGCGCGCAGGTTGGATTTGCCGCGTTGTGGGTCATCCTGCTGAGCTGCCTGATTAAGCCGGCCGTGCAAGCGGAGATCGGGCGCTACACCATCGCAACCGGCGAGACGGGACTCGAGAGCTTCAACCGCTTCCCCGGGCCGAAATGGCGTGCGAACTGGGTGGTGTGGGCGTGGGCCATCATGGTGGGAATCACCTGGTTTCAGGTAGGCGCCATGTACGGCGGCCTTTCCCAGGTAATGCACAGCCTGTTCCCGGCGGTGCCGGTGAACTTGTGGGTGTTCGGCTTTCTGGGCCTGACGCTCGCCCTGCTGCTGGGCGGCGGCTACGAGCGGATTGAGAAGCTGGCCACTATCAAGGTGGGGCTGTTCACAATGCTCACGCTGCTGTGTGCGTTGATTCTGCTGCGCATGCCGCAGTACTTCGACTGGGACCAGGTGCGGGCAGGGCTGAAGTTCCAGATGCCTTCGGGAGGCCTCGCGACAGCGGTGGCGGTGTTCGGCATGACCGGCGTGGGCGCGACCGAGTTGATGATGTACCCGTACTGGTGCGTCGAGAAGGGGTATGCGCGATTCACGGGGCGAGGCGACGGCAGCGCCGGATGGGCGGACCGCGCGCACGGATGGATCCACGTTATGCACGTGGACATCTTCGCTTCGATGGTCATCTATACGATCGCGACCATCGCGTTTTACGTGCTCGGCGCAGGCGTGCTGCACGGCATGGGCGTGGTGCCTAAGGGCGCCGAGACCGTCACCGCTCTGTCGAACATCTACACGCAGACGCTCGGCGGCTGGGGACTGTGGCTGTTTTATGCGGGAGCAATCGCGACGCTGTATGGCACGATCTTCGCCGCCACGGCTGCGCATTCGCGCATGTATGCCGACATGGTCCGTATCATGGGCGGGTTCGATCGCGACGATTACGCCACGCGAATCAAGTGGCGGCGGCGTTTTGTGTGGATGCTGAATGTGGTGCCGGTTGCGCTGTTTCTGCTGTTTCAGGAGCCGGTTCTCATGGTGACGATCGGCGGGCTGGGGCAGGCGACCATGCTGCCGGTGATCGGTATCGTGACGGTGTATCTGCGGCACAAGAAACTGCCGCGCGCCGCTGCGCCGGGACGGGCCATGACGTATGCGCTGTGGTCAGCCACAGCGATCATCTCGGCATTCATGCTGTATTACCTTTGGATGCGACTCCGGTAGCTCACGCCCATCAGACGGACTGTTTCGCTCTCGTGAGGCGGTAAATCAGGCCGATCGGCGCAACCAGAGTCAAGGCGTCCAGCCGGCTCGCGAAAACGGAGCGGATGAAGGCGGCGGTGGCAAAGGGTCGGGCGAGGGCCCGGCGGCATTCATTCAAATAGGCATCGATTGGCGTACCCCTTGCCGCTGCGATGCCCGCCAAGCGCCCGGTGAGAAGAGCGTGCAGCATTCCCGCGCCGGTGAAGGGATCGATGAAGCCGAGGGCGTCGCCGCAGCGTAGCCCTTGGAACCGTCGGCCGAATGCGACGGGTCCGGTGGCGATCCACTTCCATGCGCGCGACATCGGGCGGAGACGGGCGGTGAGAGGCGCGTAAGAGTTCACGAGGGCGTCGAAGTCGAACCCGTGCTGCCGAAGCGTTGCTTCGGGCGCGAGCCCGCAGACATTCGTCATGCCTCCCTCGACCGAATTGACGCCCACGTAGGCTCGGTTGAAGAAGTAGAGCCCGATCGTGTCCGACCGAGGTCCCGTGAAGTGCGCCTTGAAGCCGAACAGACGCTCACCAGCGGCCTCGGGATCGCGGCCGGTCGCGATCACGTCGCATTCGTCCGGCGCGGCGCTACGCACCACGTTCGGCACTCTCGCGAGCAAAAACGCGTCCAGGGCGTACCGGCTGACGCCTGAGGCGGCTTCGGGGAGGCGGCCCATGCGGCCGAAGGAGCCTGCGTGGAACTCGAGACGTGTAATGTGCGTGGGACGGAGCGGTGCAATAGAGACGTCGAGGGAATCGAGGATGCTGCCGGCCTCGGCCGATAAGAACTCGCCGCAGACCTTGTGGCGTGCCGCACGGGACTTCTCATAGAGCACTGCGGCGGCGCCTTCGCGCACTGCGGCCAGTGCCGCGGCGCATCCCGCGGGGCCGCCCCCGGCGATCCGGACCGTGCGGGCCATCTCAGTTCCAGCAGACCACAAGGGCCGCCCCAGGTGGAGCGGCCTTGTGGTTGCAAACAGAGTTAGTAGGTGAGGCCGAAGCCGAGCCTGAACAGCGGGTCGTACTTCGCGTCGCCAACGTTTATCGGGAGCTGATCATTCGAACGCGGCCAGGAGAATGCCAGCTTGCCCGTCGGCTTATAGCTGCCGAAGAGCACGTCGGCGACGCCGTCGCCCTCGGTGCCAGGGAGCCAAGCGGCAACGAACGCGTCTGCCTTGGGCAGCACGGTGTTGATGATCATGGGCCGTCCCGAAACAAGGACCACCACAACCGGGATGCCGGCCTTCTTCATATTCGCAACCGCGGCAACATCCTCTGCCGCGAGGCCGAGGTCCGTGCGGTCGCCGTTCATCTCCGCGTACGGCGTTTCGCCGATTACGACGATGCCAACGGTCGCGCCTTCTGCGCCGGTACCATCCTTCGAGAACGTCACCTTGGTTTTCGGAGAGACGGCTTTCTGGATGGCCTGGAGAATGGTGGTGCCGCCGGTGGTGATGGCGCCGCTCTTGCCCTGCCAATCGATAGTCCAGCCACCGCACTGGTTGCCGATGTCGTCCGCGTTCTTGCCGGCCACGTGGATGCGAACGGCGTCTTTTGCGAGCGGAAGCGTCTTGCGTTCGTTCTTCAGGACGACAAGCGATTGACGAACCGCGTCGCGCGCAACGGTGCGATGGACGGCAGAACCGAAGGTCTGGTGCAGTTTGCGATCGGCAAGCTGGTTGCGCGATTTGTTCATCAGGCCCATCGCGAACTTCACGCGGAGGATTCGGCGAACGGCGTCATCGACGCGCGCCATGGGTACCTTGCCCTCGTTGACTGCTTCCTTCAGCGCATTGAAGTACGCGGCGTACGCGGTCGGGACCATCGCCATATCCATCCCGGCGTTGATCGAGAGCACGATCTTGTCTTTGAAAGAGTCGCCCGGCAGTTGGTCGAGCGCGTTGTAGTCGGAGATCAGGAAACCTTCAAAGCCCATCTCCTTCTTGAGAATGTCCGTCATGAGCTGCTTGTGGCCGGAGATCTTCACGCCGTTCCAGCTTGAGTAGGACGGCATGATCGAGCCGACGCCGGCCCTGAGCGTCGTGACGTAACCCGGCATGTGGATGCGCCGCAGTTCGGCTTCCGAAACTCGTGTGTCGCCCTGATCGAACGGGTAACGGGTCCCGTCGTTCTTCGGCTGGCCGGTGCCGAAAGCCGTGCCGCCGTCGCCTACGTAGTGCTTGGCGCAGGCGAGAACGGAGAGGGGACTCGACAGGTCCGCACCCTGGAGTCCCCGGGTGGCGGCCTCGCCGAGCAGCTTCACGATGTCGGGATCTTCACTGAAGCCCTCGTAAGTGCGGCCCCAGCGCTCGTCCCGCGGGACTGTTACGCAGGGGGCGAAAGTCCACTGGATACCCGTGGCACGCACTTCCTCCGCGGTCACGCGGGAGACCTTCTCGATCAGGTCCGGATTGCGAGTGCAGCCGAGGCCGACGTTGTGGGGAAAGACCACGGCGCCGATCACGTTGTTGTGTCCGTGTACGGCGTCCACACCGTAGAGAATCGGGATGCCGAGGCGGGTTTTCAGGGCGACGGACTGGAGCTGGTCATACGCTTCGGTCCACGCCTCGAGCGAGTTCCCGGCCTTCGGGTCGGAGCTGCCGCCGCTCAGGACGGAGCCGAGAAAGTACTTCGCGACGTCGTTCGGGTGCTTGATGCCGTCGAGATCGGCCTGGGTCATCTGGCCGACTTTCTCGTCGAGCGTCATTTTGGCGATCACTGCGTTTGCCTGGGTGTCGAACGAAGCGAGTCGCTTTTGCGCGGGCGGAGCGCCGCCCTGTGCATAGATGAAGAAAGCGCCGGCGGCCACAACTAAGAGGCCGAGCATCTCGATGCTTCTTACGGCGAGCGCGGCAAAACGAAGACAGCGGTGCATAACGCTCCTTTTCCGTGAACCAGAATACAGGAGAGGCAGGCCGCTGAAAATGGGCTATCCCGCAGACCGCTTGGTGCAGGCACTACCATCGAG
>DATMXS010000261.1:0-6704 GCA_035561355.1 Bryobacteraceae bacterium | reverse complement strand
CATGCCGTCCATGCTGGCCTCCGGCATACGACAACTCGCGCGACTCCTTTTTCGGGTGCTCTACCGTGTCCGCATCCGCGGGACCGTGGAGCCGCACGAGCGCCTGCTGCTGGTCTCCAACCACCAATCGCTGCTCGACGGTGTGCTGCTCGGCGCCTTCCTGCCGGTGAAGCCGGTATGGGTGCTGCACACGTCCATCGTCCGGCACTGGTGGGTGCGGATCCCAATGAGATTCCAACCACACCTGGTGGTGGATTCGTCAAACCCGATGACTATGAAGGCTGTCATCGAGTTGCTCGAAAGCGGCCGCCCGGTGCTGATCTTCCCTGAAGGCCGCGTGACCGTAACGGGCTCGATGATGAAGATCTACGATGGTCCGGCGTATGCAGCGGCGCGCGCTTCCGCAACCGTGGTCCCGGTCACTATCGATGGCGCCGTCTACACACTCTTCTCACGCATGAGCGGCGATTTCCCAAGGCGCTGGTTCCCCCGCATCACCATAACCATTCACCCGCCGCGCAAGATTGAGAAACCAGATTTGCCGACCGCACGCAAACGCCGCAGGATCGAGGCGGAGGACCTGCGGCGCATCATGCAGGAAAGCCAGTTCGAAGCGCGCGAGCCCACCACGCTCTGGCCTGGGTTCCTCGACGCCGCCTCGCTTTACGGCCCGCGCCGCCGCATCCTCGAGGACACCCGCGCACCGTACGTCGAACTCCCTTACCGCGCCATTATGAAGGGCGCGCTGGCGCTGGGTCGCATCGTTTCGAGGCTCACAAGCGAAGGCGAGTTCACCGGCATCCTGCTGCCGAACGTCTCCACCACTGTCTCCCTGATTTTCGGACTGTATGCGTTCCGCCGCGTTCCCACGATGCTCAACTACAGTTCGGGCGCGGATGCGATCCGGCACGCCTGCCGGTCCGCAGGGCTGAAGCTGGTCATCACATCGCGCGCGTTTGTGGAGAAGGCCCGGCTCGGCGAAACCGTGGCGCGGCTGGAAGGCATTCGGGTCGTCTACCTCGAAGACCTGCGTTCCACGTTCACGCTTACCGATAAGCTGTGGCTGGTGCTCTATGCGATGCACTTCCCGCGCCGGGTTGGCCGGCCCTCAAAACCGGAGGACCCCGCGGTCGTGCTCTTCACCTCGGGCTCGGAGGGCAGGCCGAAGGGCGTAGTCCTCTCGCACGACGCCATCCTCGCCAACGTCGCCCAAGCGCGCTCGATCATCGAGTTTGCCCCGAAGGACCGCTTCATGAGCGCCCTGCCGCTCTTCCACGCTTTCGGCCTTACGATCGGCGTGTTCCTGCCGCTATTCGGCGGCTCGCACATCTTCCTGTACGTCTCCCCGCTGCACTATCGCGTGATTCCGGAGTTGATCTACGACCGTGATTGCACGGTGCTGTTCGCCTCCTCCACGTTCCTGGGCAATTATGCGAAGCATGCCAACGTCTTCGACTTCCGGAGCCTGCGCATCGTGGTTGCCGGAGCCGAGAAGCTGGCCGACGAGGTGCGGCAGCTCTACATAGAGAAGTTCGGCATCCGCATCCTCGAAGGCTATGGCGTAACCGAGACAGCCCCGGTTCTCTCGGTGAATACGCCTCACGCTTCGCGGACCGGCAGCGTGGGCGAGTTGTTCCCGGGATGCCAGTGCCGCATCGAACCGGTCCCCGGCATCGAAAGCGCGGGCGTACTGCACGTGAAGGGGCCGAACGTTATGCTCGGCTATCTCTCCGAGACGGAGCCGGGCAAGATCATCCCGGTGCGGTCCATCTTCGGCGAGGGCTGGTACAACACGGGCGACGTGGCCAGCGTTGACGAACGCGGAGTCCTTACCATTCACGGCCGCATTAAGCGTTTTGCCAAGGTGGCCGGGGAGATGGTGTCGCTCGAACTGGTCGAGCGCATTGCCGCCGCTGCCTCTCCCGATCGCAATCACGCCGCCGTTGCGGTGCCCGAAAGCGGCCGTGGCGAAACCGTTCTGCTGCTCACCGAAGACGGGCAGTTGCGTCGCGAAGCGTTGCAGCAGACCGCCCGCCGGATGGGCGCTCCCGAACTGGCGATTCCCCGCCGGATCGTGCAGATCCCCGAAATCCCGGTTCTTGGCAGCGGCAAGAAGGACTACGTGGCCATCAACGCCATCGGCCACGACCTCGTGCGCCAGGCAATAGCCGGCGATTAGGAATGCCTAGCTCGACGCGCTCCGAGCGAACCGGCTGGTACATGTACGACTGGGCCAACTCGGCCTTCTCGACCACCGTCATCACGGTTCTCTTGCCGAAGTACTCCACCGCGCTCGCGCGCGCCGGCGCCGATGCGGACGGCAACATTCGCATCCTCGGCCTGGCGATATACGCCGACTCGTACTGGAGCTTCATGATGGCGTTCTCTGTGATACTCCAGGTGCTGGTGCTGCCGGTGATCGGGACGCTTGCCGATACGAGCGCCCACAAGAAGCGGCTGCTCGCGATGTGCGCGTACGCGGGTTCGATTCCGACCATCGGGTTGTTCTTCATCCAGAGCGGCAACTGGCAGGCGGTTGCGCCGCTGTTTATCGTGGCCAACGTGGCGTTCGGGGCGTCCATCGTTGTCTCGAACTCGTTTCTGAACGACCTCTCCGCCCCGGAGGAACGGGACGCGGTCTCCTCTCGCGGGTGGGCGATCGGATACATCGGCGGCGGACTCCTACTGCTGCTGAACCTCCTGCTGGTGCAGAACGCGGAGAAGCTCGGGATGTCCGAAGGTTATGCCGTCCGAGTCAGCCTCGCGTCTTCGGGGCTGTGGTGGGCTTTGTTCACCATCTGGCCGCTCGTGACGCTGCGCGATCGCCCGCCGGTGGTCCAGCGTTCCGGCAAGTTCCTGGGCGCGACGTTCGGGCAATTCGTCCACACGCTGCGCGACATGCGCCGCTACCCGCAGGCGCTCACGTTCCTGATCGCTTACCTTCTCTATAACGATGCCGTGCAGGCCGTAATCTCACTCTCTTCCCAATTCGCGACAGAGGAACTGGGCATCGCAATCGGGGACCTGATGCCGGTGATTCTCGCGGTGCAATTCGTCGCGTTTGCCGGAGCGATGCTGTTCGGGGGACTCGCGCGACTGGTGGGCGCCAAGGCCACGATCATGCTCCAACTCGTGATCTGGACGGCACTTGTGATCGGCGTGTACGCGGCTGTGCAAACGCTGCGCGATTTCTGGATCGCCAGCATGGTCGTAGCGCTCGTTCTCGGCGGAACCCAGGCGTTGAGCCGTTCGCTCTTCTCACTGCTGATCCCGAAAGGCAGGGAAGCCGAGTACTTCAGCCTGTACGAGATCAGCGATAAGGGAACTGCCTGGCTCGCGCCCGCCATCTTCGGAGTCACGCTGAACTTCACAAGGAATTACCGCTCGGCGATCGTGTCCCTGATCGCGTTCTTCATACTGGGGCTTATCGTGCTGGCGCGCGTGCGCGTTCAGCCCGCGGATGCTGCTGTCAGAAGCTCCTGACGCCCAGGGCGACGACGTCGTCCACGCGCATCGTTTCTTTGATGACAAAGGGCTCGCCGTACTTAACCCCGATCAGGTTGCCGTAGAAACGGGCTACCGCACCAAGGCGGTCACGGATCTCCTGCTCGTTCGGGAATAACCCGCTTCCCTGCTCCGCGGCGCCGTACTGCGACTTGTACGCCAGAAGAGCACTCATGCGACGCTCGAACTGCGCCGTGATGTCCACGACAAAGCTGGGTGTGACGTTGGCGTAGAGCGACGAGTACAGCACCTTAAACGGGCGGTGCGGCTCCGAATACGGATCGAGCTTGCGCAGGCCGGCCAGGAATGCGGCCTCGTATGCCATCTCGCCGCAGCGGTAGTGGTCCGGGTGCCGTGCCTCCCAGTAAGGGATGATGATGACGCGCGGCTGCAAGCGCCGCATTTCGGCGGCGAGGGTCATGCGGCCGGGGAGCGAGTTCTCCAGGCGTGCGTCCGGCATCCGCAAGTTGCCGCGCCACGCGAGTTTCATGATGGACGCCGCGCACTGGGATTCCTCGATGCGACCCTCGGGCGTACCCCGTGTACCCATGTCGCCGGCGGTGAGATCGAGGGCCCCGGTCCGGTAGCCCATCTCCGCCAAGCGAATCAGCGTGCCCCCGCAGGTCTGTTCGATGTCGTCGGGGTGCGCGGCGATCGCGAGTACGTCGACTGGGCGGTTCGTTTCGTCTGCCATTTACCAGTGCATCTCCGGCCTGCGCCGGTAGGGCAGTTTCGTCGGCAGCATCTTGATAAGAAGCATGCCCGCGCCGAAACCACCGACGTGGGCCCAAAACGCCACGCCGCCCTGAGAGGCCTGCGAATAGCCGATCGAGGCGGCGCCACTGAACAACTGGATCAGCACCCAGTAGCCGAGCAGAATGATTGCCGGCACTTCGATCGTCGTGAAGAAGATGAAGATGAAGATCAGCGTCAGGACGCGCGAATGCGGGAACTTCAGCATGTAGGCGCCCATCACACCCGCAATCGCCCCGCTCGCGCCCACTGCCGGAATGCGCGAGTACGGATTCGTCACCACATGGAGGAGAGACGCGGCGACACCGCAGGCAAGGTAGAACAGCAGATACTTCCAGCGGCCCAGGATGTCTTCGATGTTGTCCCCGAAGATCCAGAGGAACCACATGTTGCCGATCAGGTGCAGCCAGCCGCCGTGGAGAAACATCGAGGTGACGAGCGTCATGGGGTCGAGGCGATCCGGCACGACTCCGTAGCTGACGATGAAGTGGTTCAGCGAGTAATCGTCAAGCATAGCCTGATAGAGAAACACGATCGTGTTGACCACGATTATTGCGATCGTGACCAGCGGGACTGAATGGCTCGGCTGGGTATCCCGAAGAGGAATCATGTCAGGCGGAATGAGCGCGCGTGTGGAAGTCCGGGTGAGGACGCCGCTCGGCTCGGGCCAGGAGTGCAAATGCGTCTTCAGCCCCGCAGATGCCGCCTCGCGCACCCAGGGCCGTGCAGTTCAAGGCAGCCATGGCGTTGGAGAACTCGAGCGCGTCCGGAATGGACATTTCCTTGAGCACAGCATAACAGAAGGCTCCGTGAAACACGTCGCCCGCGCCGGTCGTATCGACGGTGTTCACTACGAATGCGGGCGAGTAATAGAACCGTCCTCCACAGCGCGCGAGCGCTCCATGGGCTCCCAAAGTCATACCGGCGAAGCGCATCCCGTACTCACGCTGGATCATCTCGAGCGCCTTGAACGGGTCACGCTCGTTGGTCCACCGGACCGGGAATTCCGAGCTGGCCAGCAGGTAGTCGACATTCGCCAGCACACGCTCGAAGCCGTGATAAATGGTATCGACATCGAGCGTGACGGGGATGCCGGCATCCCGGGCGATCTCGGCGGCACGCGCGACGGCGGGCGTATCGTGACCATCAATGTGAAGAAGCCGGGCCGAGGTGATCATTTCCGGCGTGATCTCGTGCGGTTCGAGCCGGAGGCAGTCGGGCCGGCGCCACAGAACCGTGCGCTCTCCAGTGGTCTGATCGACGATGATGTACGCCGATTGATTCGGGCAGTTCTGCCTGACGAAGACGTGCTCCAGGTTAATGCCGGAGCCCTGAAGGCTCTCCATCTGGATGCGGCCGCGCTCATCATCACCGACCGTGCCGATGTACTTGGCGTTCAATCCGAGCCGGGCGCAGGCGACCATTGCGCTCGCAACCTGTCCTCCGGGTGACAGGATCTCCTCTTCAAACGGCTCCTTGCCGGCATAGGCAGGAAAACGGTGCAGCAGCAGCAGGGTATCAGTGGCGTTCAGGCCAACGCCGACAACGTCAAAACGGGACACGATCCGTTGTAGCAGAAAGGAGGAGCGAGGAGCTAGGAGCAAGGAGAACCGTGGCCATCGCCATGAACCCACCTGATGTGCGGTTCAGTCGTCCTATCCCGCATGTTCTGATTTCCCCCGGTCTCCCGCGTGTCAGCGGAACTATGCTTTTCTCACATTTGTGACACTGCTTACACCACTGTTGGGGGTGTTATATTCAGAACGATTGCATCCGGAATCCTGAATTGGATCCACGTTCATGCACCACTAGGAGGGACTGTGAAGGAAAAACCCGAGTTGGAGCCAAAGCGCAACCGTGGGGTATCCCGGCGCGGCTTCATCGGCAGGGTCGGGATCGGGTCGGGCGCGCTCACCAGCGGCGTCCTGACCGAAGCGGCCCAGGGCCAGACTCCGGCCGGCGTGATGGGCCCTGGAGCGGTCTCGATCAGCCTGACCCTGAACGGCAAGCCGGTGAAACTCGAAGTGGAGCCCCGCGTCACCTTACTCGACGCTCTCCGCGATCGCCTGGACATGACAGGCGCAAAGAAGGTCTGCGATCGCGGAACCTGCGGCGCCTGCACTGTTTTGATGGACGGCAAAGCGGTATACGCCTGCTCGATCCTGGCGGTTGACGCACAGGGCAAGCAAATCCAAACCGTCGAAAGCCTCACGGCCAACAATCCGGTCGTGAAGGCGTTCGTCGATAACGATGCCCAACAGTGCGGCTACTGCACACCGGGCTTCGTCATGGCGACAACGGCGTTCCTCAAGAAGAACCCGAACCCGAGCTACGAGGACGTGAACACGGGCCTCGGCGGCAACCTCTGCCGCTGCGGAACGTACTTCGACGTTCGCAAAGCCGTGCTCCAAGCCGCCAAGGACGTGAAGGGAGGCAAGAATGGCTGA
>DATMXS010000260.1:0-3677 GCA_035561355.1 Bryobacteraceae bacterium | reverse complement strand
AGCACCTTCCGGATCTCGTCTGTCAGAATCTGATGCACTTGCGCCGCATCCGTCTCGGCGGCGAGCATCGCCGCCAGGCGATCGGGAATGTTCAACAAGTTGTCGCGGATCGTGCGCGACGTCGTGAATGCCGTTACCCTGACCTCATCGCTGCTGACCAGCTTGCTCGAACGCTCCTCGAATTCGATCTTCGCCAGGCGGGCGAGGTACAGCTCCCGGACCGCGCGCGACTGGGCGTAGGTCGGACCGGATGATGTCGGTTCACTCATGGGCGCTGGCCGCGACGTAGGCTTCGGCGCGTTCACCGGACTGCTGTTCCGGCTCCACTCGCGATCCGCTTGGTCGACGTCGATCTTGCCGTCCGGACCCACCGTGATGCGCCCCTGCTTGACGGCCTTCTCGACGGCGGTGTGGCTGACCCCGCGGTGCTTGGCGTACTGGCGGAGGCTTACCGGCGGCATCGATCATCCTCAGAATTCGGGCAGATTGCGCTTGCACTTCGCCGCGACCAGAGTGATGAATCGTGAGGCCAAAGAGAAGCAGATGGCGAACCTACACGACTGAGGAGAGGAACATGACCACGTTTGTAATCGAGACTGACAACAACATCACCGCGTTCGCGGCGGCTGGCGAGACTCGGGACCTGCTGGCGGCGGGAGGCAAGACCTTCACCAGCGAGAAGGAACTCGGGGCACTGGCAGCCGAGTGGCCCACCGCGCGGCTGGTGGAGATCTGGAACAGCTTCGCCGGCATCGTGCCGTTCACGGACTTGAAGCCGGTGACGAAGTTCGAGAACCGCCAGAAAGCGGTGAAGCGCATTTGGCAGGCGGTCCAGAGACTCGCCCCCGGTGCGGAACAGGGCGCCACTGGCGCGCCGCCCGCTGCCGCCTCGACGAAAGACACCACCCCGGCCAGGAAGCCCGCCAAGCGGGCCAAGGGCGCGACCAAGGCCAAGACACAGCAGAAGCCGGTCGTTGCACGCGACGGCAGCAAGAAGTCCGCAGTTCTCGCCCTGATGCGCAGGCGAAACGGCGCAAGTCTCAAGGAGCTGATGGACGCCACCGGCTGGCAGGCGCACAGCGTCCGCGGCTTCATCAGCGGCAGCTTGGGGAAAAAGATGGGGTTGGCGGTTGAATCGATTAAGGGGAACGACGGCGAGCGCACCTACCGCGTCGAATAGCGACAGGGCGTGCCGCACGCGCGCCGCCCGGAAACGGGCGGCGTTTTTGCTTCGGGCGCGATCAGTCTGTTGACTTCGGGGCGCTTCCGATCGATGAATGGTGACGCTGTGAAACACGCCGAACAATACGAAAAGCTTGCTCGCCTGACGGGCTTCCCGAATCTGGCCGCGATCTACGACCCGGAGCGCCTGGAGCGGCTGGTCGCCGCGGCCGATAGCAGCCTGGCTCACTGCACACTGCAGTGTCCCCTCCGGTACAAGGTGGCGTACAAGGAGTACGCGGAAGCCGCCGCCTACCGGCTGGAGCATCCGGAGGAGATCGAGTAGGATCCTATGGACAACGCCACCACGAAACTGAAGACCTACTGGAGTCGCAGTCTGAATCGCGCTGTAACAATCCCGGTTGACGACGACCGCCCGCGTATTGACGCCCTCCTGGAGGCGACCCAGGATCTCCTGGCCGCCATTGATCTCAGCGGAGTCGCGCCGGCCGACCCCGCGGCGGGTGAGGCTTGGCAAACCCTCGTCCAGAAGGCGCGCGATGCCACCCGGGCCTTCCACGCGCCTGCCCGGTAGATCCGTACCACGAGCGCTGGCCACCGTCGCTACGAGCCGCCGAAAAGCCGCCGGCGTTGCTGTTGTTCGAGAATCCTCAATTCCGCGGACCAGTCGGCCAGCCCCAGGCAGAGGCCGTGTAGATCCGGATGGCCAGCGCGAATCTGAGACTTGATCGCGGCGATCTCGTCGCGGCATCTCCGGATTCACGTCGCCTCCTGCAGGCGCTCACGACTCACCTCCTCGAACGACCGTCCGTCTCCCTCGAGCACGGCATCCTTGCCCACATGCTCCTGCCACCTTCGAACGATCACGTCCGCATACTTCGGATCGATCTCCATGATCCTGGCGTGCCGGCCGCGGCGCTCGCAGGCGATCAGCGTCGAGCCGGAGCCGCCGAACAGGTCGACCACGACGTCGCCAGCCTTACTGCTGTTCATGAGAGCCCGTTCGATCAACTCGACCGGCTTCATGGTCGGGTGCAGCCGGTTGGCGGCAGGCTTCTTCTCCTGCCACAGCGTCGATTGGGACTTGTCCCCGTACCAGGCATCACTCTCGCCCGCGACGTGACAGTAGAACAGCGGCTCGTGCTGGAACTTGTACCGGCCGAAACCCCAGGCGAAGGTGTTCTTCGCCCAGATGATCTGGCAGCGAACCTCGAAGCCCGCCGCCTCAAGCGTGTTCTGGAACTCGCGTTGGCAGGACGAGGCGTGGCAGACGTACAACGAGCCGCCGGGCTTGACGATGCTCCGATAGGAACGGAACGCCGCATCGAGGAACTGATTGAATTCGGTATCGGACATCCTATCGTTCTTAATCTTGAGCCGCTCCTCGGTGTAGCCCTCATAATCGACGTTGTATGGAGGGTCGGTGAAGACCAGATCCGCCGTGTGGCCGCACAGGAGCCGGTCGAGATCCGAGGCGGTCCTCGCGTCGCCACACATCAGGCGGTGTGTTCCCAGGAGCCACACGTCGCCAGTGACCGAGACGGGCACCTCGGGCACGGCTGGCGCCTCGTCTTCGTCGGTCAGACCCTGCGTGGGCTCGTCCGGGTCGGCCAGCATCGAGGCAAGCTCGTCCTCGTCGAACCCGAGCAGGTCAAGGTCGAACGCATCCTCCCGTAGCTGCTCCAACTCCAGCCCAAGCATCTCCTCGTCCCACCCCGCACTGAGCGCCAACCGGTTGTCCGCGATGACCAGCGCACGCCGTTGCGATGGGCTCAGATGATCGAGAACGATCACAGGGACGTCGGCGAGGCAGAGCTTGCGAGCCGCTTCCAAACGCGCGTGGCCAGCGATGATCACGTTGTCGGCACCGATCAGGATCGGATTCGTCCAGCCGAATTCGATGATGGACGCAGCCACCTGCGCCACCTGCTCCGGCGTATGGGTGCGCGGGTTACGGGCGTACGGAATCAGGTCGGCGACCGCCCGGTGCTCGATTGCGAGTGGCGTAGAGTTCACGAGCCCTCCTTAGCGGTCCAGCAGTATGGCGGCGCCGCGTTCTGCCGAATCGTGCGGGTCGGCGCGTGCTCGGCGTCCGGGCGGGATTTGCCACGCTCCGTGGCAACCTCTGGCAACGGTTGCCGGGTCTCCATCAGGACCGGCTCCTCGCCGGTGAGGCTGGCCATTCTCTGCAGGATCACGTCGCAATACGCGGGGCTGATCTCGACGCCATAGCCGACCCGATCGAGGACATGCGCCGCAGCCATGGTGGTTCCGCTCCCGAGGAACGGGTCGAACACCAAGTCGCCTGCGTCTGTGAACGCCTTGACGAAGAACTCGACCAGCGCCCGCGGGAACGGCGCCGAGTGCGATCCCTGGCCACTCTCGGACTTCGCCTCAAACACATTGCTGGGCCGTGCGATCCCGGTGAATCGGCCCTCGTCGTCGTGCGCGAGCGCCTCACCGGCCGCAGACCCGCGCGGTCCCGTTCCGAGCAG
>DATMXS010000259.1:0-3281 GCA_035561355.1 Bryobacteraceae bacterium | reverse complement strand
GCTCAGGTCCGTCCTGCGGTTGGCGCTGAGTGCCGGTGCGCCCAATCACGGCGAGCGTGCGGGCGCGCTCGCCGGAGGGAAGGTTCGGGTACGTCCGACGGCGTGCTGGCGATTGGGCACGAGTACGAGCAAATCATAGCGGAGGATGTGAATACGATCGGGGGTGCGGCTTTCGGCATCGAGCCGCTAGGATACGTCCCCGGGTTCCCCCCTCAGGTTCCCCTGGGTTTCCCCAGAATCTCCAACGAATGTATTGCCGGGCATTCCAGCCTCGGGTAACGTGGTGAGGAGTGCCGACGGCGACAACACGCGCGACGCGGGCCATGAAGGGAAGAAGTGCGAATCCTGAACCGTTCATCTCGCAAGACGTTTCGCTGGTCCCCATGCCTCCCAGCCCGTTATACCGTGATGATGCTCTGGGGCTCCCCGTCCGCCGCTGGGTTGAGCACGCAAGTCGCCATCCGTCTCCGCTGAGAAGGGGCTGCCATGAAAGTGCTGTTGGCCGACGATCATCCTCTATTCCTCGATGGCCTTGAAGATCTGCTCGTCTCGCACGGCTTCGAAGTAGTCGCCACGGCGCGCGACGGATTGGAGGCGGTCGAGAAGGCACGTGCGCTGCGTCCCGAAGCGATTCTCATGGACATTCGTATGCCGCGCCTCGACGGCCTGGCCGCGATGCGCGCGATCAAGGCGGAGTTGCCCGAAGTCAAAATCGTCGTACTCACGATCTCGGAAGCGGATGACGACCTGTTCGAAGCTGTCAAGAGCGGCGCCTCCGGTTATCTGCTCAAGAACCAGAGCGCTGACGAATTACTTGCACTGCTGCGCGAGTTGGACCGTGGCGAGGCGGTCCTTTCCCCGGGACTGGCCGCCCGGATTCTCGGGGAATTCGGCCGGCAGGCGAATGCGTTGGAAGAAAAGCGCGCGCCCGCCGGTTTATCCGAGCGCGAGCGCGAGGTGCTGACGCTCATCGCGCAAGGCCTGAAGTACAAGCAGGCGGCCGCGAAGTTGTTCCTGAGCGAGCGCACCATCAAGTACCACATGGGCCAAATACTGCAACACCTGCACTTGAAGAACCGCGCCCAGTTGCTAGAGTACGTCCGCCGCACGGGGCTGGCCGGCTAATCGCGCCCCGGGCCGAAAAGTTCAGTCCTCGCACCGTACTTCTTCCGAAAAGTGCAGTGTACTTTTTCTGTACTTTTCTTGTACCTTTATCGGACCTTTTTCTCCTTAAGCTGTATAGCGCCATGCTCACGATAGCGCTCTACGGCAATTCCCTCGTGCTCGCCAGCATTGGAGCGCGTCTCGGGCGGTACTCGCAGTTGCAACCTGTGGCCATCGAAGCGTCGTTGCCCGGCGCCCTCGAACGGCTGAGCGCGCTCCAGCCGGACGTCGTCATGTTGGATCTGGGAACCACCCAAACCGACCCTGTCATGTCGCTCTGGAAAGCCCGGCCGGAACTGTTATTGATCGGCGTGGACCTCGGCACGGACCGGATGCTGATCCTCTCCGGCCAGCCCGCGCGCGCTCTGGCCACCGAAGACCTCATCGAGATATTGACGACTCATACGAAAGGAAACTCACCGGAGCTAAGGGGATGTCCGGTAGTCCCTACAAAGTAGCCATTCTCCGCGGCAAGCCGCCTACCCACGGGCCCGGTGGGCAGCTCGTTCCGGCGCCAATGGGCCTTCAACCACAAGGAGAAATGCAATGACACAAAGCCGCTCACTTGCGGTCGCGTGTATCGCCCTGGGCTTGACGGCTTGCGCCCTCACGCCGCATCGTGCTTTGGCTCAAGGCGGCAACGATCCGCTTGCCACCGTGCCGAAACTGCTTCAGGAGCTCAATAAAGAAGGCTTTGAAGCGCTCCAGGGGCGATTCAGGATTCTCGACCCCGTTACGATGGCGTGTTCGGGCGTCATTCCGACCACCTGGTACAACAACGTGCAGCCCTACATGTCGGTGATTCTGCCGGCCAAATTCGACGATCCCAACCCGTCCATTCGTTGGGAGAAAACCAAGCGCGCCCTACCCGTAAACTATCTCCTGCGCCAGGATGAGGCCATACTCATCGTCGGTAGCACGCCGCCTCCCATGGCCTACTATTCCTTCCAGACTCTCCTGTTCGGAAGGTATAACCCCGCCACTTACGGCTGGGATCCCGCCACCGGGGGCTTCTTCCGACCTTACGAGCTCCCCGTGGCTTACGTCGGCGACACGGTGAATTCATCGACTATCCGAACGACCGGCTCGACGCCGTACAACCGTCCCATGGCGCTCATCTCGACAGGCAACCGCCGTACACAGGAGCACCTGCGCTCGGCGCTGCGCGCCGCCGGGTATGCGGACGCGGCGATCAACACCGAGACGTTGCCGCCCTCTCTGGTTCGGTTCGGGTACGAGAATGCGGACCAGTTCCTGTTCACGATGCGCATGGCCCTTGCGGCTGGCGGCAACCAGGCAATTGACGAGTTCGAAAAGTCGATCGAAGCCGGCAACGTCATGCGAATCTTCCGGGTGCGGCCCACGGTTGAGTTTCCCAGTGATCCGCTGCCCGCGCCGGTATTGCGCGCCAGGGGCACCGGGCAGACCGAAATGGATCTGTACCCGACCATGGAGAAGCTGCGCCAGGCAATCCTGACCCGTCACGCCACCGCATTCAACCCTGAGGAACTCGACACGTTTCTGCCGGATTCCGTCCCCGAGGGCTACCCTGCGCTCCAGCGGGGCATTGCCTACCGTGGACCGGGGCAGGACGGCTCAGCGGGCTATGGCAGAGATGCCAACTACTGGGCGTCGCCGTGGTTCGATCTGCCCGCCGATGCTTTTGCGATCGTCTACGGAGTGGATCACGCGGCCACCGGCAAAGCCACCTACTCGAGCGCGAACGTGTATCTCCATCCGACTCTGGCCGCCGGGATCTCCAGCGCGGACAGCGCGGACTTCGCCGCTAGCCCGGACACCGCGAGTTCGTACCTGCCCGGAGAACCGGGAATCGGGAAGTTCTACGCCTGGAAAGTGGCCCGCGACTGCAACGGGGAACCGGCTTGCCTTGAGGCCAGGGTACCGGCTCGTTGGGCGACCGCTTGTGCCCCGAAGATCGCTCCGGATGCGCCAGTTCGGATTGCTTTCCGCCAATACGTCGAGCCCGCGACCAAAGTTGGGCCGGCCGACGCCGAGATGCTCTACGACCGGGTAATTGTGTTCCGGCCGAAATAGTTACCGCTCATATAGTTCGCGCCTCAACGCTCCGCGCGAAGGTAGCCATGGGCGCGAGCTGC
>DATMXS010000258.1:0-7187 GCA_035561355.1 Bryobacteraceae bacterium | reverse complement strand
TCACGGTTTCGACTTCAGGGAGTTCAGGCATCGGCGCTTCGGAGTGAGATGTACCAAGGCCAAGATTGGCAGTCCCACGAAGCCTCAATCATGGCACGCGCACTATGCCGCATGCTCCAGCGAGCAGCTCTCATTCAACATGCATGACACGGCGTCAACGCCTCAAGACCGGGATCCTGGCCCTCGGCCCAACCGCATGTCGATCAGCATCAAGAAGTAGAAATGGCTACGCTGGGATGCATCAGATCATATGAAGGGCGCCGCACACTCCGGAATCCGTTACGGCCGGCGAATCTCGCGCCGGAGAATTCGCGAGGAGTTCGCGGAACACTCGAGTATGCCCGCCGGTCTCCCGAGTCTCGCGTTCAGGTTGCTTCTACCCCGCGGCTGTACGGTTCGTGAGAGCGAAGTAGAGATGATGCCGCTGTTTGAAGAGCTTGCCCTTCTCGCAGCCGTCAAACTGCCGGATGACGCTCTCATGACCATTTCCGCAACGCAAATTCCCTTCGAAGTGGAATTGGGCGATTGGCTGCGGCTGAGATCGAAAGCAGCCGGTTACGACATCCTCGAGGTTGAGTCCGGCGCCAGCAGGCAGGGCCAGACAGTGCACGCGGCAGCAATAGCAGGACGGAATGGGCTGCGCATGTTCGCCGCGAACAACGGATCGGTGGTCGTCCTGTTGACCGCTACGATGCCTGCGAACGCTTCCGAGCACGTGCGCGAAGTAATCGGCGCCGTAGCCTCCAGCTTCGAATTTGCACAGCCTTCCGGATCCGCGACATTGGAACCGGTGGTGAAGTACGCGGACCCCTCCGGTCTGTTTTCGGTTGCGTATCCCGCGTCCTGGACTGCGTGCCCGGTGGAGGCTCTGCCTGGAGTAAGCGCGCTCAATCTGCGCCTGCTAGACGAAGCCGGGGAAGCCGCACACATCCACTGCGAGGCGAATACTCTTCACTCAAGGGGCGACACCGGCGTGCGTAAGGTGCTCGAAGCGCTACTCGAAGACGCAAGCGCCGCAGGCGTGACAATCAGCTCACTGGATACGGGTAAGGACGGCCGCCTGGAAGGCGAATACGAGGCGGACGGTGTTTCGGGACCCTGCCTGGTCGCGTTGCGGCCTGCCGGTAAGACGTGGCTCGCTGTAATGGCACTCTTCCCGGCTCAGGAATCCGACGCCTGGCTTTGGCTGCGGGCTCGGCGCGCATTCGACATCGTCGCTTCAACGCTCGACACGCCTTGAGAGAGCGAAGCGCGTGACACTGCGCCGAATGACGGATACTAAGAATCTGTGCAGTACCACAAAGTAGGCCTGCTGGCGGTCCGTGAGGGGCGTATCCTGCTGTGCCGGAAGAACCACTCCACCTCTCTGCTGATCCTGCCGGGCGGCTGCTTCGAGCCGGAGGAATCAGCCGAGGATTGCCTCGCCCGTGAGCTTCGGGAGGAACTGGGCGACGTCCATGCCAGCGCCCTCACGTTCCTGGGTGATTACTTCGATCGCGCCGCAGGCGACCCTTCCAGCACCGTCCGGATCGAGTTGTACTGCGGCGAGTTGGCGGGCGACCCCGTCGCGAGCTCCGAGATTCGGGAGCTTGTCTGGTTCGGCGAACACGACGACCGCGCTGCACTCGCGCCCAGCCTTTCCAACAAGATCCTTCCCGACCTCATCGCCCGCGGAGTGCTTCCGTGGCGCCGATAACCGAGTTACTCGCCCCCGCCCGCGATTTCGAGTGCGGCAAGGCCGCCATCGATTGCGGCGCGGATGCCGTCTATATCGGCGCGCCCCGTTTCGGAGCGCGCTCAGCAGCAGGCAATACGATCGAGGACATCGCCGCGCTCGCGCGGTATGCGCACATTTACTGGGCGCGCGTGTACGTCACGATGAACACGCTGCTCCATGACAGCGAAATTCCCGAAGCCGAGCGCCTGGCATGGCAACTTTACGACGCGGGAGTTGACGGGATCGTCATCCAGGATGCGGGCCTTCTCGAAAGCCGCATGCCGCCTTTGCCGCTCATCTCGAGCACGCAGATGCACAACCACTCACCGGAGCGTGTGGCGTTTCTCGAGGCCGCCGGCTTCCGGCGCGCCATACTTGCGCGCGAACTGGACCTGGACCAGATCCGAGCCATCCGCGCGGCCGCCCCGAACATTGAGTTGGAAGCTTTCATTCACGGAGCGCTCTGCGTCTGCTACAGCGGCCAGTGTTATTTGAGCTACGCGCTCGGCGCCCGCAGTGGCAACCGCGGCGAGTGTGCCCAGCCGTGCCGCAAGCCGTACACGCTTCTCGACGGCGATGGCGCTGTTCTCGTTCGCGAAAGCCATCTGCTCTCGATCCGCGATCTCAACCTCACCAGCCGGCTCGCACCGTTGGTGGATGCCGGCGTCACGTCTTTCAAGATTGAAGGCCGGCTGAAGGACCGCACGTACGTCGCGAACATCGTGGCGCACTACCGCGCTGAGCTCGACGCGTTGGGGGTCCGGCGCAGTTCCTCCGGCACATCAAAGCCCAACTTCACGCCTGATCCTTCCAAGACCTTCAATCGCGGTTTCACGACGTACTTCCTGGACGGGCGCACCGAACCAATCGCCTCACACGACACGCCGAAAATGACCGGCGAACCCCTGGGGACAATGACCGCCCGCGGCCTGCAATCGGCTGTGCCGTTGCATCCTGCGGACGGCCTCTGCTGGTTCGACTCTAAGGGCCGGCTGCAGGGTGCCCCCGCCACCGAGGTCGGCGGCATCGCCGCAGGGACTGCCGTCTATCGTAATCGCGACTACGCTTTCCTCGAGACGATCCGCAGAGCGGCGCCCGTGCGATCGATCGCCGTCACGTTCACGTTGCGCGCAACTGAGTTGGAAGTCCGCGACGAGGACGGCAACACAGCCGCCTGCGCGCTGGGTGCCGGTGAGCCTGCTAAAGAGGCCGCCCGTGCCGCCGAGACGATCCTCCGCCAACTCGGGAAGACGGGTGGCACCGAGTTCACGTGCGCTGCCGTTGAGGTCGCCGCGGATCCTCCTCCCTTTTTGCCCGCCTCCGCGCTCAACGCGTTGCGGCGCGAGCTGTTGGAGCGTCTCCGCGGCATTCGCGAGACGAATCGTCCGCGTTCTCAACCCGCACCGATGGTGAACGATGTACCCTATCCCGAGCGCGAGTTGTCATACCTGGGGAACGTCCTGAACCGGCGTGCGGAAGCGTTTTACCGACGGCACGGTGTCGTGGGGATCGAGCCGGCTGCCGAGTCCGGGCTCGACATGGCCGGCCGCAGACTGATGACAACCCGTTACTGCGTAAAGTACGAGCTTGGATGGTGCCCGAAGGAGGGTGTGCGGCGGCGTCCGGCAGAGCCGCTGGTGCTCGTCGATGCCGAGGGCCGCCGCCTTGAACTGCATTTCGATTGCCGGCGCTGCGAAATGGAAGTCTATCCGGTCTAGGCGTGACGTCTAGGCCAGTTCCACCAGCACCTGCCCGCTCTTCACTGCCTGGCCGGCTTCGACGCGAACAAATTGGACGGTGCCGTCCATCGTGGAGCCGATGGTGCTTTGCATCTTCATGGCTTCGATCGTCAGGAGCGGATCGTCTTTCTTCACTGTCACGCCCGGCTGTGCCAGGATAGCCACCACGACACCCGCGATCGGGCTGCGGCAGATTCGGTCTTCGGGTGCGAAGTCCTTGGGCGGTTTGGCCTTCATGATCCCGTCCGGGATTCGCGACTCGAAGTCCTCCTCTTCCGTACTCTCGGCCTGATCCGGGACGACCTCGACATCTACCTCGTAGGTCTTCCCCTCGACTGTGATTTTCAGCTTCACGTTCACCCTCTCCGGTCCGGCATGTTGCGCGGATTCCCGCGCTGCCGCGAGACGTCATGCGATCCCTGGATCGTCATGCGGCCGTGGCGAATCCATGTATTCGCATGCCGCACCGGCCGGATTTCCTTGATCTCGCTGTTCCCGACGATCACCGCAACCGCGGCCGTGATGATCACCTTATGGCGCTCCCACTCGGCGGCGTCATGAGGCTTGCCTTCTGAGCCCATATGAACCTCTTACAGCGGAATCAGCCCGTGTTTCTTTGGCGGCCGGAAATCGCGCTTGGTCGCCATAGATTCGAGCACCGTGGCGAGATAGCCGCGCGTCTCCGCCGGCTCGATGATGTCGTCCACCAGGCGCGCTCCGGCGGCGACGTACGGCTTCGCGAATGTCTCGCGGTAGTCGTCGATCAGCTCGCGGCGCTTCGCCGCCTGGTCCTCGGCCGAGGAGATCTCGCGCCGGAACACGATATCCGCCGCGCCCTCCGCGCCCATGACCGCAATCTCCGCCGAAGGCCACGCCACCACTCGGTCCGCGCCCAAGTCCTTCGAGCACATCGCGATGTAGCCGCCGCCGTACGCCTTGCGAATCACCACTGTAATTTTCGGTACAGTGGCGGCCGAGTACGCAAATAGCAACTTCGCACCGTGCCGGATGATGCCGCTGTGTTCCTGCTCCACGCCGGGCAGAAAGCCGGGCACATCGACCAGCGTCAACAGCGGGATGTTGAACGCGTTGCAGAAGCGGATAAACCGCGCGCCCTTGTCCGACGCGTTGATGTCGAGCGCACCTGCCAGCACGCACGGCTGGTTCGCGATGATGCCCACCGGCCGGCCCAGGATGCGCCCGAACCCGATCACGATGTTCTTCGCGTATTCCTTCTGGACTTCGAGGAAGTCCTCGCGATCGACGAGGCGGTGGATGATGTCACGGATGTCGTACGGAATCTTGGGATCGTCCGGCACCACGTCGTTGAGCTTCTTATCGTACAGGTGGCTGTCGTCCGGATCCGCGCGAGGCGGATCCTCCAGGTTGTTCGACGGCAGGTACGAAAGCAGCCGCTTGCAGATCCGGATCGCATCCACATCGTTTTCGGCGACGAAGTGCACCACCCCCGAATTGTTCATCTGCGCGCGAGGTCCGCCGAGCCACTCCGGCGTCACGATCTCGCCTGTAACCTGCTTGATCACCGCCGGGCCAGTGATGAACATCTGCGCGTAACGCGTCTGGATGATGAAGTCAGTCAGCGCCGGGCTGTACGCCGCGCCACCGGCGCACGGCCCGCAGATGAGCGACACCTGTGGCACTACGCCCGAGAGCATCACGTTGTTATAGAAGATGCGCGCGTATCCGGCCAGGCTGCCGACCCCTTCCTGCACGCGCGCGCCGCCCGAATCGTTGATGAACACGAACGGCGTGCCCGTCTTCATCGAGTACTTCATCGTCTCGGCGATCTTGTCGCCGTGCACTTCGCCTGCAGAGCCGCCCGCCACCGTGAAATCCTGGCTGGCTACGTGGATCATCCGGCCGCTTACCAGGGCGCTTCCGGTCACCACGCCATCCGCCGGAAGTTCCTTGCCCCCCATGCCGAAATACGTGGCGCGGTGCTGAGCAAAGAGCCCGGACTCCTGGAAGCTGTGCCGGTCGACGAGAAGTTCCACCCGCTCCCGGGCGGTCAGCTTCCCGCTACTGTGCTGTTTGGCGATCCGGTCTTCGCCGCCGCCGAGCCGCAGCCGTTCTTTGGTCCGCTGCAACTCGGCGATCTTTTCTTTGATAGTCACTTTTTGCGACATACGTGCAATTGAAAAGGCAAATGTCCATTCTAGCCCGTCGCAGGCTCGCAGCACGGCTGGAATTATATGAAGCGGCGGTAACTATCGTTTCTGATAACGGATGGGGTCCGGCACGCCCGCTTCCGCGAAACCCTTTAGGCGGAGCCGGCAGGAATCGCACTCACCGCACGCCTCGCCCGCTACGGACGGGTCGTAGCAACTGCTCGTCAACGAGTAATCCACGCCGAGTTCGAGCCCGCGGCGGATAATCTGAGCCTTAGTCAGCGCGATCAATGGCGCGTGGATCGTGAGCCGCATTCCGCCTTCAACTGCCGCCCTCGTAGCCAGGTTCGCCATCCGCTCGAAGGCTTCAATGTACTCCAAACGGCAATCGGGATAGCCGCTGTAATCGAGCGCGTTCACGCCGATGTAGACGTCGCTGGAGCCCAGCACCTCAGCGCACGCGAGCGCGAAGGAAAGAAAAATCGTATTCCTTGCGGGCACATAGGTGACGGGGATACCTTCACCGATCTCATCGAGGCGGCGCTTCGGAACGTCGATGTCATCTGTGAGTGCGGAGCCCCCGAAGAGGCGCAGGTCGATTTGCGCCACGCGGTGGTCCGCCGCACCCAGGCTGCGCGCCACGGCAGCGGCACACACCACTTCCCGGCTGTGCCGCTGCCCGTAGGAAAAGGACAACGCATAGGGCTCAAACCCCTCGTGCTTCGCGATCGCGAGCGCGGTGGCGGAATCAAGCCCGCCGCTCAGTAGTACAACCGCCTTCGGCATCAGGCGTACCGCAGACCCATGCCGTCCATAAGCCCCTTCATGTATCCGATCGCCGAACACCCGGCCCTGCATCGCGTAGCCCGGCGTGTCTTCAATCCGCCCGCGGCGATGGTCTGCATCAGACCGCGGCGAGTGATTCGAGCCACTGTGAGCCTCCTTAAGGCAGATCTACTGAAGACTGAAGTGAAGCTACGGAATCATGACGCTCTTCTCGCCCGGGTAGGCGATGCTGATGACGCCGCCCCAGATGCAGTTGAGCTTCGAAACGCTGTCGAGTGCAGGCATGTTGCCGAGCAGGACGGTCGCGGCTCCCGGCGCCCATGGCGCTGGCGTTGCGGGAATGCACGGCATCGGCGTCAGGACGCCCAGTGCCGCAGCAGTGGCCGCCGCTACAGTGGGATTCGAAGGGCTCGAGCACATTCCGAAAGGCATGATATTCATCATCGGAATGTTGTCCATGATGTTGGCAGCAGGCACGAATTCGGTCAGGACGCGGTTCTTGGGAAGAACCACGAGAGTGCTGGGCGCCATCCCAAACGTGCACATCATAGACGCCCCCATACAAACCTGCATCGGCATGTGTACGCCTCCACGGCCCGCGCGCAGGGCGATGCCCAAGCGAGCACTCCGCTAGCTTACACCACCGAGGAAAGCGCGCGTTCAAACCGCGGCAGGCAGGCAGCAGGGAAACGAACTCCGCTGCTACACTAGGGCAGGGGATGCGAATCCCCAACCCCAGAATTCCCCGGTCGTCTAATGGTAGGACAGCGGCCTTTGGAGCCGTGAATCGTGGTTCGAATCCATGCCGGGGAGCCA
>DATMXS010000257.1:0-36002 GCA_035561355.1 Bryobacteraceae bacterium | reverse complement strand
GGCCCGAGCGCGAGAGCAACACGTACGCATTGTTGTCCCGCGTCGAAGCGAGTGTCCGCGTAAACGCCCGGCCGACGATGGTGGCGTCGGGCAGAATGGGCGCTTCCACGAGACGAGCCGCAGTCGAGGAACCGGTGTCCGCCACGTTGACGTGCTCGACCAAACCGCTGTTCCCAGCGGACGCCGCAGTAGTGCGCATCGCCATCTCGCGAGAGACCACCACGCCCGAGGTTAGCCCCGAGCCGTTGAAGACCTGGCTGGGTACCAGCGACGAGTTGAACAACAGCCCGCCGACCACGAACTGTTCGTCGGAAACAGCGCCATAGGCGCCTTCGAGCTTATCCAGGTCCTTGCGCGCGGCGACGAAGTCATCCACCTGCGCATCGTAGAGCAGCACGGTCCCGTCCGGCTGCGCGCCCAGGATTTTCGCGCCCGAAGGCGACGCGGCCAGGGCTGTACTCGGGTCAACGCAGTTCTTCCACACGCCCAGGGAGGACAGCGGGCGGGCAAACCCGTTGGCCACGTCGATGTGGTCGATGACCGCGGTGCTGCAATCCTCGAAGTCGCCCGCAAGCCGCGAAACCGCCAGAATCGCGCGGTTCGAGGCTGCGATGGACCGCGGATAGTGCCCTGCCGGGAACACGATCCAGCGCAGGAACTGCATGCTCTCGAGATCGTAGACATTCGCGACCTGGGCGTTATCGGCGCCGACGATGAGATACCGGTTGTCAGGCGTGATCGCCATGTTGGTCGGTGTCGTTGCGGTCCGAAGTGTCCCGACCTGGCGGAAGTTGGTGCTGTCGAAAACGAGCACCTCATTTTTGTCCTGGCGGGTGACGTAGAAGCGATTGCGGGCCCGATCCATCTGAAGGTCGATCAGGCGCCCGGGCACCGAGAAAAGCGTTCCGCGCTGGTCGGGCTCTTTGTTATTTACGAGCACGCGGATGGGCGGGGGCACATTGATGGCGGAGTCCGATTGGACGTTGATGAATCCCTCGGCCGTACCGTTGTTGTTGCGGAATGTGTACGTGTCGATCCCGACGGTGATACGGGCCGGCGTAACCCCGGACGTCGCGGAGAGCAACACTCCCGGCATGCTGGAGGAGAGCGTGAAGGGCGTTTTGCCACCACCCGGGTTGGAGATGGTGATGTCCTGCGTCATGGTGCGGCGGTCGCACCAGTTGCCTCGGAACAGGACGTCTTCCTGATTCGCCGCGAGGCGATGCTGTGCGGCCAGGGAACCGACAGGCAGGATCATCAGCCCACTCTGCGAGACCGCGTACATCACGTCACCAGCGGCATCCAGAACGGCCCGTCCCGACATGTGCTCCTGGAGCTTCAGTTCGTCGCGCACGGTGAGGTTATCCGCATCGGCGATGAGTAGGCGCGGGCCGTCGGCGGAGTTGATCGGCCCCGGGATGGTCGGCGTGGTGAAGCCCTTTTTCGTGACCTGGCCGTAGACGACGCCGCGCGCGGAATCGATTGCGTACCCGCCGATTTCGAACAGGCCGGAGGAGTTGATCCACTCGGCCACTTCGAAGAACCGGTTGTGGAACAGGCTCCACCCGCTGGTCGCGAAAGCGCCGGTGCGGTCCGTCGCGATCACGCGCGGACCTTCGGGGGGCGAAGCCGTCCAGTAGGACGTGGACAAGCCGCCCATGAAGCCTCGCGTGTAGTGGAAGAGGACGAAGCTCTCATTGGCTTCGCAACCTTCACCTTCGGCGTCGGCAATGCCCCAGACCCGGTTGCCGTCGCCGGAAGCGGCCAGAGAAGCACGAATGAACTGGCGGGGCTCGCAGGGCGCGTCCTGAGGCGGCAGCGTCACACTCGCGGCGACGTTGCCCAGCACCTTCGACACACCGGTTGCGGGGTCGAAAAGGAGGAACTGGTCCGTCGTGAGAAGGAACGCTTTCCCGTCGAGCATAAAGGCCACGCCCAGCGGTACTGAGCCGAACGCGTACGTCCGTCTCGTGTTTGCCTCGAGGTCCATCACCGTTAACGAATCATTGCCCAGGCCCGTCGCAGTGACGTGTGTGATGACCAGATACTTCCCGTCCGGCGAGAGCGCAATGCTGGCCGGCTGCTTCCCGACGTTATACGACGTCACCAGCTTCCTGGTCGCCGTGGATACGACGTCGATCCGGTTCGCGGTGAAGTTCGCCACGTAGACGCGTTGGCGCGCCTCGTCGAGGGCCAGGTCGGAAGTGTGGCCGCCGAGCGGGACCACCGTCCCGAACGTTGCCGCCATCGCCGTGCCCGAAATCAAGGACGCGTAGATGCAAGCCGCGACCGCCCAGCGTGACAACTGGGACAGCGTTTCGTGTGTGGAAATCCGCCGAAGACAAACTAAGCGCATAGGTGCCCGCCTAAACTCGTGCATGATAAGCGTCATTCACATCTAAGTTATTGTCAAGATTGAGGTTGGGGAACACGCTGGTGTATACCAAAGTTAAGGCGTTCAGGGGACTTTGGCAATCGGCGTTTAACCTTAAGAAACAGGAGGTTACAGGCCCTATTAGCCGAGGTAATACTACGAAGGAAAACACTAGGGAACCGGGTCCGGTGTAGCCGGATCGCTAGCCGGGCGTTCACCGCGCCCGTCAGGGCTCAGGGTTTCGAGCGTAGATGAGGCTAAGGCGGGTCCGCACTGCAGGTGTGTACGGCGTAAGCCAGGCGTGAAGGTCGGGGTAGCGTTCGATTCCAAGACTTGGGTTATAGCCAGCCAAACCGTCCAGCACGAAGGCAGGCCGGGTCCGGACCAGTTCCAGGCGATTGCGCGCCGCCCACTCGGGATAGGAGGGGGTGCTGTCAAACAAGTGGCGATCCGCAAAGACGCCGGTGAGCGGCTGTGACTCCAGGAACCGGCTGGCCGCAGGCATTCGCGTGTAGGCGTAGATCTCCGGACGATAGCCCCAGACAAAGAGCGTATCGCCGGGACGCGAGCGGTCGATAATGAGTTTCGCCGCGGCCCGGCTGTCCCGATCCATAGCGGTATCCCGCCACGCGGATTCGCCCGCGACCGCGAGAGTTACGTACCGGGGGCCGAAGCGTCCGAGCGGAATCAGGAGCAGGCACAACAGCGCCAAGCGAACCCGCGTGCCTGCCAAAACGAACCCGCGGGCGGCAAGCAGCACCACCACCGGCAACAGATGGAAGTAATACCGGGGGAAGAAGCGCCATCCGGCAACGACCGCGGGGACGGCCAACAGAAACCAAGCCGCAAACCGCCAATCCCGCTCACGTCGCCACGCCAGGATCGCGGCAACGACGAACGCGAGATGGAAGCCGGTCCAGTTGAGCGTGCGCTGCAACCCTTCTTTCCACGGGCTGCGCACGAAGGTATCCCGAGCGTAAAGGAACCCGAGCGTCCAGACCTGCTCAACGTAATCGGCAAGCGCGCCCTGGATTCCCAGCCACACCAGAACGGCCGCATTCGGCACGGCGAACCCGGCGAGCAGGCGCGGAATGCCGCGCCGCCCGAACAGCGCGCATACCACCAGGATGAACGCCGCCTTCGTATTGCACTGGAATGCAACGCCCGCGGCAATCCCCGCACCGATGTGCCTGCCCTTCCAGGCGAGCCACACTGCCGCAATGTGCGGCGCGATAACCAGCAGATCGGCGGCAACAGCCATCACCGCCGCCGGCAAATAGAACGTCAGCGCGAAACCGAGGAAGCCGGCGGCTGCAGCAGCCTCGCGCGGCCCCCACAGGTCCTTCGCAAAGCGCCAAATGAGCCAGCAAGCCGCGAGCACGTACAGGGCGCCCGCAATCCTGAGCGGCACGCCGGTATGAGCCCCGAAGGGCAGATAGAACACAGGGACGAGCGGCGGCTTGTCGAACCAGACGTCGTGGAAGAGCACCTTGCCCTGGAGCATCTGGACGGCGGCCGCGAGCGGCAATCCCTCTTCCGGCCAAAGCACGCCCGAGTGGCACAACCTTGCCCCCACTAGCGCGAGCGCGCCCAGGGCGAGTAGAACGTTGCGCCGGTTCAAGCTTTCTGGGGGACCGAGAGGATACGTTCGAGCGAGGCGCGTAAGTGCTCGCCGTAGAGCGGATCGGCGAGCGCGAACTCGACAAACGTCTCGAAGTAACTGGGGAAGTTGCCGATGTCGTAGCGCTTCTCGGCGGGCGGCAGCTTCATCGCGAGGACGCGCTTCCCTTCCTCGCACATGAGCTGGATGGCGTCAGTAAGCTGCACCTCGCCGCGCTTGTCCGGTTCGATGCGCCGGATCATGTCAAAGATCAGCGGCGAGAACACATAACGGCCCGCGATGGCAAGGTTGCTGGGAGCAGCCGCCGGCCGGGGCTTCTCGATGAGGTTCGCAACGCGGAAGCCGTCGCCCTCCGCCTCGGCAGGCTGAACGATGCCGTAGTGAATCGTCTCCTCGGGCGGCACCTCCTCGACGGCAATGACGGCGCTGGCCCTCTTGGACTCGAACAACTCGACCATGCGGGACACCGCCTGGGAGTTCGCGTGCAGGCCCAGGATCGAGTCGCCCAGCGCGACCACGAAGGGCTCCTCGCCGGCGAAGTGCTCGCCGCAGAGGATGGCGTCTCCGAGCCCGCGTTGCGAGCGCTGGCGAGTGTAGAAGTACTTGACGTCGAGGTCTTCGAAGGTGAGCTCCTCGAGAAGATCGCGTTTCTGAGCGGCCTGAAGGCTGCGTGTCAGCTCGGGGTCGGCGTCGAAATGGTTCTCGATGGACGTCTTGTTGCGGCCCGTGATGAACAGCACCTGCTTGGCGCCATTGGCCGCAAGCTCCTCGACAACGTATTGCACGATAGGCTTGCGTGCGACGGGCAGCATTTCCTTAGGCTGCGACTTGGTGGCGGGCAGCAGGCGTGTGCCAAGGCCGGCAACGGGAACGATAGCGCTGCGAATCACCTTCCGAATATATCGGAATCGACAAGACCCGTGCGTTACAATGACTTCGCGCAGGATGAAACAAATTGGGCGCTACCAGATTCTGGGTGAGCTGGGACGCGGCGCAATGGGCGTTGTCTACCGTGCGCTGGATCCCGCGATCGGCCGCCCCGTTGCCATCAAGACGATCCGCCTCCGCGACATCACCGACGACAGCGAACGCGAGCGGCTGAGGGAGCGCCTGTTTCGGGAGGCTCAATCGGCGGGCATCATCTCGCATCCGGGGATCGTGACCGTTTACGACGTCGGCGATGAGGACGAAGTCACGTACATCGCGATGGAGTACGTGGACGGCCCCACGCTCGACAAGCTGATGAGCGGTACGGAGCCGCTTGAACCCGCCCGCGGGCTGGCCATCCTCAAGCAAACCGCGGCGGCGCTGGACTTCGCCCACAAGAAGGGAATCGTTCACCGCGACATCAAGCCGGCGAACATCATGCTGACCGCCGAGGGGGCCGCGAAGATCACGGACTTCGGGGTCGCGAAGATCGCGCAATCTCAGCAGATGACGCAGGCCGGGACGGTGGTAGGGACGCCGAATTACATGTCCCCGGAGCAGTTGCAGGGTCTCGATGTCGACGGGCGTACAGACCAGTTTGCCCTGGCGGTAATCACCTACGAGCTTCTGACCGGTGAGAAGCCGTTCGCGGGCGAGCATCTGACGTCCGTGCTGTACAAGATCGTCTCCGAGGAGCCGCCCCCGCCCCACACGCTGAATCCGACCTTGCCCTGGACGGCCGGCATGGTGCTCAGCCGCGCGCTCTCGAAGGATCCGGTCAAGCGATTCCCAACCGCGACCGAATTCATCCAGGCGCTCGAAGCCGCGCTAGGCGCTAGGAAAGATTGGAAACTGGTTGCGCGGGGAGCCGGGGAGAGCGCACCTACGGCGATCTCACCCCTGGCTGCCGCTCCCGAGCCCGATGCTCCGCCACCTCCGGCACGCCCACAAAGGCGGAAAGGCGGAGGGCTCTTCTGGAAGATGCTTGCCGCCGCCGGTGCAGGCTTGCTGTTCGTGGCGGCCGTGTTCTTCGCGGCTCAGAAGTGGGCGGGGCCCGAACCAGGCGACCTGGAGACGCCGGAGCCGCCGCCAGCGGCTGCGCAGAGCACCCGGCCCGCGCCGATGCCGCCCCCCGTGATGGCTCCCGCGCAGCCGTCCGTGACGGACACCGAGGCCGCAGCAGCTACGGAAGGCCAGGCAGAGCAGGCCTCAGGGGCCACCACAAAGCCCGCAGAACCCCCAGAAACGGAACCGGAGCAGGCCAAACCGGAACCGGTGCGGGAGCCCGTCCAGCGGGGGCCCGCAAAGCCCGAGCCCGCGGTGGAGCACTCCTATGCGCTCCAGGTGGTCACCAATCCGCCGGGCGCTACGAGCATGATCGATAACGACCCGGCGAAGACGTGCAGAACACCGTGCTCGACGACGCTGTCAGCCGGCCGGCACACGGTTGCGGTGGATCTGCCCGGATACCGCCGCGAGTTGCGGATCATCGAGCTCACGTCGCCGCGCGAGATGTTCATCAACATGACGCGTAATACCGGAACCGTGCGCGTGGGGAGCAACCCGCCCGGCGCGCAGATCATGATCAACAATCAGCTTCGCAAGGAGACGACTCCGGCCAGCTTCACGCTGCCCATTGGCAAGTACCGCATCAGCGTGATCAAAGACGGCCGTCGCGCGGATCAGGAGATCGACGTGCGCGAGGGCTCGCTCCTCACCTACGAGCTGGATCTGAATCCGTAGAACGCCGCTCAGTAAGCGAGAATTGCTTCCGCTTCCCGTACGATGTCCTCAACCTGCGGAAGGATGGCGTCCTCGAGTTGCGGGTTGTAACCGACCCACGTGTCGAGAGCCCCGACCCGGCCTACCGGCGCATCAAGCGAACTGAACAACTCGCGCGCCACCCGCGCCGAGATCTCTGCGCCGTACCCGAACGAAAGGCAATCCTCGTGCGCGACGAGCACCCGGCTGGTCTTCACCACGCTCTTCGCGATGCAATCCCAATCGAATGGCGCGAGCGTACGCAGGTCAATCACCTCGATCGATACATCAGGACGCCTGCGCTCGATCTGCGCGGCTGCCAGCAGAGACTTCTGCACCAGCATTCCGTACGTCACCAGCGTCAGGCTGTGGCCGGCCTTGACGATGTTCGCCCGGCCGAACGGAATCGTGAACTCGGGACCGGGGTGCGGAGCGCGGTTGTGGGGCTCCCGGTACAGGCGCTTGTGCTCGAGGAACAGTACGGGGTCATCGCCACGGAGCGCAGTTCGGAGCAGGCCGCAGGCGTCGAGCGCGTTGGACGGGAACGCTACCCGCAATCCGGGGATATGCGTGAAGATCACTTCACCCGACTGGGAGTGGTAAATCGCCCCGCCGTTCAGGTAACCCCCAATCGCAACCCGAATCACGGCCGGCGCGGCAAAGCCTCCGTTAGAGCGCCATCGCAACGTCGCAAGCTCGTCGCGAATCTGCATCATCGCCGGCCAGATGTAGTCGAAGAACTGAATCTCGGCTACCGGCTTGAGTCCGCGCGTCGCCATCCCAATGGCCCGGCCCACAATGGCCGCTTCCGCCAGAGGAGTGTTGAAGCAGCGGTCCGAACCGAAGGCGCGCTGCAATCCGTACGTCGCCTTAAAAACGCCGCCCTTCCCCTTCACTTCCGAAAGGTTCCGCTCACGGCTGCAATCAGCCACGTCTTCGCCGAAGGCGACGATGCGCGGCTCGCGGCGCATCTCCTCGTGGAGAGTGGCGTTGATCTCGTCCACCATAGTGCGCGGATCGCCGCTGAAGTGCGGCGCGGCGGCAAACTCATCGGAGGTGATGTCCACTTCGGGCGAGTAGAGGTGGTCGAGTGCGGTCTCTGGAGCGGGCGCGGGAGCGGCAAGGGCGCTCTCGGTGGCGCGCTGGATTTCCTGGTCGATCTCATGGACGATCAGTTGCAGGGCGTAGCGGTCGAGCACTCCTTCTTGCACGAGGTATTCGGGAAACCTCAGAACCGGGTCTCGGGCAGTCTCGGCCGCGCGCTCGGCGGCAGTCTTGTAGAGGCGCTCGTCATCGGAGAGTGAGTGCGAGTAAGGCCGCGTGACGCTCGCACGGACCAGCGCGGGACGCTTGCGGGACCGGCAGTACGCAACCGCTTCGGTCATCACGCTGTATGAGGCCAGGAAGTCCGTCCCGTCTGCTTCTAAAATCCGAAGGTTCGGAAACCCACGCACGAGGTGCGCAATGTTGCCGCCCGCGGTCTGGCACTCCACAGGCACGGAAATCGCGTAGCCGTTGTCCTCCACCAGGAACAGCACCGGAAGCGCCCCGAGGCAGGCGGCATTGAGCGCCTCCCAGAACTCGCCCTGGCTGGTCGCGCCGTCTCCTGTGGTGACGAGTGTTATCGCATCGCTTTCGGGGTCGAGCCGCCGGCCGGCTTCGGCGCACCCCACTGATTGCACGAACTGCGTGCCGGTGGGGCTAGAGGAACTGACGATGTTGAGTTCCGGCGCTCCCCAGTGTGAGGGCATCTGGCGCCCGCCCGAGGCAATATCCGCGGCCGCACCCACAGCCGACAGCAGCATCTGATCGGGGGTGACACCAAGCGTGAGACACAGCGCGCGATCGCGGTAATAGGGGTAGACCCAATCGTGGCCGGCGCGAAGAGCGAATCCCGCAGCCGCGCCGATGGCCTCGTGGCCGGCCCCGCTGATCTGGAAATAAATCCGGTTTTGGCGCTTCAGGAGGATCTCACGGTCGTCCAGGCGCCGTGAGGTGTGCATAATGCGAAATGCCTTGACCAGCGCCTCGGGCTCGAGTACCGAGGAGCTGAGATCTGCAACCTGGGTCGCCATTTGACTGTCCGGACTCCCCCCTGAACTTTCAGTCTATCGCGGCCACCGCGAGGCGCAGCCGGGTTGCCGCGCAAGACCTTTCGCTACAATGGCACGCAGGGGGCAGATCCACAATCATGAGTACCACTACAACACGCGGGCTGGAAGGGGTCGTCGCCGCCGAATCGGAGATCTGTTTTATCGACGGCGAAGCCGGGATCCTGAGTTACCGCGGCTTCAATATACACACGCTCGCGGATAACGCGACGTTCGAGGAAGTGATTTACCTGCTGTGGCACGGGACGCTGCCGAAAGCGGAGGAGTTGGAGCGGCTCAAGACGGTGCTGGTTCAGAACCGCCCGATCCCCGATCAAGTGGTGCAGTTCCTCGGCAATTGTAAAACCTTCAATCCAATGGATGTGCTGCGGACGGCAGTGTCCATGCTGGGGCTGTACGATCCCGATAACGGCGATAATTCCGAGGAAGCTAACGTCCGCAAAGCAGAGCGCCTCATGGCGCAGACAGCGACAGTTGTCACCACCTTCGACCGCCTTCGGAATGGCAAGGAGATTCTGGCGGGCGACCCCAAGCTCGGGTTCGCCGCGAATTTCCTCTACTCGCTTACAGGGAAGCGGCCGGACGACGTCATGGAGCGCGCGTTCGATATCGCGCTGACGCTGCACGCGGACCATGAGTTCAATGCTTCGACGTTTGCAGGTCGCGTAACTGCCGCGACGCTTTCGGATATGTACTCGGCCGTAACAGCAGCGATCGGGGCGTTAAAGGGTCCGCTGCACGGGGGCGCGAATCAGGATGTGATTCGTTTACTCGTCGAGGCCGGCTCGACCAACGCGGCGCTGAAGCTCGTGCGCGAGCGGCTGGGACTGAAGGTGAAGGTCCCGGGCTTCGGTCATCGCGTGTATCGCACCGAGGACCCGCGCGCCACGCACCTGCGTGCGCTCTCCGAAGAGCTGGGCCGGCGCACGGGACAGGAGCATCTGTTCCAGATCTCGCATGAGATCGAAAAGACAGTGAAGGAACTCAAGAATCTCAATCCGAACGTGGATTTCTATTCCGCATCCACCTATTACGCGCTCGGCATTCCGATCGACCTCTTTACGCCGATTTTCGCCGTCAGCCGCATGGCGGGTTGGACCGCGCACATCTTGGAACAGTACCGAAATAACCGGCTCATCCGGCCGCGCGCGGACTACAAAGGTCCGGCCGACGGGCAGCCTTGGGTTCCGATCGACAAGCGATAAACTCGCACCTGCGCCGGCTGCGATCGTGACAAAGCTGACGGGCGCCTCACGATCGCTGCCCGGCCTGATTTAAGCCCGCGCCGATTCTTCCCGGCGGCTGGAACTCCCGCTGTGCGATGTTAAAAGTTCAATGCGCAAATTGTGCGTCCTCATATTCCTGGGCGTTTCCTGGGGCGCCGAGCCCGCTCCGTCGCCGGAAGTCCGACATGCTCTGTTATCCATCACAGCCAACGGCCTGAAGGCAGACGTGTCTTTTCTCGCTTCGGATGCGCTCGAGGGCCGGGCCACTCCGTCCCGCGGGCTCGACATCGCGGCCGAGTACATTGCCGCTCAGTTCCGGCGCGCCGGACTCGAGCCGGCGGGCGATGACGGCTACTTCCAGACGGCCGAGTATCTCTCCGTTCTGCCGAACACCGATGGCATGGAACTGACTGCCGAGCTTGGTGGCGAGACTTTCCGCGTGCCTGAGGAGCGGATCCTGATTCAGAACGCACGCGGGGTGCGGTTGGATCGGGTTGAAGCGGTGAAGATCGGGCCGGCTGGCGAGGTGGATGCCGCATCGGTCACGGGTAGACTGGTGCTGTTCGAGGCGCCGGATCTATACGCGGCATTTCGCAAAGTGAGGAGCACGCGCGAGCTGCTTGCGAAAGCGGCAGCTGTTATCGTCATTGGGAACTCCGTGCCTGACGGCCCGCCCCGCCGGCGTTTGACTGCAACGGACGAGGCGAACGGCCCGGCATTGATGATGATCGGCGATGCGGACCTGCTGAGGGCGTTGCAGTCCGCCCTAGCGCCGCCGCTTGTCACGCTCAAGATGGGTGAGCCGTCTACCGAACGCGTGAAGCTCCGCAACGTAGCAGCGATCGTTCGCGGTACCGACCCCGTACTGAAGGATTCCTATGTGCTCCTCTCTGCGCACTACGACCACACGGGCTTGAACCCTGCGGGCGAGGGCGACCACGTGTTCAACGGCGCAAATGACAATGCCAGCGGAACGGCATCGGTGATCGCTGCGGCGCAAGCGCTCGCGCAGGCCCGACCGAAGCGAAGCGTGCTGTTCATCACGTGGTTCGGAGAAGAGGTCGGCGGGTACGGTGCCCGCTACTATACCCGGCACCCCATCGTGCCGCTCGAAAAGACTGTGGCGAATGTCAACCTGGAGCAGACGGGCCGCACCGATGATACCCGCGGACCCGCCGTGAACAGCGCGACGCTGACCGGCTTCGATTTCAGCGAGGTCGGAGCCGTGTTCGCCGAAGCCGGACACGCGACGGGTGTCACAATCGCCAAGGACGAAAAACGCAGCGACGATTACTTCGGCCGCAGCGATAACCTGACTCTCGCGCAAGCAGGCGTTCCGGCGCACACGCTCTGCGTCGCGTTCGAATATGCGGATTACCACCGCGTTTCCGACGAGTGGAACAAGCTCGACTACGGGAACATGGAAAAGGTCACGCGCGCGATCGCGGCGGGTGTCTGGATGCTCGCGGAGCGTGCCGATGCGGTGCAGTGGAACCGCCAAAACCCGAGGGCCGCCCAGTACGCAAAGCTCAGACCCCAGGCGCCTGCACAGACGAAAAAGGAAGCGCGCTAACGCGCGCAGTGGAGCATTCGGAATGTACGATCTCGGATATTTCAGAAACAACCTGGATGCGATTGCGAAGCGACTGGCTGATCGCGGGTTGCAACTCGACGTCGAGCGTTTTCGCGAAATGGATACCCGGCGGCGGGCGGCGCTGACGGAGGCCGAGCAACTCAAGGCACAGCGCAACGCGGAGACCGTGGAAATCGGAAAACTCCGTAAGCAGGGCGTGGACACCGCCGAACATCAGCAGAAAGTACGCCAGATCGGCGACCGCATTACGGAACTCGACAAGCAGGCGCAGGCGGTGGATGAGGAGTTTCGCGACGCACTGGCGAACATCCCGAATGTTCCGCACGAATCAGTTCCCACAGGCCGCAGCGCCGACGACAACGTCGAAGTCCGCCGCTGGGGACAGCCGCGCCAACTCGATTTCACCGCCAAGGCGCACTGGGACCTGGGGCCTGAGCTTGGCATCCTGGACATGGAGCGCGCGGCCAAGGTCACCGGCGCGCGGTTCGCGGTTTATTGGGATTTGGGCGCGAGGCTCGAGCGCTCGCTCATGAACTTCATGCTCGATACACACACGCGCGAGCACGGGTACACAGAGGTGCTTCCGCCCTTCCTCGTCAACTCGGAGAGCCTGTACGGCACTGGCCAGCTCCCCAAGTTCAAGGAAGACCTGTTCCACATCGAGGGCTTCGATTTCTGGCTGGCGCCGACTGCGGAGGTGCCGGTCACAAACCTCTACCGAAATGAGACGCTCGACTTGGACCGCCTGCCGATCAGCCTGTGCGCCTACACGCCATGCTTCCGCAGTGAGGCGGGCTCCTACGGACGCGACGTGCGCGGCATCATCCGCCAGCACCAGTTTCAAAAGGTGGAGCTCGTAAAGTTCACGCGCCCGGAAAAGAGTTACGAAGAGCACGAGAAGCTAACCAATGACGCGGAAGACATTCTGCGGCGTCTCGGGCTGCCCTTCCGGACTGTGGTGCTGTGTACGGGCGACATGGGCTTCTCCTCGGCCAAGACGTACGACATCGAGGTCTGGCTGCCCGGTCTGAACGACTTCAAGGAGATCTCGTCCTGCTCGAACTTCGAAGGATTCCAGGCCCGGCGTGCCTCCATCCGGGCGAAAGCAGGCAAGGGCAAGCCCGAGTTTGTGCACACGCTCAACGGCAGCGGCCTGGCGATCGGCCGGACATGGGTGGCGATTATCGAGAATTACCAGCAGGCGGACGGCAGCGTGCTGATTCCGGATGCCCTGCGGCCATACATGAACGCCGAAGTCATCACTACATCGGGCAGCCTGAAATAGGGGAGCGCAGGCTCACTTTGCACAGTGTTGTGGTTCCCCTTGGGACATTCACGCGCCAGCGCGGTAAATAACTTTCGCAGAATGTGACAGTTGGCTCTCGGCGGGTTCCCGCCGCACCGAAGTTGTGTTCCTAAACTGAAGCCGTCAATGCGCTTTCGCGCAAATCAGCCCGGGCTCTCGCGAGTCCGGGTGTTTCCTTTCGGAGGCTTCAGGCATGTTACGCAAATTGGCCGCTCTGGCTGCCCTCGCGGCCGCACTGATAGCGGCCCCACCCCTGGTGACGATCCAGGACGTGATCTACAAGGCTAACGGCAGCCCGTTCAACGGCGTGCTGCTCGTCGAATGGAAGAGCTTCGAGGCGCACGACACCTCGTTCATCGGGATGCACAGCGTCACCGTTCCAGTAGTGAACGGCGTGATGCGCGTCCAACTGGTCGCCACAACAACGGCGAACCCGCCGGCGTATTACCAAGTCCGGTACAACAGCGATGGCAACGTGCAATTTGACGAGTACTGGGCGGTACCGGCGTCGAGCACTCCGCTCCGCCTGAAAGACATCCGCATTGCAGCGCCGCTCAATATAGGCTCCGTGGTCGCGCCGCCGCCGGTCGAGACCGGGATTCAGGAGACCGATGTTATCGGGCTAATAGACGATCTCGCAGCGCGGCCGCTGAAAGGCCCCGGATACGCTCCTTCGCGCGCGGCGGCGATCGCGCCGGACGGGACCATTGAGGCCGTAGCTGGCAGCCTGGAGGATTGCGTCCGCGTTGATGGAACCGCGGGACCGTGCGGCGCGCCCGCGTCAACCGGCCCCGGCTTCGTCGACGCTGAAACACCGGCAGGAGTGGTGGACGGAGTGAACGCGGCATTCACGCTTTCCCAGACGCCCACCCCGCCCGAAAGCGTGACGGTCCACCGCAACGGCGTGCTCCAAAGGCAGGCGCTGGACTATTCGCTCGTCGGGAACGCGCTCGCTTTCGTAGGCGCGGCGCTTCCGCAGCCTGGCGACGTTCTGGTGACGAGCTATCGGATCGCGGATGCCGGCAACCCCACCGGGCACGCCGGCGGAGCGCTCACTGGACAGTACCCGAGCCCGTCGCTCGTAGCCGGAGGGATCGCCGATCCGCACGTATCCGATGCGGCGGCGATTCGCGAATCCAAGCTCGCGTTGAACTTCGCGACGCACTCTTCGATAAACGACCCTGCGGCTGGCGAGAAGGCGGCGATGGCCGGCACGTACGGCACAGCGTCCGCTTGGAACCGCTACGTCACAGATCAGGACCCGCGCATGGCAAACGCGCGGACGCCTGCAGTTCACGGACTGCTCGCCTCGGCCCACTCCGATACGGCGGCAGCAGCGCCTGTGAGAGGCGACTTGGTGGTGGCCCAAGGTTCGTCTCCGAGCCAGTGGACACGCCTTCCGGTCGGGCCGGCTGGCCGCTGTCTCGTCTCAAACGGCTCTGACGCGGTGTGGAACACGTGCCTGTACTCAGGCTTCACGGCGGGCAGCGTGCCGTTTGCGGACGCCTCCGGCAGCCTCGCGCAAAACGCAACCCGTTTTGTCTGGGACAACGCCAACCGCAAGCTCTCGATCGGCAATAACGTAGGCGCGGCGACTCTGTATGTATACGACGCCCAGCCTGCGACTGGAGCGACCGAACTCACGGTTCGTGCTGGGCAGGGCCAGGCGAGCGACCCGCTCCAGCGCTGGCTATCGGCCGCAGGAGCCGAAGTGGGACGCGTCGAGGCGGATGGCCGCATTCAGGCGGGCGCCTTCCGCTCCGCCAGCACGTCAACCCGCGCTGCCTGGCAGGACGCGGGCTCTTCGTCCGACCCCACCGCCGCGAGTGGCGACGTGTGGTTCAACGCGACCGCGCAGGCGCACAAAGCGGCGCACATGGGGCAGGCACACCCCATATCTCAGGTGATTTGCAGCAGCACTGGCGGATCGACAAGCGCTACCGCCCTCAGCCGGCTCGGAAGCTGCACGGTCCCAGCCAACCTGCTGAAGACCGGGGATCGCGTGGAACTGCGCTTCGATTACTTTCACTCAGGCACTGCAACCGGTTTCGTGGCCGAGGTGCGCTGGGGCGGCACCACCGTAACATCTCGCAGCGCAGCCGCTGGAGAAACGCTCCTCACCGGCCGGGCCGACGCTGCCGTGCACTCCGGCGGCGCACAATGGAGCGCGCAATCCTGGGGAACAACCCTCGCCCTCACTGCCTCGGCAGGAAACGCCGGCGACGCACTCGGTTCCCCACTGACGATCGACTTACTGGGCCGCCTCGCCACCGCCAGCGCGGATTCCGTGTCCCTGCGCAACTTCACAGTCCTGCGATACCCGGCACAGCACAACCCGTAGGCGCGGTCACGGCTAAGGCAATCCAGGTTCACAAGGTATGAGCCATGTGCGGCGAGCTAGTGGCCCGCCGCACCGCTCGACAGCACAGACAAAGCTTGCGTGAAGCGGGCGAGCTCGGATTCCAGCTCCGTACACGCCACCGGCGCCGGCGCAAGGTTTCCGGACCTCCCGATTGTCTCCAGCCTGGATGCCGCCTCACAAGCCGGACCCGCGCCGAAATTCGCAACACAGCCCTTCAGCGTGTGCGCTGCGTGTTGCAGCGCCTCTGCGTCTCCGCTCGCGCACGCGACCCGAATCTCCTGCACGATACGGGGGCACTCGTCCAGGAACATCGTCGCGATCTCGTTCAAGAACTCCACATCGCCTCCTATCCGTTCGAGGAGGTCGGCTTCATCGATGACGCTGTGTCGATCCACACACCGTTCATCGGCGGTCTTCGCGAGAGGCTGTAGCGCTCGTGCAGAATTCTGTGGTCAGCCGGCGCCGCAACCGAACGGCGCCGGCAGCAATCTACTGCGCGAGGTTCTTGAGACGGATGTTGCGAAACTCGACCCGCGTGCCGTGGCCGAGGAAACCGAGGTGGCCGGAGGTCCGCAGAAGCCCGGGGTGCTTCTTGAGGACTTCGGGTTCCTTCACGATGGAAAGATCGTTATCGAGGATGATTACGTCGTTCAGGGTGATGCGGATGTGGCGGCCCTTCATCATAATCTCGTACGCGTTCCATTGGCCCACCGGCTTGAGAAACCCGGTGCGCGCGGGGATGACGTCGTAAACCGAGCCCGTGTGCTGTTCGGGCTTGATCCAGCTCTTATACTGCGGATGCTCGTCGTCGAGGATCTGGATTTCCATGCCGGCGTATGCGGCATCACCCTCGAGCGGAGCACGCACGCCCACGCCGTTGTTGCCGGCGGGATCCATTTTGTATTCGAAACGGAAGGCGAAGTCGGAAAACTCCTTCTCGGTGTAGAGATTCCCTCCACCGTCGGCCGGGCAGACGAGAATTCCGTTCTCGACTACATAGCCAGGGCCGTGGCCGCGAACCAACTTCCAGCCGTTCAGAGTCTTGCCGTCAAAAAGGGAGACGAATCCGGGCTCGGCGGCGGGTAATGCGGCCAAACCGAGCAGCAGGAAAGCAGCGATTAGTTTCACGGACCTATTTTAGTCAGGGTCTGACCCGTTTGCGTTACCAGTCGCCAGCTCTCCGCAACACTGCTCTTTTCACTGAGGAAGACTTCGAGTTTCAGGCGCACGTCGGGAGTGAGCCGGCGGTAGATGACACTTCCGTCATGCAATTGGGCGGCGGAGAGATCGAGTGTCCGGATGCGGTCGCCGTCCACGATCGTGAGCGTCCCGCGAGCCGCGGACGCCACTGCAAGGGCCTCACGATCCCAACTGAGGTGCAGATTGTCACCATATTCAAGGACCACCAGCGAGAGCGCATACGGATTGCGCGGCTCGGACGAGATGGGTGACTTCTCCGCAAATCGCTGTGCCAGGACGTATCCCAGAAAACCGCCGGCGGCGAGGAGAGCCGCGAGCAGCGGCCCCCGGATCCACCACGAGGACCACGCAGGCAGCCGGAAACCGAACCTGGCAGGAGCTTCCGGTACACCGAGAAATCCGGGCAACGGGATATCATCGAAGGCCGTGTGTTCGGGCTGGGCGACCGGCGTTTCGGCGCCGAACGCAACGGCGCGGCGCGTCAACGCCTGGCGGGGTTGAACCCGAAACTCGAGCGGGCTGGTTTCGGACACCGCTTCGCTTTCCCAGATAAAGAAACCCGCCACGCTCGACTGCATCACGCGAGGCTTCACGATCAGGGCAACGGAATCGGGCTCAGCGAAGAATTCGCGGAACAGTTCGAGATCTGCGGCGGAGAACGCGAGCTGCTCCCGCGTGTCGGTCCTGTAAAAACCAACCGGTGATGACGCGCGGTTGGCGTGTTCGGCGATTGCCGCGCGAAGCCCGATCCGATCTCTCTGCGATAACGTCCAGCTTGGACCGGATGCATACTCGCATTCGACGGGGACCGCCTGGTCCACGACCACTACGGAGGGGCTGCCTGGCTCTACGTGGCCCAGGAGGAGACCGCCAACTTCAGCGCCGCGGCGCGGCATCAGGCCGAGCCCACGCATGCCTTCGACCAGCACGTGGTCGCTCACTTCTTCCGAAAGCAGGATTGACACCGGCTTTCCTGGGACTTCCCAACGATAGTAGGGCGACGTGGGCGCGCGTTGGGCCGCGCTGCTCGAATCCGGCATTAGTGGCTCGATCTATCGTATTGCGCCCGGAGCGGAAACTCAAACTCCCGTTACACTGGAGAGGCGCAAATGAGCGGGATTCTCTACATCGTCGCAACGCCCATCGGCAACCTGGAAGACATAACGCTGCGCGCGCTCCGCATTCTGCGCGAAGCCGATCTCATTGCTTGCGAGGATACGCGGCAGACCCGCAAGCTGCTGGACCACTACGGCATCCAGAAGCCGGCGGTCAGCTATCACGAGCACAATGAGGCCGCGCGTGCCACGGAGCTCGTCGAGAAGGTTCGCGCAGGCCAGAAGATTGCCCTCGTGTCGGACGCCGGCACGCCGCTCGTCTCGGATCCCGGATACCGTCTGGTGAGCCAGGCTGCGGCGGCGGGGCTGCGAGTGGAGTCTATTCCCGGGCCATCGGCCGCGATTGCAGCGCTTGCGGCATCCGGGCTTGCCACCGATGCGTTTTACTTCGCCGGTTTTCTTCCCGCCCGCACGACGCAGCGGCGAAAGACGCTGACGAAACTCAAGGACCTCGCCGCGACACTCGTTTTCTATGAGGCGCCGCATCGCGTCCTCGAGACGCTGGCGGATATCGAAGAGACACTGGGTTCGCGCCCCGTGGTGCTTGCGAGGGAACTGACGAAGCTGCATGAGGAGTTGCTGCGAGGGACGCCAGCCGAACTCAGGCAGGCGCACATTTCGCTTCGCGGCGAGTTCACGATTCTGGTCGGGCGCGCAACGGGACCCTCGGCCGAGGACCTGGAAGTCCCGGTGCGCGACGCTGTCGAGGCACGCATGCGCGAGGGACTCAGCAGGATGGATGCGATGAAAGCCGTCGCACGCGAGCGAGGCCTCTCCAAACGGGACGTATACAAGGAAATCGAGTCCGGCTGCGGCACCTAGAAACGGGAGTAAACAGGAGTGCATGCCACTCGCGCTACAATGATTTTCCGGCGAGCCTCCCCGGCTCGCGCGAGGAGCTCATGTCCAGAATTGACTTTCTATACCCTGCGATTCTCGCTGTGCTCGTGCTCCCCCTCGCTGGCTGCGGAGGCGGCTCGCGGCACGATGTCCAAGAGGTCTACTACCTTGTTGCTGCCAATACGAAGATTCCGTACTGGCAGGCCGCCAACGCGGGCCTGGAAGCTGCAGGCCGGCAGTTACAGGTGAAATATGAGATGGTTGGCCCGGATACGTACGATCCTCAAGCTGAGAAGGCTGAGTTTCGGAAGATCCTCGGCCGGAAGCCCACCGGTATCCTTGTCTCCGCGGCCGATGCGGCCGTAATTACACCTGAGATTGACGCCGCCGTTGCGCAAGGCGTTCCGGTAATCACAATCGACTCCGACGCGCCTAACAGCAAGCGCCTGACCTTCATTGGCACCAACAACTATGAAGCGGGTCGGATGGGCGGCGCCCTGGCGGCCAAGGCGCTCAACGGGAAGGGCAACGTCGTTGTGTTCACGATGCCCGAACAAACCAACCTCAAAGAACGGCTGAACGGTTACGAGCAGGTGTTCCGCGGCACCGGCATCAAGATCGCCGACATAGTGGACATCAAGGGTGATCCGCGCATCGCCTTCGATACAACCCATGAGATCGCCACGAAGCGCGCCGCACAAGTGGACGGCTTCATCTGCCTCGAGGCCCTCGCCTGCCCAGAAGTGGCGGAAGTGCTGAATCGGAGCAAGCTGACGGGAAAGGTTGTAGTGGCGATGGACGTTGACCCTCGCACGCTCGAGTGGGTCGAGAAAGGCGTGATTGCCGGCACGATCGCACAGAAGCCGTTCACGATGGCTGCCTTCGGGTTGAAAATGCTCGATGATCTGTACCACCACAAGCCCACGTCGCTGCAAGCGAACTTCAAGCAGGACGTGAAAGCGCCCGTTCCAAGCTTCGTCGATACCGGGGCCACCCTGGTGGACAAGAACAACGTTGCGATGTTCCTAAAGGAAGCCGCCGCTCAGACTACTCAGCAGTAACGGCAGGCCCGAATTATATGAAGAAGGCCGGAGGCTGTCCTCCGGCCTTTTTTGTTGCCGTTGGTTCAGATTTGCCGGCGGCGGCGAATCACCCCGAGCGCGAGCAGGGCAGAACCGATCAAAGCAAATGTGGCGGGCTCAGGCAGGTCCGCGCGGCGTGCGTGTTCGCCGGCGCCCGCCACCGGTTGAAAAACGCTGCCGAGAGCCCCAACAGGCGCATTCTCGCGATCAGCGGCTGCGAGGAGGACGAGTGCCGGGGCTGGTGCTGTCCATTGCACTGTCGCCGACTCTCGCCGGTTTACGGCCTCAGTCACCGGGGCGGCTGGTGCGGCCCAGATGAAAACGCCAGCCAGCGCCGCGCAGGCGCACACCCTCTTCATAGCATCCCCTTTGCGATCCCAGACTGCTCCCTGAATGCCGGCCCCAAACCGGTGTCTTTACTAGAGTAGCAAATTGCCTTAAGGAACCTTAAGAATCTTTACAAGTAGTTGTGCCAACTGATGAAATCAGGCGCGATTGGCCTGCGGCAGGCGGAACTCGATCGTACGGTGGTCGCCATCGGCCCGCAACTCAACCTCGAAGCGGTCCGGTGGCCACAGTTCAGGGAAGCGCTCTCCCCATTCGATCAGCGTGACGGCCTCGCGGTCCAGCAGTTCATCCAAACCCAGGGTCTCCACCTCGGAAGCGTGATCGAGCCGGTAGAGGTCGATGTGGTAGACACGTCCACCGCCGTACTCGTGGATCAACGTGAACGTAGGGCTCGAGACGTCGTCCGGATCGTCCGCACCGAGGCCGTTGACGATGCCCTTCGCGATCGTGGTTTTCCCCGCCCCAAGGTTGCCGATGAGCAGGACAAGGGCGTGGCTTGGGAGTTCACGGGCAATTCGCTCCCCGACGGCGATGGTCTCGTCTTCAGTCGCGGTGTGGTAGACAGGCATCGATTGCTGCTGGCAGAAACTTCAGGAGATCGGTCGCGATGAGCGGCTTTTCGCCGAGCCGGGCCGCCCCGAGTTCGCCGCTCAAACCGTGCAAGTGAACGGCGGCGCTGACGGCGAGGTCGGGTGTCTCCGGGAACTGCGCCAAAAAAGCCGCTATAAGACCCGTGAGGATATCGCCGCTCCCACCCGTCGCCATCGCGGGCGTGCCGGTATCGTTCACCCAGACGCGGCCGTCAGGGAAGGCAATGAGCGTGCGATACCCCTTCAGCACCAGGACAACACCGCGCGAACAAGCGAAGTTACGAGCCGCCGCGACACGGTCGTCCTGGATCGCAGCGGTGCTCGTACCCGCGAGCCGCGCCATCTCGCCCGGATGCGGCGTCAGCACGCGCAGGCGGCCGCGGGCCTGGAAATCCGTGCCGGCAAGCGCATTCAGCCCGTCTGCGTCGATCACCATCGGCTGTTGAAATTCTTCGACGGCCCGCCGGACCACATTCACTGTCTCGGGATTGGTTCCCAAACCCGGACCGATCGCGATCACGTCCTTGCCGGCCACAAGCTTCGAAAGCCGACCGTCATCGAAGCTGCGGAGGGCAACCGCTCCTGCGGCAGTCTCCGGAAGCGGCTCCGTCATGAGTTCCGCCGCATGTGCGGCGATGGTAGCTAGAGCCGATTCCGGCGACGCGACCGTAACCAGCCCCGCGCCGCCGCGCAGCGCGGACAATCCGCTCATCGCAGCCGCGCCTGTCTTTCCCTTCGATCCCGCGATCACCAGCACGTGCCCGAAGTCGCCTTTGTGCGACCAGGGAACGCGCGGCGCGAGCAGCGGCGCGATCCAACGCCGCTCGATGAGCGACAGCAAGACTGCGGCGTCCTGTTCGTACAACTCGGGAGGGCTGCCGATGGGCGATACAATCAGCCGCCCCACGCGCGCGGAGTTGGGACCGATAACCTGCCCGATCTTGGGTGCGGTGAACGTGACGGTGTAATCGGCGCGGACCGTCTCACCAGGGCTCTCTGCCGAATCGCTTGCCAGCCCTGATGGCACGTCCACAGCCACGATTTTGGCAAGCGGGAAGCCCGTGTTGATTTCGCGAATCCAAGCCAGGGCTCGCCCGATAGCGGGACCGCGGAGTCCCGTGCCAAGCACTGCGTCCACAATCACCGTGGCCATGCGCATCGCCGGCGTTATCTCGGGCACGACGGTGCAACCGCAAGCGCGAAGCATACGGTAATTCGCGAGCGCGTCACCCTTCAGGTCCTCCGGCGGACACGCGAGCGCCACGTGCAGATCGGCAGGGTGCAGCCGCGTGTGCAACTGGCGCGCGATCACCAACCCATCGCCGCCGTTGTTTCCCTTGCCGCAAAGAATCACGACGCGATGCCCGGAGACCGGCGCGAATTCCGCGGCGAGAAACTCGGCCACACGATGGCCCGCGTTCTCCATCAGCACAAGCCCCGGGATGCCGAGTTCCGTCGTGAGGCGGTCGACTTCGCGCATTTGGGAAGCGGTCAGGATCTTCATGGCAGCTCACACCCGTCGCGCGAGCAGAATCGTCATGTCGTCCTGGAGTTCGGGCGAGCCGGTCCAGACCCGGACGGAATCAAGCACAGCCTCGATGATCTCAGCCGACGGCCGGCCGGCGTTCTTGACGAGCACCTCGGCCAGGCGCTCCTCACCGAACATCTCCCCGAAATCGTTCTCGGGTTCAGTGATGCCATCCGTGAAGCAAACGAGCAGATCGCCGCGCTTCAGGAAAATCGAGCTCTCTTCATATTCTGCGAAGGAGAATGCGCCGACTACTGTGCCGTTCACTTCCAGCCTCGTCACCGCACCATCGCGTACGAGGATCGGAGGCAGGTGGCCCGCGTTGGTGTACATCAACTGGCCGGTGCCCTCGTCGAACATCCCGAAGAAAAACGTCGCGAACTTCTCGGGGGGCGTGAACGCGTAGAGCTGCTGGTTCAACCTGGTGACGAGAACGGATGCCGAAAGCGACACTCCGTTGGACCCCCCGCCGACGGCGGCGGCGAGTTCCCGGCCCGCACGCAGCTGTGCGCGCATGCTCGATTGCACAGTCGCCATCAGCAGCGCCGCCGAGATCCCTTTTCCGGCGACATCGCCGATCGCGAATGCAATCCGCGAATCGTACAGCGTCAGGTAATCGTAATAATCGCCCGACACAAGCCGGGCGGGGCGGCACACCGCTGCAAGTTCCAGCGTGTCGGAGACGGGAACGGAGCGCGGGAAAAGCTGGTTCTGGACTTCGCGAGCGATCTCGATCTCGGACTGAAGCCGTTCCTTTTCCTTCGCGACATCGACCAGCCGCTCCAGGTTCTCCGTCATGCGGTTGAACGACTCACCCAGTTCAGCGAGCTGGTCCGTGCCACGAACCTCGATGCGATGCGAGAAGTCGCCCACTCGGACGCGTTGCGTGCCCTCGTACAGGTTGTGCACCGCATACGTGATACTCCGGGTCAGCTTAACCCCGATGTAGACGGAGACGAACTCCACGATGAGCAGCAGAGCTATGAGCGCCTGCATGAACATCGTCAGCCCTTCTGCCCACTCAGCTGTCCCGCCGAACACCGTCCCGAGCACGGCGGAGTATCGGGTGCTCAGGAACATCCATTGGCTTGATATTTGGCCTGGGTTCTCCCAGATCGCCACCGAAACCGGAGCCGCCGCCACAACCTCCGCATCCAGCAGGTTTACCGGAGGGGGCACACGGTTACGGCTCCTCCGGGGAACCGCGCCGCGGCGGAATGTAAGCCGGGTTTTGGGAGCTTCGCCGTCAACACTTGGAACCGTTTCCCTTCCGGCGCGCATGAGGGAGAGTTCCCCGAGGTTTGGCACAAGTTCCGAAAGCGCGTCCTGCGTGATCGGGGCGAGCATCGTGACGTCGGCCGTCTGCGTGCGGACGTGTGCCCAGAGGTGTAGCGCTCCATCCTTGAGCACCAAGCCGCTCGCATCGCCCCAGCCGGGCGGACGCTGAAGTGCGGCGTTCCGTGGGAAGCGGAAAGTCGAGTCGCCCGAGATCACCATCTCCATCCCGGGGAACTTTTCGCGCAGGTATGGCGCCATCCAGCGGGCCTGCTCGGCCCGCACTTGCGTGGGCATCGCCGCGAGCTCGCGGGCCGGATCGAGCATGGCCTCGCGCCGCGCGTCCAGTTCCGCCGTTACGAGGTATGTAGCGATCTGGCCGGCAATCATATCTCCGCCGAATCCGACCAGGAGCACGATCAGGACAATAGGCACCAGAGCGATGAACAGGTAGGCGACCAGCAAGCGGTACCGCAGCCGCCAGATAACCAGCCGCATCAACTTGAACCCGGCCCGGAAAAGCACCACCGCGCCGGCGCCGAACGCGGCAAGAGAGAGCAGTACGGAAATCCCGCTGCCGGAGATCGTAAACCGCGCGACGAGAGCAACCGCCAGCAGGATGAGAAACACCCTTTCGAGGCGTCCCAGCCTGCGGTATAAGGCTATGAGGCGGGCCTGCATGGCGATTCAGGACGCGAACGGATTGCCGCGGTGCATGAAGTTGTGGATTACCGCGGCGCGATCAGTCCGCATCGTCAAGCGCGTATTCTAGCATTAGGGCTAGCAGTTAGGAGCGAGGCGTTCACGTGTGTGTTCACGTGTGTGTTAGAGAAGCGGCACATACGGCGTTGCTCTCGCTACCGGTCATACGTGACGCAGCAGTCGCGCAGACGGGCCGCGTGTTCCGGCCGGAGGGCGCCGCTGCGCATGCGCCATCTCCAGTTTCCGCCGAACGTGCCCGGGAGGTTCATGCGGGCTTCGTTCCCCAAGCCGAGAACGTCCTGTACCGGGAACAGCACGGTATCGGCGACGGAGGCGATCAGCGTTCGGATGAAGACCCAGTTGATCTCATGTCCAGTGGTGTTCAAGTACTTCCGGGCGAAGGTCCTCTCCCGCGCGACATCCTCCGCGGTTCGCGTTGTGTTGCCCGCGCCCGCTGTGGTCCACCAACCGACGGTGGTTTCGTTGTCATGCGTTCCGGAGTAGGCGACGCGGTTACGGGGGTAATTGTGGGGGCGGAAATCGAGCGCCTGGGGGTCCGTACCAAACGCGAACTGGAGGATCGCCATGCCGGGATACTCGAATCGCTCGAGCAGTTCTTCGACCTCTGGAGTGATGACGCCCAGGTTCTCCGCCACGAGCGGCAATTTGCCCATGGCGGATTCGATCGCCGCAAAGAAGGCGGCTCCCGGCCCCTTCACCCACTCACCGTTGATGGCAGTCGTTTCGCCGCCCGGCACCTGCCAGTACGCCTCGAACCCGCGGAAGTGATCGAGACGAACCATGTCCACAAGAGCGAGGGTGGCGCGGAATCGCTCGATCCACCAGCCGTAACCGCGCTCCTTAAGCGCATCCCAGCGATAAATCGGGTTGCCCCAGAGCTGCCCGGTGGCGCTGAAGTAATCCGGCGGGACGCCCGCGACAAATGTACACGAGCCATTCTCGTCCAGCAGAAAGAGTTCGGGGTTCGCCCATACGTCGGCGCTGTCATGAGCGACGTAGATCGGGAGGTCGCCCATGATGCGGATGCCGCGTTCGCGCGCGTAATCCTTTAGCCTGATCCATTGCCGAAAGAAGGCGTATTGCGCGAATTTGTGGACGTCGATGTTGTCCCGGAGCCGCGTACGCGCCTGCTCCAGCGCCCCCAAGTCCCGGCGCACGAATGCCGGCGCCCAGCAGTTCCAGGCGACCCCGCCGTGCTCTTCCTTCAATGCCATGAAGAGCGCGAAATCGTCGAGCCAGGCGGCATTGCGAAGACAGAATTGTTCATAATCCTCACGCGGGCTCGCGAGAAAAAGTGCCGAGGCTTCGCGCAACAACGGCAGCTTCCACGCGAGGACAGCGCCAAAGTCGACCTCGTCTTCAGTGAAGGCAGGCGCGGCGGCGAGAGCGGCCGGATCCAGAAAGCCTTCGTCGGCCAGCGCATCGAGATCGATGAGGAGCGGGTTGCCGGCAAACGCGGAGAAGAGCTGGTAAGGTGAGTCGCCGTAGCCCGTAGAACCGAGCGGAAGAACCTGCCACAGCTTCTGGCCAGCTGCAGCCAGCCAATCAACGAACCGGTACGCGGCGTTTCCGAGATCGCCGATGCCATGATTCCCAGGAAGTGATGTCGGGTGAAGGACAATACCGCTCGAGCGTGGAAACCTCATTGCTTTCAAGGTAACGGATCAGCGCGATAGAGTGAACAGATGGCAACCGCCCTCATACTCTTCTGCGCACTATTGCAGGTATCTCCTCCGCCCGAATCGAAGTGGGAGCCGCCCGCCGCGACAAAGGCGGCATCACTCGAAGAGAGCACGCGTACTGCGCCGAAGGATCTGCTGACGCGCACAGAGACAAGCGAATATCGCGAGACCGGCGTCTACGCGGAATCCGTCGAGTTCGCGCGGAAACTCGAGAAGCACTCGCCGTGGGTGCGGGTCCAGACCATCGGGACGACGCCGCAAGGACGCGACATGATCCTTATCGTCGTTTCCAAGGATGGCGCGTTCACGCCGGAGGCCGCGCGCAAGACGGGCAAACCGGTCGTGTTCATTCAGAACGGTATTCACTCCGGGGAGATCGCCGGCAAAGATGCTTCGTTGATGCTGTTGCGCGACGTCGTAATCAATAAGCGCTTCGCAAGCTGGCTCGACCACGCAATCCTTCTGGTGCTGCCGGTCTTCAATATCGACGGGCACGAAAAACGCTCGCCGTACAACCGGATGAACCAGAACGGGCCGGCGGAGATGGGATGGCGCACGACCGCGCAGCGGATCAACTTGAACCGCGATTACGTGAAGGCCGACGCTCCCGAAATGCGAGCGGTCCTCAAGGCGTACACGGCGTGGCTGCCGGAATTGCTGATCGACAATCATGTGACCGACGGCGCGGATTACCAATATGACGTGACGCTCGGCGTGCCTACGGAACAGGAGATCTGGCCGACAGTCGGGGCATGGAGCCGCCGCCTCTTGACCGGCGTGATGGGGGCACTGGAGCGGGATGGACACGTGGTGGCACGCTACGCGGAGCCCGTTGACTACGCGGACATTCGAAAGGGTCTTGAAGCGGGCGGTGCGCCGCCTCGATTCTCAACCGGGTACGCCGCAGCTCAAAATCGAGCGAGTATCCTGGTCGAAACGCACAGCCTGAAACGTTACAAGACACGGGCTTGGGCACACTACGACCTGATGCGGCGGGCGATCGAGTTCGTGGTGAGCGACGCAAAGGGCCTGCGTAACGCCTGCCTTGAAGCAGACCGCGCGGTGGCCGGTCTGGCGGGCGAGAAGCTATTCGTCGCTGGTGAGTCGTCGAAGGAAGGCGATCCGTTTGTCTATCGAGGATTGTTTGCCCGAGTCGCGAAGAGCCATGTGACCGGCGGTGATTACCCGGTGTACACGGCAGACCCGCAACAGATTCGGCTGCCTCTGTATCAGAAGTTGACACCCACCCTGGAGACAATCGTGCCGGCGGCGTACGCCGTGCCCCGCGAGTGGATCGCCGTGCTGGACCTGCTTGCCCTCCACGGAGTCCGGACGGAGATACTGAAGACGGACCTGCGCGCAACGGTCGAGACGGTGCGCTTTCAGGACGTCAAGTGGGCGGAACGCCCGTATGAAAGCCGCCATCGCCTGACCTTCAAGACTACTGTCGAGCGCGAGTCGGCTGCGCTGCCAAGAGGGGTGGTGATGGTTCCGATGAACCAGAGGGCTGCCAGAATCGCGGTCCATATTCTCGAGCCAGAGGGGCCCGATTCGGCCGTGCGGTGGGGCCTGTTCGACACGATCTTCGAGCAGAAGGAGTACGCGGAGCCGTACCTGATGGAGCCGCTTGCGCATCGAATGCTGGAAGCGGATCCGAAGCTGCGGGCGGAGTATGAGGCGCGAGTGAAGAGTGATGAGAAGTTCGTCGCGAGCCCGGCCGCGCGGCGGCAGTTTTTGTACGAGCGCTCGCCCTACCGGGACCGCGACAAGGACCGCTACCCCGTGCTCCGCGTTATGAGCCTCGAATAGAGGATGTGCGCTTGCGTACGATGTATTCCTCGACGAGCGACGAAACGAGCACAGCGGTGGGAACCGCCACGAGTGCGCCCGCGACGCCCGCGAGTTCGCCGCCGATGATCAGGGCGATCAGGATGGCGACCGACGACATCTCTACCTGCGCCTGCATGATCTTCGGCGTGAGATAAGCGTTCTCCACCTGCTGGTAAACCAGGTAGAAGATCAGCACACCGACCAGCTTGCCCCAGGAATCGACGGCGGCGACGAGTGCCGCAATGCCGACCGTGATAATCGGGCCGAGTAGCGGCACGATGTTTCCGACACCGGTAAGGACCGCGAGCACATAGAAGTACCGCACCCGCAAGATTCCGAAGACGATGGCGCTGGCGCTGCCGAGGATCAGCATCAGCATGCCCTGCCCGACCAGCCACTTGCGCATCCCTCCCGCGGCCCGGACGAGGGCGGGTTCCAGGCGCTCGCGCGTCGGGTCGCTCAGCAGGTCCATCGACCACCGGAACACGCGGTCGCCATCAAGGATGAAGTACGCGGTCAGCAAGAGGGCTGTGATGAGCGTGCTCAAAATGCCGAACGTGCTTGCGATCAGCCCCGAAGCTCCTCCGATTATGCCTCCGATGTACTTCTCGAAGTTCTCGAACTTGAGTTGCGTTCCGATGCCGAACGGCAATGCCTGCACCCACTCGCGCCAGGCAGCGATCTTGTTCGGCAGGTCTGCCGCGAGAGCTTCAAAATCGGAAATGATCGGCGGCAGCGCAATCGCGAAAAAGCCGATCAGAGCAACGACGGCGCCGCCAATGATGATCATGACGGCCGAGCCGCGCCCAGGGCTCCATTTGCGGATCTTGAGACGCATGACCGCGTCCACGCCCGGGCTCAGTACGACAGCGAACACAACGCTGACATAGATGAGCATCAACGAGTCCCGCAGGATGTAGGCGACGTAGAGCGAAACCGCGATTACAAAGGCAAGGACTACGGCCCGGCTGGAATTGGTCATAGGGACGGCGCGTTCGCCCTAAGGATACTCCGAAATTTAACTAGAACGGAAGCCGTTTCGCCACCGTGACGAAGGTGAAAGACGCACTGGAGCGGACCGCGCGCGACCGCAACCTGTTCGTCGCAAACGATATTCGGCGGCCCGGGCGGGACTTTCTATCTCACCCGCATCCTGGACTCGTTCGCGGGCTTCGACGCCACGAAACCCGTGCGTGAGCTGTTGGGCGAAGAAGGGTACGAACAGTACGCCAGGGACATGCGCGAGACGGTTCTCGAAACCGACTCGTCGATCATGCGTGTGGTGCCGGAGCGCAGCAACATGATGCCCCCGAGTTCTGGAATCCGAAGCCGAAGCCGGCGCCCGCCGTGAAGAAGAAACAGTAGCATAGACGATGTGAACCGCCGCGATTTTTTCGTTGGGCTCAGACCTTACTCGCTCGCTGTCTTCGCGGGTGACCTTCCGCCGGATGCCATCCGGGGCTCTTTCGCCCGCATCGCTCCGCCTCCCGGCAGAGCCCGCCGCACCTCGCCGGAGCCGCACATGACCTTGGTTGAGCTCAACTGCGACGTGCTCGTCGCGGGCGGAGGAATGGCAGGCGTCTGCGCAGCGGTAGCCGCCGCGCGGCACGGCGCGAAGGTGGTCCTGGTGCAGGACCGGTCGCGGTTGGGGGGCAACGCTTCGAGCGAAGTGAAGATGCACATCGTGGGAGCGAATTCCCACAAGGGGCGGCCAGGGTGGCGCGAGGGCGGCCTGCTCGAGGAGTTTCGCCTGGATGACGCTGCGAACAACCCACAGCGCTCGTTCGAATTATGGGACATGCTGCTCTACGACAAGGTGGCGAGCGAACAGAACATCACGTTGCTGCTCGAGACCACGCTGTACGCGGCGGAGACGCGCCGTAGCCGCATCACCAGCGTGATGGCGCGATGCGACCGCAGCGAGCACCTGTACCGCATAGGCGCAAAGCTTTACCTGGACTGCACCGGAGACAGCCGGCTTGCGCTGGAGGCCGGCGCCCAAATGCGCACGGGGCGTGAGGCACGGTCCGAGTTCAACGAGTCGCTCGCGCCCGAAAAGGCGGACAAAGAGACCCTGGGTTCGAGCGTCCTGTTCACCTCCCGTTTGCACCATAAGCCGATGCCCTTCACGCCGCCCGTGTGGGCGCGCAAGATCACGAGCGAACAACTCAGGTTCCGGAAGATCACGTCTTGGGAATACGGCTATTGGTGGGTCGAGTGGGGCGGAAATCTCGATACGATCCGCGATAACGAGCGGATCCGCTTCGAACTGCTCGCGATCGTGATGGGCGTCTGGGATTACATCAAGAACAGCGGCGAGTTCCCGGAGGCTGCGAACTGGGCGATGGATTGGATGGGCATGATGCCCGGCAGGCGCGGCAGCCGCAGGCTGATGGGCGACGTTATCGTCACCGAGAACGATCTGATGAAAGGCGAATTCGAGGATGCCGTGGGCATCGGCGGCTGGCCCATGGACGACCATCCTCCCGGAGGGTTCGACCGGCCGGACCTGCCGCCCAACACCGTCCTGCGAACGCCGGAGGTTTTCAACCTGCCGCTGCGGGCACTCTACAGCCGCAACATCGCAAACCTGATGATGGCCGGGCGTAACATCAGCGCCACCCACGCCGCGTTCACCTCGACGCGTGTAATGGGGACGTGCGCGGTTGTAGGACAGGCGGCTGGAACGGCCGCGGCCATCTGCACGCAGGCCGGGATCACGCCGCGCCAGTTGCACGAGGAGAAGCCCCGGTTGCGGGCGCTCCAGCAAACACTGCTGCGCGATGACCAGTCGATCCGGGGGATGAAGAACCAGGATCCGCTCGACCTGGCGCGGAAGGCCCGGGTGACGGCATCTGGCGATGCAGATTCAGCAGGGCGGATCATCGACGGATTCACGCGCGATGTTCCGGGCGGCCAGGTGCACCAGTGGACAACCCGGCTGACGTCCGAAGGAGCGTGGATCGAGCTCCAATGGGACGAGCCGCAGAGTATTCGAGAGATCCAGCTCACCTTCGACAGCGGCTTCCAACGCGAACTGACGCTCTCGGCCCAGGACGGGATCAACCGCGGCATTGTGAGGGCGCCGCAGCCGGAGACCGTTCGCGATTACGTGATCACGGCCGACTCCACTGAGCTTGTGCGCGAGGCTAACAATCACCAGCGCTTGAGAAGACATCGCTTCAATTCGATCGCAACAAAGGCACTGCGAGTGCACGTGAAAGCCACGAACGGCGACGATTTCGCGCGTATCTTCGAAGTGCGTTGTTACTCCTAGGCTGGACTCGGATTAGCCCTCTGGTTGCCGGACACTGCTAACGCAGCTTATTCTGAAAGCATCAATGTAGATGCCGGGATTCCGGCGCAGAGGGGTGCTATGAAGCTGACATCGCGGCGCATCCTTGTGTGCGCGTTTATGGTAGCCGGCATCGTTGCCGCTCCGATATTTCGAACGCGGGCACAGGTGTCTTCTGCCGTGTATCCCGGGGCCGAATGGGACGTCTCCACGCCGGAAGCCGAGGGCATGGACCCGGTGAAGTTTGCGGACGCGCTGGCGGGTATGCCAGACCGGGCGATTGTGGTCCGGCATGGCAAGATCATCGGAAGCAAGGGCGACATCGCCCGGTCCGGACCGATATATTCCGCGAGTAAGTCCCTGCTGTCAGTACTCGCCGGGACGCTCCTGCAGCGGAACCTGATCACGCTGGACATGATCGTGCCCGGATCGGCGCATCCCGAGCCGCCGCCTGCTTCGTTCCGCCACTTCCTGACTATGACCGCCGATTTCAGGCTGGAGCCACACAGTCCCGGCCATCACTACGCCTACAGCAACAGCGGCGCAATTCACTATGGCAACTATATGTTCGCGACGTTCTTCCCGGGGAAGGACGAGGTGGACGCATTGAGGGAAGCGTTCCTGAGCAAGCTCGGTGCGCAGGACCCGATGAGCATGGTGGGCAGCGTGAGCGGTTGGGGAGGCGGCGGGTTCGTCATGAGCACCCGCGATCTCGCGCGCGTCGGCTACCTGGTGCTGCGCGGCGGAAACTGGAACGGCGAACAACTGCTGCCGGCTGCGTACGTGGATTCGCTATACGCCAGCCAGATTCCCGATTCGGCCAGTCAGGGAGGCTCCGGAACAGGTCAGGTGGACAATCAGGAAGACGCGACCGTCAAGCTGCCGGGAAGTTACTCGTACGGGTTCTGGCTGCCGCATGGCCAGAAGGGACGCGACGGATCCGGTTCAAGCGTGATAGGAACGTCGGCATCGGGGGCGTACGGAACGAGCATGCATATCATTCCGGAGTACGATCTGGTGCTCGCCTCCGTAAACAGTGCGGAGACCATGGATGGCGGCAAGATCCCTGAGAAGGTGATCGACATGATGGCCGCCGCTGTCGTGGACAACGGATCTTCCACCGTAGGCACTGCCACGCGTCCAGTGGTCGCGGCGGTCGTAAATGGCGCGAGTTGGCGGCCGGCGGTCGCGCCGGGAAGCTGGTTCAGCGTGATGGGCGAGAACCTGGCTGCCGATGCACGGTTGTGGCGCAACTCCGAAATTGTGGCGAGCCGGCTGCCGGAATCGCTTGATGGCGTACGCGTACTGGTGGGGGGAAAGCCGGCTTTCGTGCAGTACGTAAGCCCACACCAGATCAACGCACAGGCGCCGGACTCGGCAGTGGAGGGACCGGTCGATGTCCAGGTAGTCCGGGGTGGATTCACGAGCAATGCGTTCCAGGTGGAGCAGCGGCTGGCCGCACCGGCATTGTTCCAATACATGCCCTCGCCGTACGTGGCGGCGCGGCATGCCGACTTCCGGCTACTGGGGCCCTCTGATCTATGGCCGGAGTGCGCAGGGCAGGAATGCCCGCCGAGTCCCGCCGCCTCGGGCGAGATCGTACTGCTGTACGGGACCGGGTTCGGCCGCACCGCGCCCGAAACGCCGTCAGGACGAATCACAGCAGCCTGCGAGCAGGCGCCCTGCCGGGTAACGCAACCGGTGCGCGTCCGCTTCGGGACGATTTGGGTAGATGCTGAAGCCGCACTCTCGTCAGCGGGCCTATACCAGGTGAACGTCGCTGTGCCACACGGCATTGATGGCGACGTGCCATTAGTGGTGGCAGTGGGCGGCAGTCTGACGCAGGAGGGCGTGCTGATACGAGTGAGCGGGGGGAGGTGACGGCCGAGACGGGTGTCGGTATGCGGACTTCACTGATCGTGCGACGTCCAGCTTGGGAAATCGACCGTAGATTGAAAACAGACAAAGTGGCGTCTACGGCGTCTACAGAGAATTACGGAATCGCACCTGTTTTCAGCGGCTTGCTCCAGGGCTCCGCTTAATGGAGCAGCATTGGAGCACAGCAGACAGCCTCTCTCTTTGGCCTCACGCGGAGACGTTGTGTCCGAGAGCGGCGATGCGTAAACCGGACTTGATCACTCACGTCTCCGACATCTGCTCGCACCGGGCGCACTATGCGTTGGGACCCGAAGAAGGAAACGAATCATCGGTCACGAGCGCGCGGAGAAGATGATGGCATCCCGATGCGCGAACCCTGGGGGAGCCGAATGGCGGAAAGTGGGGTAGCCGCGGCTCGCAACCAATTTATCGCCCCAACTTCTCGACATACCAAAACTCGATCCCGTAGGGTCCAAGCTGCGCCGCGCCCCGTCCCGCCCCGGCGGTCATTTTCAGCGGCGGCCGTGGGCGCAGCCGCTCATTCTCAACGTTGCTGCCGGTCTCTGCGTCGAGGCTGACCCGCTTTGCCATCGCATTGTAGGGTAAGCCGCTCCATGCGATTTCCACCTGCGCGGGTGAAGGCGAGAAATTCCAGATCAGCAGGTTGTAGAGTTCGTAAGCGGGATCCCACGTCAGAAAGCCATGCACCGCGCCATCACGCGATTTGGCTTCGAAGCGTTCGCCGGTAAGGCGCGACAGAAGCTTAAAGGTCCAGTAAGCGGGCCTGACTGTGTTCTGATAATCGAACAATCCGTCGAACTGCGGCATGCGATTCCACCAGCGCGCCATAAATGCCGCTCCTTTCGGCGACATGAAACGCGCGAATTGCTCACGATCGACGTAGTAATCGCGGATGTGGTAATAGCACGACCAATCAAGACCTGCATCCTTCATCTGCCACGCGGTCTCCGCCACGTAGCAGGGCTGGAAACGGGGATCGAGCACGGGATTGCTCAGAGACATGTTCCACTCGTTCAGGTGAGTCTCCAACTCGAGCGAGGGAAACTTGCGGACCAGTTCCTTGGCGTATTCGATCGTTTCGCGAATCCGGCGCGGCTCGCTGCTGTAGATGTGCCAGGAGACGAAGTCTATGGGTATGCCGCGTGACTGGCAGGCATCGAGGAGCGCAGGCATTATCGCGGACCGCACATTCGCGAGCGCGGGGCCCCCGACACGCGCCCGAGGATCGGCACGCCTCACAGCGCGTACGGTGTGCTCGTAGTACCGGACGTAACTGTCGGGCTTGAATCGATACGGACAGCCGCCATCCTCGCCGATATCCGGTTCGTTGGCCACCTCCCAATAGCCGACCTCCGAACCCCGCTCCTTGTAGTGCCGGACGGTGCGGTAGATCAATTCTTCCCACGCAGCGTAGTCCTTCGGCTCGACAATATTCTGATCCACCTGAGGGAAGAGCACCTTTGGCTTGATCGCGATGCTCAACAGTGGCGTTGCTCCCGTACTACGAATGAGATCTACCGAACGGTCCAGCGCATCGAAATGATAGCGGCCGGGAGTTGGCAGCAGGTCGAAGTATTCCTGCACGAACAAGCGGATCATTGCCGGCCGCAAGGCGCGAATTTCTTTCGCGCGATCATCCCACATCGGTTCGACGGAAAGACCGCCCTGCCCGAGCCCGATGCGCTCCATCCGGGCCGGTCCCAGGCTGCGGTCGAAAGCCAGCCGCATGGAGACCGTGCGTTCCTGCGTGTGGCCAATCGAGGGGAGAAGGGCACTGAGTTTCAGAAGATCGCGTCGATTCATATTCCAGACAGTCCAGGTTGCGTTCTCAAAAGAATGGCGACTTAACCCCGGCACGGACGGTCGACAGAAGCACAGCGACGTCGTCCCTACCTGAGATCCAGTGGAGAGTCCCGTAGCACGCTCTCGACGGAAAGACGTCTCGCCTCATTGATATTCTTGACCTTGCTCAACATCTGCTTCTGTAATTCCGACTTGCCCTGGGCGCGGTAGACCTGCGCGAGACGGTAGTATGCATTCACTCGATCGGGGGCCAGTGCAATCGCCGCTTCCAATTCGTGCTGCGCATCCGCCCACCTGTTCTGCTCTGCATAGATGATCCCCAAGTCGAGGTGCGCGATATGCACGCGGTCGTCGTTGCGAAGTGCGCTCTTGAGAAGCAGTTCCGCCTTTTCAGTATCACCGTTCCGCATCGCGATATCACCCAAATAGCCCTCGGCTTGCGCGCGCTCTCCGGTCGGACTGGCGCGTTCCGCGGTGAATTCCACAGCAGCGTCGTCGTATTCCCTTATCTCCCAGTACAAATATCCGAGATAGAAGTGAATCCTGGGCAGGAACGGGGCAGCCTTCTTTGCCAAGTTGAATTCGTGAATCGCCTCTCCCGTACGGTTCAGGCGGTCATACGCTTCGCCGGCCAACATGTGCAGGGCTGCCGAACCGGGAAAGCGCTTATCGAGTTCCTCGAGATAGGCTTCAAGGCGTTCCTGCTGGTGGGAGCGGAAATAGCATTCACCCAGCAGATACTGAAGCATCGTGTTCCCCGGGTCGGCTTTGAATAGAATCTCGAAACTCCGGCTGGCGGAGGCAAACTGCCGCAGGCTGAATCGGCTCATGGCCAGGAGAGTCTGGGCCTGGCGGTTCTCCGGTTCTTGCCTTAAGGCGTTCTCAAGCGGCGTCACTGCAGAGCCGAACCTCCCGGCCTTGAACTCCGCGAGGCCAAGGTTGATCAGCGCCGGCTGCGATGCCGGATCGATGTTGAGCGCCTTCCGATACGCCTTTGCGGCGAGCGAGAACTGACCGAGCTTCGCGTACACCACCCCGAGATTGACGAGAATCGCCGCGGAACGGGGGTTCTGCGCCGTGAGCGACTGATAGAGCTTAACCGCCGCCTGATAGTTGCCGGCGGCAGCCATTCGCTCCGCCTGATCTTCCAGGTCCTCGCCGGTACTCTGGGCGAACAGGGTCCTACCTAAGGCCAACACCAACGCTGCAAACCGAGGTGCCCTGCCGCATCGCCTCGTCAACATGCTGTCCCCATCGCCGCCATAAAAACATGCGGCGGCATACCGGGCAACCCCAGGGTGCCGCCGTGTCGTTGCGAACCGCTGCGAACTAGAACTCCACTTTCATTACGAGCTGCACAATACGAGGCGATTCGACACCACTCACGGTGCCGAACCCGTTCATGTTGGCGAGCTTTCCGGTCGAGTCGTACGGTAGATTCGTGATACTCGGATTCGTCAGGCCGGAGAAGCGCAGTGTGCTGTTGATGCCATTGAACTGCGTATGGTTG
>DATMXS010000256.1:0-2735 GCA_035561355.1 Bryobacteraceae bacterium | reverse complement strand
ACGAGCTTCACATGATGCCCCGCCTTCGCCCACTTCATAGCCACACCCGCGCCGCGGTACTCGGAGTCGTCAGGATGCGCGCCGAAGATAATGATCCGCAGCTTGCCGTCGTTCGCAGGGACGGCCTGCGCCGGCGCAGCGGCCTGGGCGAACGCAACGCTCGGACGCGGTTCGCTCATCATTGTCCCGAACGCAAAACCCAGACCGCATGCCGCGGCCACTGCCAGAGCCGGAAATGCCACTCGCTTGTTCATGAATGTTGGTCCTCTTCTTTTCACGGGTGTGATGCCGGTCCTCCAGGCTTGGCGGAGAGTCCGGTCAACCAGTGATCTTATATGCTTTGCGCAGGCAGTGGAATTGAGGGCGGCGCGAGCGAACCGGCTTCAGGCGCGCTCTCGTTCGGCGGATGCGCGTCTATGCGAGCATATTATGGCAGGCCAGCCTGCTTCGTGATAACATCTGAGCGTTTCCGAATGCTGCTCCCGTATGGCTGCGCCGGCGCCGAACTCGGCTGGTTGCGCGAAATCAGCAAATCGTGGACTGTCGAAACCGCAGTCATGTGTATGCGGCAGTGGAGAGATGATCCCCACGTAATGGGCATCCTCCGCCGCCTGCTGGGTGACACTTCGATTATCGACATTCATCTTCTGAGTGACGAAGAGGTGTTCAAGAAGGTGGCCGTGATGCTCGTCCACGGCGACATCTTCGTGCTCAGGCAGGATCGCCTCGCACGCGGACGGTTCAGCACTCAAGCAGAGCAAGCCTCTGCGCCTCCACCGGCTGCGCCGCAACGGAAAGCGAGCGCGCCGGCGCCTCCTCCGCCCGATGCGAACACTTTCCCGCCGAACCACGATCAGGCCGCTCAGGCGGCAACGCTACGGGGGGCCGCGGAAACCGGCGCCGCGTTCTGCGAGGAATGCGAGCGGCAGCGGGGGGCCGCAGCGGGAGAATAGAGCTTGGCGCACCCTCACCTCAACCGGATCATGCAGTTGCTATGGCCTCCGGGCACGCCGCCCTGGGAGAAGGTATGGGCCATTCTTGACGGCGCACGCGATCTGCGTGTCTTCGGCGCCATACAGGGAACCTCGCAGGACAATTGCTGCCTTTATGCCGGGGAGCTGTCTCCCGAGATGCGTGTCGCCGCCCCTTATCTCATTCAGTTGGACAATGCAGACCGTCTGACTCGCTACATCATCAACAACGGATGGGGCAACAGTTGGGGCGTTTTCTTTCGTTCCACCGAGGATCTGGCTGCCCTCCGCCGTCACTTCCGCCGCTTCCTCATCGCAAAGGACTATCGCGGCCGGCGCCTGGTCTTTCGCTACTATGACCCGCGTATCCTCCGCGTTTATCTTCCGACCTGCACGAGTAACGAACTCGAGACCGTCTTCGGGCGCACGACACGCATCATGATGGAGGGCGACGATCCCGGCACTTTTCTTTCCTTCCAACTTACTAACGGCGAGTTGCTCACGGACTCTGTTCCGCTTGAGGTCCCACAACTGGCGGCGGCCCCGGCCACCTGAGGGAAACCGCGATGCTCGCCGTTCAACTCCCGGCTCTCAGGCGCGCTGGCCAATCGTAAACCTTTCCAGGCCCGATTGACGGGGCCCCGAAAGCGGTAGTAGGATCGGCATTCCGAACCCCAGAGTATTTTGATGCTCGTCATCCGTGAGAGGCAGTTCAAGGCACTTGCGCGGGCAGCGCTCTCCCGCTGGCTCGTAAACCACTTGCAGGAGCACTTCCCCGACGAGTGCGAGGAACTCGGCCTCGCCGTAGTGCGCGAAGCGGTCCGGCATGGAATCGAACGGGCCGCCTCGCACGGGTTCACGTACGAGGTACACATCTCGAAGTACGTGGATCTGATGTTCGCGCTCGGGCGCGATTTCGACACCAACCCGCTGACGCCCTGGGCTTCGGCAATGCTGGCAGACCGGTCGGTGAACGCATCGGCCCGCATGGACCGGCTTTGTGACGCGGCCGTCGCGCATTTAAAGGCGGCCGATGCGGTCGGCCTGGAAGTTTGACGAATGGACTACCTGATCAGTCCTACGAAAGCCCAGAGCCTGCTCGGCGCGCTCTCGGGCAGCGAGGAAGCTGAAGTCGTCTGTGAGGTCAAGTGCAAGCGCGCGAGGAAAGACAAAACCCTCTATAAGCCGGTCATCAAGATCCCGAGGCGTAAGAAGGGCGCGGAGGCCGCCCGGCTCCCGGTTACGTTCACATCCTCTCCGGCAGGATTCCCGGGACCGGCCAAGATCGCCGGGCCGAACGGAACGGTGAAGCTCTATCAGGCGGCCAAAAATGGCGTGCCGATCACCGACTTCGACGTCAAAGTCGCGTCGCCTCTCATGCTGTACGGCGAAGGCGCAGCCGCCGGCGCCACGACACTCAGCCTGACGCTGGAAGGCCCGAACACGACCGGCGTCGCCGAGGGCGAAGTCGTCTCTGAAAAGATCAACGTCGTCAAGCCGAAGATCGAGGCGGAATACAAACTGGTTCTCCTCGAGAAGAACCTTTCCCATCACCTCGCAAAAGGCGAGACCAAGATCTACGCCGACGCGACCTACATCCAGGTCTCAATCGAAGAGAGTGATGCGAGCAAACATCCGTACAAGAAGAACGCGAAGCTCACTTGCTCGCCCGCGAACGCGGAGTTGTTTCTCGACGAGAAGTGCACCAAGGCGTTCGACGGAACGCTGACCAACAAGCAACTGACCAACTCGGCGGAGTTGTAC
>DATMXS010000255.1:0-2665 GCA_035561355.1 Bryobacteraceae bacterium | reverse complement strand
CGTCATCGGCGCGAGGGATGTGGAAGCTGGAGTTGAATTCTTCGTGCGCGACTTCGGGCCGGGCATCTCGTCCGAGCACCTGTCGCGCCTCTTCGAGCGCTTCTATCGCGTGGACACGGCCCGCTCTCGCGAGAGCGGCGGCACCGGGCTTGGGCTGGCAATTGCAAAACATATCGTGCTGGCGCACGGCGGGACGATTCGGGTCGAAAGCGAATTGCACCACGGCTCAACGTTCGCGTTCATGCTACGGACGGCGGAAGCCACGGCGCAAGCCGCCTTGCGCTGATCTCATGTGCAGGAGAGCCGATGGTGCCACAGAATCAAATGACCATCAAATAAAGCATCTCCGCTAAGCTATTGTAAATCTTAGGTTTAGAAAGGTCGTTTCCCCCAGGGGTTTGGCTCTGCGGTTTACCTGTCAAAGAAGAATCACGCCCAGAACGGCACATATCTCATGTACTTCCGGCCAGCCGCCTCGTCATACGGTCGAATATATTTGGCCTCCACAGCTTCCTTGATCAGCCGGGATGCCAGCGCACTGTTCTGAACAGCAATTCCGAAGCGCTCGCGGAGAGAGGTGTTTGTCATGTGGTCACGGCCAACAAAGCGCAAACATGCATGTAAGTAGCACGCCCGAACCCGATCTGTTTTGGCCATTTTCGACAGTGGTTTATGAGCAAACAGAGCCGCGGTCATGTTCTCTCCGGCGATCTCGAAGTACGGCGCCGGAAGTTGGTAGTACTCAGTTTGCCAAACGACCTTGTCAATGCCACTGCCGCGCTCTTCGCAAACTCCTATTCGCCGCATCACTGACGCAAGTGCCTCGTTCCTTGATCGAGGAGGGGTGTCAAGGAGGCGCTCGGTCTCAACCAGAGGAGCTCCTGGATTCGTGATCTCTAGCCGATCATCGAATATCTCGATCATCGGTCCGCTGCCAGTTATTGAAAAATCTTGATGGATTAGAGCATTCGCGACGAGTTCCCGAATGGCGAGCTCGGGATACATTGGTACGCTCCTTCGTAGCGCCTTCCCTATGACCTCATTTGAGGGTAGTAGACCGTTGATGTACCCTATAAGCCCCTCGAAGCTGATGGCGTACCCCTTTGAGCCCTTCCGCTCCCGTAACGTCTCAACCCTCTGGGTTCCTCTGTATGAGATTACCCGGACCGCCTTTCTCTTCAATGCCGGAAATTCTTCGAGTTTGCGACCAAATAGGATTGCGCCGAGGTTCGTAATCTCCCATTTTCCATTCAGCGCTTGCGAGATAACCGCATCTGACTCCATTCCCGCAAGAATGCTTTGGCGATCGGAGGGCAAAGGAAGATGGAGCAAGTGAAAATACGCCGGATAATCCAAGAGTGTGACAACTTGGTCATCGCTTAGTTCATCGGCGGCTATCTGAGACTCAAACGGCACTTCGTCAAAAATTCGCCAGAGCTCACGTTGCTTTTCTGGAAATTCTCGAAGGCGCTTTTTATATGTGCCCACCCGCACGAACTCATTGCCTTGGAATTGGACAGGGTGTCGGAAAGCGCGTGCAATTTCAAGAACAACAACGTGCTTCCCCTCGATCATCAACTCGTAAAAAGTGAAGTGTATCTTGGGCGAAAGCGTTCGAAGGATCCAACTCTCCAACTCTTCGTTGCCAATCTTCGTCGCAGACGGTGAGAATTCTGTGCCGCAAAGTTGGTGGGTAGAATCTTCAACTCCCCATACGAGATATGCGTTAGCCTTGCCACACAGGGCGGCGGTATTCGCGAGTGCAGAAATGTACTCCCCGATCTGCTGTGGATCCGAGTTGTTGTGCTTGAATTCCAGCCATGGAGTCTCTTTCGGGAGCTTCTGGAACTCGCGAACCAAGCTCTCCAGGTACTCATCGCTTCGCGCAGGGCTCATCGACGCGGAATCTCCACCAAAGCAAATTGTGACCGGGTGCAATTGCCATCATAGCGGGTCGCGCAAGTCGTATGTAGTCAAACGATAAGCACCTGCGCCGGCAACAGGGCGAGCACTCCCGCTGAGGTTCGGAGCCGGGAACTGCAAATTCAACGTGTGTTCATATCCCTGTAACAATCCCGCGCTTAAATAGTAAGTGCGGGAGGTAGTTATGAATGCTGTTTCATTCATCTCCGCTGCTCCGCAAGGTACTTTTAAGGAATCCCCGGCAAGCACCTGCGGCGTTTCTATCCCGGTATTCCCGGCCGACATCCTCTTCGTGATTGCAGTCGTGGCTCTGGTTTACTTTGCTCTGATATTCGTGTGGCATTGCCCCAGCCCGCGCCACACGATGATGCTAGACCTGATCGGTGTCAAGGAGCTGAGTCGAGTTGAGCCGATCGCTCCACCGACTGAGATTGAACCACGGCGGAGAGCGCGTGCCTGACTGGCGTGGGTGCCAGTTCCGGAAGCTGTGCCGCTACGAACGGGATTCGTTTCATCTCACGCGCCGATAGCAGTACCAGTGACAATCGGGCGTGCCATCGCATAGCGCGTTCCCCGCATGTAACACGAATTTCACTTCCTTGTAACTCTGCTGTAACACACCGCAGCTACTAATTGACTCAGCAGAGATCAAGGAGGATTGACGAGTGATTCGCTCTTTCAAGTTATTGTTGTTCATGGCGCTCTTGACCACGCTGGCGTCTGCGCAGACCGTGTTGAATGG